>JBJXGC010000215.1:0-10502 GCA_046154545.1 Dehalococcoidia bacterium | reverse complement strand
AGGCCCCGGTGCCCGGGTCGTTCGCGAAATAGACCTCGCAGGCTCGGCGGGTCGCGGCCGGTTCGAGGAGCGGTGCCCGTTTGACGAAGCGGGCTTCCTCAATGATCAACTGGAGGACGTCACGAGGGTGGCAGCTCCGGGAGTTCCCGTTGCTTGCCCGGTTGACCATCTCGACCGCCACCTCAACGCCACCCGGCGCTGTCTCGACACCCATCGCGTCGGCGAAACGGCGGAAGATTTCGGCCATTTGAAGCGGCGAGGGCTCGGGGATGCGGATCTTGTAGGGGATGCGGCGAAGGTGAGCCTCTTCCAGCATCGACTTCGGTTCGAGGTTCGTGCTGAAGCAGATGGTCGACCGGAAGGGGAAGGTGACACGCTCGCCCGTGATCAGGGTCATGGAGTCCTCGCCTCGTTCGAGGGAGGCGATCCAGCGGTTGAGGAGGGCGTGCGGCGAGACTTGCTGGCGGCCGAAGTCGTCGATCGCGAGGAGACCGCCATGGGCCTTGAGATGGGGCGGCGCCTGGTGGTAGCCGACGGCGGCATCATAAGCGAGGTCGAGGTCTTCGTGGCGCAGTTCGCCGCCGACGAAGACGAACGGCCGGCGGATGCGAAGCCAACGGCGGTCGGCCGCCTGGCCTGACTCAGGGGCGTCTTCGCTCTCCACCAGGACATGCACGAGGTCGTCGTAGAGCTTGATGATGTGGCCACTGACGAAGACGGCGACGGGAAGCAAGGTGACGCCCTGAATGGCTTCGCTGCAGAGTTCGAGGATCGTTGTCTTGCCGTTGCCGGGGGCACCCCAGAGCATCGCCGGGCGGCCCGAGGTGAGCGCCAGGCAGACCTTCGCGACGACATCGCGGGCAAGGACGAGCTGCTGCAACGCCCGGGCGAGGCGGACGGGATCGGGCGCCCCGATGTCCTCGTCATACTCGAGCTGGCGGAAGTAGTCCTGGATTGGGACCGGCACGGGGCCTACGTAGCGGCTGCGGTTGAAGGCGTGTTCGGCCTCGCGCATGCCGAGCTCCGTGAGGCGGTACTGCCAATCGGACTCCAGGCGCCCCGAAGCGGAGGTCGTCTCAACGAGGTGGCCGCGTTTCAGGGCGTCGAGCGCCTCGCGGACGATGCCGGGCGGCACTCGCATCGCGTTCGCGATGCTCATCGGCGTGGGCAGCGGGATGCGGTGGAGTGTCTTGAGGGCCAGGTCTTCGATGAACCGCTCGGGGAGACCGAGGTCTTCGATGCGTTGCGGGCCGGGCGGCAAGGCCGGCAGGGTGCGGATGGGAGCCTGGGTAGGGCGAGGCGGTGGCTCCGAAGCGCCGTTCCGGTAATCGTCGGCCACTGCGAGGTTGCCGGACGTCTGTGCGTATCCGTACTCCATTGCACCTTCCCGCCCACGATCTGGAGCGCGCACGCCCAGGAGGGAGTGCGCGTCTGCTCTACGTGAAGTGTCGGCGTTCGGGCTGGCGGCGCGTAGAGGCGCGAGCGAACGGGCCGGGCGAACGTGGTTGCAGGCGTGTTGCCAGGCGGCTACCGGGTCGGTTGAGATCCAGGACGGCCGCGCGGGGCCGGTTCAGCCGCCGGTACCGGGCGCGGCCGTGGGGTGCGCAACCTGCTGGTCAAAAGCGGCCCTCTGAGTCCCAGAGTAGCCACCATTCGCGCCGGGCCTCCATGAGGAGGTGGGGCTCGTTGTTGTGGAGCACCGTTTCAAGGGCGGCGAATCCCGCCCGCTCGAAGCAACGCCGGGCGCGGTCATTCCAGGTGAGCGTGTGGAGGACGACACGCCGGAAGGCGGTCGTCGCCCAGAGAAATCGCAGAAAGGCGACGACTACGGCGGTACCCGCTCCCTTGCCCCGCCATTCCTCGCGGCCAATCGAGATGCCGAGTTCGGCTGCGTCGCCGTACTGCGACGCGTTGTAATACATCACGTTGCCAATGTGTTCGCCGCCGGGCGCGTCGATACTGAAACTGGCGCGCCCCGGCAGGCCGAAGATGAGTTCCTGTTCCATTTCGCGGACATACTGCTCAAAGGTCAGGCCGAGTGGCAGGGCGCCGTCGAAGCGAGCCGTTTCGGGGTCGCGGCGCCAGGCGTAGTCGTCGGCCAGGTCGTCCCGGTGCTTGCGGCGGATGCGGAACGGCCCCGCGTCTGCGACGACGAGCTGATCGTGCGGCGTTGCCTGGCCCCGGGCGCCCGTCATCGGGGCTCACCGAGGCGGGTGGCCGCTTCGGCCAGGATACGCCGTTCGTTGTCGTAGCTCAGGCGGCGGTAGGCCTCGTCGAGCGGCAGCCAGACCACGTCGTCGAACTCGTGGTCGTGTTCGGCGAGGTCGCCACCGATCGGCTGCATGAGCCAGTGGTGGACGCGCTTGCGGAAGCGGGTGCCGCCGGCGGTGAACCAGTAGTCGATAACGCCAAGTTTCTCACCCGGTTCGACCAGGAGGCCGGTCTCTTCGCGCACCTCGCGGAGGGCCGTATCGAGCAACGCTTCGGCCGGGTCGGGCGTGCCTTTCGGCAGGCCCCAGACGTTGCCGGCGGTGCGGCCGCAGAGCACCACTTCGAGCGGCCCGTCGAGACCGCGCCGCCAGACCACGCCGCCGGCGGACACCGCGTCACGGATGGGGAGCTCAGCCAAGGCCGATTTTCCCGACGAGAAGGTCGCGATCCTCGAGGTAGGTGGCGGCTTCGATAGCGGCAGCGATGGCCTCCTGGATGTGGGGAGGCGCGCCCTGGCCGAGGTCCTTGAGGCGCTCGATCACGTCCGGGCCGCCCACGCCGCCGAGCGCCCCCAACGCCGCGACCATGACCTCCGGATCGTCGTCTTCGGCCAGTTCGACCAGCAGGTCGATGCTCGCGTCGGACCCAATCTGGCCCAGCGCGAGGGCCGTCTCATAGCGGTACTCCGGGTCATCGGAGCGGGCCTGCTCGGCGAGGACATCCACCCACTCGTCGCGAGCCGTCCCGCCCATCGCCCTGATGGCGGCGAGGCGGAGCCGGCGGTCGTCGTCGTAGTAGGCGGAATTGATCAGCTCCTCCACCCAGGGCAGCGTCCGTGGGCCGAGCGACTCGATCGCCCGCGCGCGGACGTCCGCCGAGGGCTCACTGTCCGAGGCCGCCGTGCGGAGGGCCTCGACGAGGGCGTCACCCGGGGGATCGGCATCGACCAGCTCCCGGCGGAGGACGAACGGGCCAAGGGCGCTGGCCGCGGCGGCGCGGACGCTGTTGTCAGGGTCAGTGAGCAAGACCCGTCCGAGTTCGGCGCCCGTCATCCGGTCTTCACTCTCCCAGAGAGCGTCGATCGCGAAGCGCTGGACGGCCGGGTCGAGATCGCCGAGGGCGATACGGCCGAGGGCGCCGAAGTGCAGGTCGGCGTTATCCTCGGCAAGCTCACGTGCCCGGGCAGCAAGGTCGAGACGCAACGGCTGGGCCACCCCGGGCCAGATCGTGCCCATGCGGGCGGCGTCCTCAGGGGAAAGGTCGGACAGGGCCGTCATCTGGACGGACGATGGGCGGCTGCCAGCCTGCAGCATCTCGATGATCTGGGATACGGAACGGGAGGCGGGCGGCATGACTCGAGTGTACCAGCTCCGTCCAAACGGATGGACGTCGGCGTGGGTGCAGCGTTTGGCGGTGGCACGACATCGACGAGACGCAAAGACATCCATGCCGCAGGGCGTCACAACTGGGGACAACCCCTTGTGTCCCCGCACTACCGGCATCGCGCACAACCATGAAGCCCACCGTGGACATGGAGACTCAGGCGGGGTTCATGGAAGCCTGGTAGCCGGCGATCACGGGGTCGTCGATCCAGGCCTTGAAGTCCGCCGTGAGGACTTCGGGCATGGCCCGCGCCATGTCCACGGCGTGCATCGGGTCGTGCTTGCACCAGCCGCTGAGGTAGGCGAGGAGCGGGATCTCCGAAGGCGGGCGCTTGTTGTCGCCGCCAAACTTCAGCTTGCGGCCGAGGTCTTCGGTGCTGAGGTTGGCCATGTGGGCGCGGAGGACGGCCCGGGTCTCGGCGGCCTCGGCGAGGACGTCTTCGAGCGGGTGGTTGCGCCGGTCGGCCACCTGGCCGTCGTTCCAACTATCGACGTTCCACTTCCCGCCGTCGCCGGTGCGGATGCCGGGGTCGCCACCGTCGTGCACGGTCTTGAACATCTCGCCGACGGGCCCGTCGATGGTGGCGAGGTGGGCGATGAAGTCGCGCACGACCCAGCTGCTGCGAGGGACGGGCCGCATGAGTTGTTCATCGGTGAGTGAGCGGCAGAAATCGATGTACTTCTGCCGGTGAGCGTCGAGTTCTTGCATGACGCGAGCGACGTCGTGATTCACGTGAGAGAGTCCTCCTTGGTTGTGTCGGGCTGAGCGGCCAGGGCGCCGATGAACGACAGCCGGCGTGCCTGGAGGTCCGGGGCGTCGTAGAGGCCGGGCCAGAGGGCCCAGTTCAAGAAGAAGCCGTCGTCCCGCAGGCGGGGCGCGGCGTCGATCAGGTCGAAGGCGTGGTGGCTGATGTGGGCCGAAGCCCTGGCCATGAAGGCCACGGCCGACTCGCCGCTCCGTGACCGTCCTTCCTGTGTGCGGGCCACCCGGGCCAGCACCTGGATGAGGTCATCGCGGGCGGCCGCGAGTGCGTCCAGGGATTCGTCGAGCGAGACCGCCGCCGCAGTCGATGCGCCGGCGAGCGGCCAATCGCAGGCGGGCAGGACGGCGGGGGCGCCATCAAGGAACCGCGCAACCTCGCTCGCACACTCCTCAATATAGACGGCGAGATGCGTGACTGGCACCAGGAAGGCCGCGGCGCTGACCTCCCCGGCGTCCGCGGCTGCGGTGACGCTCGCTGCGACGTACTCCACCATCGCCACATCCATGATGAGCTGGTCGGCTGCGGCGCGGAGGACGGGGAGCATCGCGAAAGTGTACGGCACCGCTGGCGCACGGGGGGAAGGGAGGGTGCTGGGAAGAGCATTCGGGCCGGGTTGTGTACGCTGGGGAACGCCGCGAAGAGCGAGTACGGGTGACCCATGGCGGCAGCAGCCCGAACGATGAGGTAGCGAGCATGAGCGTCTCCCCCGCCGTCCAGGCCGATGTCGTAGCGTTCGACGATCCAGTCCAACCGGGCCGCGACGCGACACAATTATTGGGCGGCAAAGGCGCCGGTCTCGTCGAGATGACACAGGCACTGAAGCTGCCCGTGCCGCCGGGGTTCATCATCACGACGGAGGTCTGCCGGAGGTACCTGCGGTCGGGCTGGCCCGCTGAGCTGGACGGGCAGATCGCGGCGCACCTGGAGCGGCTCGGCGATGCGCTCGGCGTCCGCTTCGGCGACCCTGACCAGCCGCTGCTCGTCTCGGTCCGTTCGGGCGCGCCGGTTTCGATGCCAGGGATGATGGACACGCTCCTGAACGTCGGGATCACGCCCGCGGTCCGGGAGGCACTCGCCGCTTCGACGGGGAGCGCCAGCTTCGCCGCCGACACCTGGCTCCGCTTCTGCCGGATGTACGCGGAGACGGTCCTCGGGCTGGCCGGGGACGAGATCGCGGCAGCGGCGATGCATGATGGCTCGGCGGCGGCCGCGGTTGCCGCGGCCGAACGTGTGCGGGCCGTTGCCCGGGCCAACGGGCTGACGATACCAGACCACCCGATGGCCCAGCTCCGCGGGGCCGTCGAGGCCGTCTTCCGTTCCTGGCACTCCGAGCGCGCCCGCGTCTTCCGCGCGCACGAAGGCATCGGCGAGGAGATGGGGACGGCCGTCACGGTCCAGGCGATGGTCTTCGGCAACCTTGATGACCGCTCGGGGACAGGCGTCGTCTTCACGCGCGACCCGGCGACCGGTGAGGCGAAACCGTTCGGCGACTACCTGGCCCGGGCACAGGGGGAGGACGTCGTTGCCGGGACGCACGCGGTCAGTGGCCTCGACACCCTCCGTACCGGGATGCCCGCCGTCTACGCGGAGCTGACCGAGGCCCTCGGGCGGTTGGAGCGCCACTACCGGGACATGTGCGACGTCGAGTTCACGGTCAGCGGCGGCCGGCTGTTCGTGCTCCAGACGCGGAGTGGACGGCGGAGCGCGGCGGCAGCCGTCAGGATCGCGGTCGAAATGGCCGAGGACCCGGACTTTCCGCTCGACCGGGCGGAGGCGGTGGCCCGGGTGGACCAGCAGGTCCTGGGGCAGCTCGCCAACGCGGGGCGGGTCGACCCAACAGCCACCGCGGCAGGCGCCGGCCTGGCGGCCTCGCCGGGCGTGGCGGCGGGCGTACTCTGCTTCGACGCGGACCGCGCCGCGTCGCTCGCAGCCGATGGCGTCGCCGTCGTGCTGGCCCGGGAGAAGACGTCGCCCGAGGACGTCCACGGGATGGTCGGCGCGGCGGCGTTGCTGACCACGCGCGGCGGTGTGGCCAGCCATGCGGCGGTGGTGGCGCGGAGCTGGTCGATCCCGGCCGTGACGAGCCTGGAGGGCGGCCGGTTCAGCCCCGAAGGGCTGCACGTTGGTGGCCTGACCATGCGGGAGGGCGATCTGGTGACGGTGGACGGCTCCAGCGGCCGGCTCTACCTCGGCGACCGCCGGGAGGCCGGGACGGTCGACTTGGACGAAGCCCGGACGATCCGCGAATGGGCGGCGGCGCTCGGGGTCGAACCCGGCACGCGGGCACCGTCGGCCGGGGACGGGCAGACGGTCGGCGTCACGATCATGGACGTGGTGCGCGCCATCCAGCTCAAGGGGCTGTGCAGCGCTGAGCGGGCGGCGGCCTACCTTTCGGCGAGCGTGGAGACCGTGACGGGCCTCGTTGGGGAGTGGCCACAGCTGTTCAAGGAGACGCCCCGCGGCTTCATGCCGAGCCAAGAGGGGCGGACGTGGCTGAAGGAGCGCCTGTCGAGCGAGCGGGCGGGCGTCCGGGGGGAGCCGTTCGAAGCCTGCTATGCGCGCTTCAGCGAACTCAACGACCGGTTCAAGCGGTTGATAACGGACTGGCAGCTGGCCGGGCAGGGGCAGCCGGAGGAGGCGCTCTCGGCGCTCGTGGCCTCGGTGCGGGACCTCCACGAGGGCCTGGCGCCGGTGATAGCCGAGAGCGCCGGTCACGTCGGCCGCCTCGGCGCCTACCTCCCGCGGTTCGAACGGGCGCTGGCGGCGCTGGAGGCGGGCGACGCGACGATGCTCGCCTCACCCCTCAAGGATAGCTATCACACCGTCTGGTTCGACTTCCACGAAGAGCTCATCGAGCTCTCGGGAAGAGACCGGCTAACCGAGGAGACGTAGGCCCGGGCCGCCCGCTCGATGCCGGCCACGAGTTCTTGCGTGTCGCCGAGGGTGGCGCACAGCGCCCGGAACGTGACCCCACCCAGTCGCAGGCGACTGACCCCGCGGCGGGCGGTGGGGGAGTCCGTGAACGCGTCCCACCAGACGGGTTCGGCTGGTGGCCAATCCCCGATGGCGAAGACCGAGAGGGCGGCCTGGGCGGGGCCGAGTCCGGCCGCTCCCTCGAAGAGCCAGGCCGAAGGCCGCAGTGCTGCCTCGTCGGCGTAGGCGAGGGCCCCGCCGTAGCGCAGGCTCGTCCGGCTCCGGAGCCGGGTGAAGGCGCCACGTTCACCCATGCCTGTACGGCCAAGGACGACCGCACTCGCCAGCAGCACGCGGGCGCCCGCCGCAGCATCGACCCGGAGGACGACGGCGTGGTCGGACTCACGCTGGGGGATGAGCGCCCCGGGGAGATGCAACAGCGTGCCGTCCGCGGCAACGCGGATGCGGGTGATGGTCGCGCTCTTCCCGGGGCCCCGGAGTGGGGTGGCCGTGATCGAGCGCACGACCGCCCGGGCGGTTCGCCCAACCTCGATCGTGGCACGGCAGCAATCACCGGCGAAGACACCATCGCCGACTGCCTGGTGGCAGACATCGACCCAACCGTCGCCCGACGGGGCACCGAACGCCCAGCGCTGGGGCGCCGCCGCGTAGGCGTGGGCGACCCGGCTTCGGCCGCAATCCGCATGGGCCACGAGGCGAGCGCGCGAGACCGTCATGGCTGGCGCGCGTCACCGAGCTGACGGAGCACCCACTCGGCGAGGGCGGCGCGGTCGCCGGCGTCTCGCATGCTGGTGACGAGGAAGGGGCGCTCGCCACGGGCCGCGGTGGCGTCGCGCCGCATCACATCGAGACTGGCACCGACGTACTCGGCGAGGTCACGCTTGTTGATGACGAGAAGGTCTGAATTGCAGACGCCGGGCCCGCCCTTGCGCGGGATCTTGTCCCCGCCCGCGACATCGATGACGTACATGACGCGGTCAACGAGTTCCGGGCTAAACGTCGCGGAAAGGTTGTCGCCACCGCTTTCGATGAGGATCAGGTCGACGCCCGGGTGTCGGGCTTCGAGGCCGGCGATTGCCCGGAGATTGAGCGAAGCATCCTCGCGGATGGCGGCATGGGGGCAGCCGCCAGTGGCCACGCCGACGATCCGGTCTTCGGGAAGAGCCGAGTGGATGAGGAGGAAGCGTGCATCCTCGGCCGTGTAAATGTCGTTCGTGACGACGGCCATGTCGATCCGGTCGCGGAGCGCCTCGCAGAGGGCAAGGACGGCCGCGGTCTTGCCAGAACCGACAGGGCCAGCGATGCCAATGCGGAGGGCGCGTCCGACGCGGCGCGTGGAGGGTAGGGAAGGGGCGGGGCTTGTCATGAAGCGAACATCCTGTAGTGCATTGCCGGTTGGAGGAGGGCGGCTAGTTCGAGGCCCGGCAACCAGGCGCCGGGCGGCCGGGGCTCCCGCGCCAGGGCCTGCTGCACCCGGGCTTCGACGGCTGGCGCAACGGCGGCCACGACGCGCGTCCCTGCCGCCTGGCCGATAGCGCCGAGACGGACAGCGACCTGGGCCATGGCCGCGCTCATGGCCATGCCAAGGCCGGCGAGCATCAGGTCCTCCGGCACCGCCGCGTCGGCGGCGACGACGCCAAAGGCGATTGCGTACTGCCCGGGCGAGCGACCGCTCCGGATGCCGTCGAGGAAGGCGGCGGTCCGAGCGCCGCCGAACGCGTCGAGGGCGCCGACGAGGAGCCGCTCGCCCATCGCCCTGCCGCCGTTGCGCTCAGCCTCGGCGGCGATGGAGGCGTCGAGGACGGTGTCCCAGCGGCACAGCGCTCGTTCGGAGCGCGCGCGGGCCGCGCCCATGGCGGCCGGGAACGCCTGGCCCGCGATGACCTGGTCGAGGTAGCCATCGAGCGCGGAGGCGACGGCCACTTCGCCAGCCAGCAAGCCGGCATGGTGGAGCCACTCAAGGCCGTGGCTGAAGGCGTAGCCGCCCGTCGGAAAACCGGAATCGACGGCCTGGACGAGGCGGAGGAAAGGCAGGAGTCCGGGCGCGGCGGTCAAAAGAGGAAGTACCGTTGGGCCATCGGCAGGCTGGCGGCTGGCTCACAGGTGGCCAGTACACCATCGACGTGGACGGCGAACGTTTCCGGGTTGACGGTGATCTCGGGGGTGGCATCGTTATGGACCATGGCCGCCTTGCCGATCGTGCGGGTGCCCCGGACAGCGACGGCCGGCGTGCGGATGCCGAGGTTCCCGGGTACCCCGGCCGCGAGCGCCGCCGCCGAGACGAAGAGACGCCGGGTGGAGGGCACTTCCGCGCCGAACATCGGCCGGTAGCGCACGGGCTGGGGCGTTGGGATGCTGGCGCCGGGGTCGCCCATCGCGGCGTAGGCGATCATGCCGCCTTTGATCAGGAGTTCGGGCTTCACACCGAAGAAGGCCGGCTCCCAGAGGACGAGGTCGGCGAGCTTGCCCACCTCGATGCTGCCGACCTCGTGGGCGATCCCCTGGGCGATCGCGGGGTTGATCGTGTACTTCGCGATGTAGCGCTTGATCCGGGCGTTGTCGGCTCCCGCGGGGTCGCCGGGGAGGGGCCCGCGCTGTTCCTTCATCTTGTGCGCGGTCTGCCAGGTACGGAGGACCACTTCGCCGGCGCGGCCCATCGCCTGGCTGTCACTCGACATCATCGAGATGGCGCCGAGGTCGTGGAGGATGTCCTCGGCCGCGATCGTCGATGGCCGGATGCGTGACTCGGCGAAGGCGATGTCCTCTCGCACGTTCGGGTTGAGGTGGTGGCAGACCATGAGCATGTCCAGGTGCTCCTGGATGGTGTTCACGGTGTAGGGCCGGGTGGGGTTGGTCGATGAGGGGAGCACGTTCGGCAAGGAGGCGACGCGGATGATGTCGGGGGCGTGGCCGCCGCCGGCGCCCTCGGTGTGGAAGCTGTGAATGGTGCGGCCCGCGATGGCCGCGATCGTCTCCTCGACGAAGCCTGCCTCGTTGAGGGTGTCGGTGTGAATGGCCACCTGGACATCGAAGGCGTCGGCGACCCGGAGGCAGACGTCGATGGCGGCTGGCGTCGAGCCCCAATCTTCGTGCAGCTTGAGCCCGCAGGCGCCGGCTTCGAGCTGCGTCCAGAGGGCAGCCGGGTCCGTGCTGTTCCCCTTGCCGAAGAAGCCGAGGTTCACCGGGTAGCTATCGGCGGCCTCCAGCATCC
>JBJXGC010000207.1:0-9098 GCA_046154545.1 Dehalococcoidia bacterium | reverse complement strand
CCGAAAGCCCGGCTCTTCCGCGATTGGCACCCCGGCGATGCCAACGAGCGTGGAATTGTCGATGAGGCCTGCGACGCGCAGGCCCGGGTAGGGCGACCAGGCCGCGCTTTTGAGTTCCCCATCGTCGCCAATGAACCCGGCGAACGAATGCGTTAGCCGCGCAATGTCGGCGTCCCTCGTCCAGGCGATGTGGAACCCCCCACGGAGGCCCGGGAGGATCGACAGCGGGCGGTCGCGAGCGGTGAGCCAGCGTACCTGGACAGCCCCAGGAAGGAACAGGGGCGCTCCGCGGTCGGCGGCCCAGGCGGTCCCCGCGCCGCCGATCACGATCGGGCTGAGGCTCGGCCCGGGCGCCGGGGCTGGCCTGGCGCCGGGGTAGTACGAATAGCTGCCCGTGACGCTGGCGGGAAGTTCCACCGGCCGGCCGATAAGGATGCCGTTCTGGGCGCTTAACCCGACGATCGTTGCGTCCCCCGGGAACGTCCCATCTTCGAACCACGTTGCTCCGCCGTTGAGCGACCGGACGATCGTGATCTCGGCGCCTTCCGATTCGGGACCGGACAACCCGCAGATGCCCTTCGTGCACAGGGCGACGGCCAAGTGGGTTGCGTCTGACGTAGCGGCGTAGGACTCAATGTACGGAGTGAACGCCTGGCCGTAACCGAGCGCGTCGAATACCGTCCGCTGGTGGAGCGTGCCGCGCGAATCCCACCACATGCGCATGAGTGAAGTCACCCGTTCGCCACATTCGGGGCACCCCGTGGCTGCGATGAGCATCATGTTTCGGGGGATTGCAGCGGCCTCGAAAGCGAATGGCTGGGCCTCGATCCCGCCAACTGATTTTGTTGGTGCCGCCTCGGCGCCAGGTGTGGCCCCAGCCGCGCCGCGCGCGATCACGAACGTGTAGCCGTTCAGTGACGCGACTACGGCGGCCGTGTCGGAGGCCGACATGCCGATGTTGAGGATCGACTCGGCGGGCCCTGGCGCCGCCCGCACCGGTTCATCCTGGACGCCGCCGCCGGCGAAGAGAACGACCGCGGCGATGGCGGCGGCCAGCGCCACACCGGCGAGGACGAATTGGAGCCCGCGCCTCCCCCGTAGTGGCTCCTCCTGGCTTGCCGCCATCCCGGGCGCTGCTTCCGTACCAGCGGGCGCCTCCGCGGCTGCCGGACCGGGACGCCAGGTGACCAGCTCGGCCCGTTCTCGCATCCCCGTCTTGCGCAAGATGCTCGCAACCCGCTCCTTCACGTCGCCAATGGGGATGCCGAGGCGGACCGCGGTCTCAGCGTCGAGCGTGCCGGCTCGCACGTGGTCAAACACACGCCGCTCGGCTGGGGTGAGGTCATCCGGGTAGCCGCCGCTTTCGCCGGTCATCGCGTCGCCCAGCTTACATCGGGCCGAGGGCGGCGCTGGCCGATCGTTCGCGGGACCAGCACGATGCCCCTTCTCACCTGACCAGGTACTCCAGCTTCACCCAGCCGGTTGCCGGCTCGCCGGCCATCTTCGTGACCTGCATCCACCCGTCCTGCTCGGGACCAGGGCGGACAAGGGCTTTATCGGGGAGGCATTCGGACGGTTCGCCGCCGGGCTCGTTGCGAAGGTTCAGGCAATCGCCGGGCGTGTTCACTTCCGCGAAGGGGCCGCCACTTACGGCGAGGATGAGGTTCCTTCCACCTTCTTCGAATGGCCCGATGATCGGCGTGATCGTGGGCCCGCTGGGAGTGAAGATCACCGGCGACCAGGCGTAGCCGCCGCCGGGGACCGGGACAGGCGCGTTCCCGGCGAGGTGAAAGTTGTCGATCAGGCCTCCGAGCTGGGCAGGCCCGTTCCCGAGGGGCAACCGCGCTGCGCTCCGGAGGCGGCCCTGGTCCCCAATGAAGCCGATGTATGAGATCGGCGCCGAATTGCCGCCCATCTGCCAGGCGATGTGATAGCCGGCGTGCAGACCCGGCAGGAGAGAAACGACCTGCCGCAGCCCGGAGAACCAGTCGGCTGTACCCCCGCCCGGGAGGATCAGCGGTCCATTGGGCAGTACAGCCCACGCGACGCTATCCCCGGCGGCACCTATCGGAACGACATTGCCGGACACCGGCGGGAAGACTACGGGGCCGCCGGGGAAATAGAGGTAGTCCGCTGTTGCCGGGACATCGGCCCCAAGGGCCGGCGTGGCGATGAGGACTCCTCGGCGATTGACCGCGGCGATCTGACTCCAGCCCGGCGTCGCCCCAACGATCCTCCAGGAAGCCCCGCCGTCATCCGACCAGTGGATCGCCAGCTCGCCACCAGGTTCCGTCCTATCGTGCCAGGGACAGGGTTCTTTCGAGCAGAGCGCGACGGCGAGTGAATTGCCGTCCGGCGAGACCGCGTAGGAGCGGATGAAGTTGATGAACCCGCCGGCGCCGGGCTCGGGCTGAAAGAGAACGGTCGTCCGCACCCCACCGTCGCCGCCCGACCAGAGGCGGACGAGCGAGGTAGCCGGTCCGTCGCACTGCCAGCAGCCCATGGCCACGATCATGGCGGTGTTCGCGGGGAACGGAACGGGATCCTCATACCGGAATTCGCGGACCTCAATGCCGTCAATGAGTGCGACGGACGCGGTGCGTACGGGTGGCACGGCGCCGTGACGGGCGTCGTCGGCAGCCACGACCTCGGTGTACTCGAGGCGCTCCCCGCTGTCGTAGAGGGCCGGCGGCGACTGTGGCGGGGGCGATTCGCGGGCCCAGGTGAACCAGGCGGCCGCCGCGATCGCGAGCATCGCCGCGACTGTCGCCAGGGCTACGCCCCAGCGGCGGCGCCGGTCCTGAGGGGCGACGCTCTCGGGGTACAGGCCGATGACGTACTCGCCGATGATGGCTTCGGAGAGTGGGTCCGGCTCCCTCGGTGCGTCCGGCACCCATACCGCAAGCTCGGCTCGCGTCCTCCGGCCCGTCTTCTGGAGCATGCGTTGGATGCGGTCCTTGACGTCGCCGATGGGCACGCCGAGGCGGACGGCGATCTCGGCGTCGAGCGTCCCTTCGCGGAGGTAGTCGAGGACACGGCGCTCCGGGGGGGTGAGGCCGTCCGGGTATGCGGTGTCACGTTCGACGAGTGGCACGTGCCACACCCTACATCAAGAACTGAGGGCGCGGCCGCGGACGTTGGTGGCGGGAGGTTCGCCCGCGGACCGCGCCCCTGGAGAACAAGACGCTCGGGGAGCGCCATTTGTTCCCCAGGGATAGGCGGCCGTGCTGAGACGCGCCTGGAGGTCGAAGGCCACCCGCGCCCACGGAGGGGCGCGACTCCTTGATCTGCGGCCGCGCCCGCGGATAGGCGCGCGAGTCCGGGTTTAGGCGGTGGCCTCTGCCCTTCGCGAAGCGCCCATCGAGACCGCGCGGGGCGGGATCTTCAGGTGGTCCATGCGGTCGGCGCCGACTGTCGTGACGATGCGGTCCCACTCTTCGAGTTCCCACTCGCCGACGAAGGTGATGGCGAGGCCGCGCTTGCCGGCGCGGGCGGTGCGGCCGATGCGATGGATGTACTCCTCGGCGTTCTGGGGCACGTCGTAGTTGATGACGTGTTCGATGTCGGGGATGTCGAGGCCGCGGGCCGCCACGTTGGTGGCGATGAGGAATTGGAGGTTGCCACTCTTGAAGTCCGCCATCACCCGATCGCGCTCGCCCTGGCGGAGGTCGCCATGGATGGCGCGGGCGGCGATGCCGTTCCGCTGGAGCTGCTCGGTCAACCGATCGACGCCGATCTTGGTGCGGCGGAAGATGAGCGAGCGGCCGAGGTCGGTCGTTTCGTAGAGGTGCTGGAGGGCCCGGATCTTGTCGCGTTCGGCCACTTCGCAGTACTGCTGGACGACGTTCTCGACCGTCTTCTTCTCGGGCGTGATGCTCACGCGGCGGGCGTCCCGCATATAGCGGTAGACGATCCGGCTGATGCTCTCGGGCATGGTGGCGCTGAAGAGGGCGGTCTGGCGCTCCTTCGGCACGTTCCGGAGGATGCGGTCGATGTCGCGGGCGAAGCCGATGTCGAGCATCTGGTCGGCCTCGTCGAGGACGACAAAGTGGACGTTGCGGAGGTCGAGGGTGCCGCGCTGGAGATGGTCGATGACGCGGCCGGGCGTGCCGACGACGACGTGGGTGCCGCGTTCGAGGGCGCGAAGGTCGGTCGCGACGCGGCTGCCGCCCATGAGCCCGAGGACGTGGAAGCCGTAGAACCGTCCGAGGAGGTCCATGACATCGCGCACCTGGGCCGCGAGTTCACGCGTTGGCACGAGGACGATCGCCTGGACCGCTTCCACGCTCGGGTCGATGGTCCGGGCGAGGGGCAGGCCGAAGGCGATGGTCTTGCCGGTGCCGGTCTGGGCGATGCCGACGAGGTCGCCACCGTCATTGAGGAGGGGAAGCGCGGCTTCCTGGATGGGCGTCGGCCGGTCGTAACCGAGCGAGGCGATGGCGTCGAGGCCGACGGCATCCACGCCGAGGGCACGGAAGTGCTCTGAGTGGGCGGCGACGGGGCGAGGTAGTTCAGGGGTGTCGGCGCCGGGCTGTTCCTGGGTGGCGGTACCGTCGCGGCGGGGGCCGCGGCTGCGCCGGCGGCGGCTCCGCTCGGAAGGAGCGGGAGCGCCATTGTCGCCCTCGGTTGTGGTTGTGGTGGTGATGGGCTGAGGGGGGGCGGCCGGCCGTTCGAGGATGGCCACCGCTCCGTGCGGGGCAGGCGGCGTATCGGCCGTCTGCGCTTCACGCTTTCGTCTGAAGAACAAGAGTTTGTTTGGTCCCTTTCAAAGGAAGAATGTCAGCTGGCGCGACCCGGGTTTGCGCGGGCTCGATATGGCCGCACACGCAGTGCGCTCCCCGGGTTCACAGGAAGCGCCAAACGACATTTCGACTGCACACAACGATCAAATAAAAACGGCAAGCTCGAATTAGTCGCGTTCAACTATGCGGAGCATAGCACATAACCGGGCGGCCCGGCGCTAGGGTGAATGCCGAACTTGCGACATGAGGGCGAGGATGTTGCCGCCGGGGTCGTTGAAGAAGGCCATCCACTCCTCCGTCCCGTCGGCGTGGGTGTGGATGAGGTGGGCGGCGCCTTCGAACGGGACGCCCTTCGCCCTGAGGGCCGCCTCGGCCGCGTGGATGTCGGGGACGGTGAAGTAGATGACCGAGTGGTTGCGGCTGTGCCCGGCATCCGTCGCGGCGGCGATGAAGAGGCGGGTGCCGTCGCAGTCGAAGAAGGCGAGGTTGCCGAAGGTGTAGAGGTGGGTTAACCCGAGCACGTCGCGATAGAACGGCTCGGCGGTCGCCAGGTCGGAGACGGTGAGCGAGATCTGCCCGATGGGGCCCAATTTCAGTTCGGTAGCCATGGGGTCCTGCTCCTTTCGCTTGCCTCGCGGCTGGCCGGGCCAGTGGCGAAGCGCGGCCCGGTCGGCGGTCGCCGCTTTCTCCCGGATGTTCTCGAGGTGGAACTTGACGGCGTCGATGCTGGTGGCCCGCCGCCGGGCGATGGCGGTGTTGCTCAGGCCGTGGCGGAGGGCGTGCAGCACCTCCCACTCGGCCGGGGTGAGGAGGTCCGCGTAGGGCGGCCGGCCGCGGCGGCTGGTCATGGGCGGAAATGTATCAGGGCGGGCGGGGAATTACCCTCCCCCAGCGATGCTGGGCTGCGGGTCGCACGCCGGGATGCGTGAACCGCCAAGATGCCAAGGCCGCCAAGGGTTCCGCCAAGACTATCCGGAGGGCGTTACCTCACGAGACGAGTTGTGAGGCCGAAACCCTCGGTAGCGGCGAGGAGGTCATGCGGCAGGTCGTCGTTGAAGTCCGCGGGGACGCTGAACTCGCCCTGAAGGCGCCCCATCACGCGCGGGGAGCGGGGCACCGGAGGGAACGCGAACTCGCGCAGCTCGGCTGTCGTCAGCACGGGGCCTGTCCGCGTGCGCTCGACGCTCTCCCGGACGACAGCGGCCTCCTCGGCTGTCAGGGGTTCGCGCGGTTGGTGCTGGTCGTCCTGGAGACGGTCGAGCAGCGCCAGGGCTTCGCCCTCGTCGAGACAATCGATCCAGAGATGGAGCGCTTCCTTCGCCGTCACCGTGTCATTCTACCATGGGATCCGGGCAGATCCTGTACCCACTTCGGGCGATTGCCCGATCTCCCGTGAACTTCAAGCAGGCCGGATGTCGCGCCGAAAGGTGTTCTGCGTGCGCGTGAACCCAGCGCCGCTCGTGAGTGTCCGGTAGCAGCCTCATGGCCGCAGGTCGCGAAGTGGGTCCAGCGGGTCGTCCCCCTCTATGGCCGCGAGCACAACGTCCGGCAGGTCGTCATTGAAGTCGTCGGGGACCACGAAGAGGCCCCCGGAGCCGACCCAGCACGCGGGGTTGCTTTGGTGCATCCAGCTCCGCTGGCACGGCCACGGCGCTCAGCCGGGCAATCGGTTTCGCGCCCCGGCAGATCACGACCTCCTCGCCCGCTTCCACACGCCCGATCAACTCCGATAGCTGCGTCTCCGCCTCGGCGACTGTTACCTCAATAGCCATACGTCCAGACTGACTGACCGCTCCTCGCTTCGTCAACCCCGGTTCCCACGGTGGCGCTGTGGACTTGCAGCGGAGGACGTAGAATCGCGACACGAATCAGGAGGTTCCCCATGGTTGATGAATTCCGGACGATCATTTACGAAGTCGAGAAGGGCCGGGCCCGTATCACGCTCAACCGCCCCGAGAAGCTGAACGCGCTCTCGATGGAGCTCCAGACGGAGCTCAACCAGGCGCTCTGGGAGGCGGACAACGACACGAACGTCCACGCTGTCATCATCCGGGGGAACGGCCGGGCGTTCAGCGCCGGCTACGACCTGTCGCCCATGGCCAGCCGCCGCAATGACCCGGCGGTGGACGAAAGCTACACGGCGGTCTATCGCGGAGGACGGACGTTCGACGACGACGCCTGGCAGCTGGAGCGGGCTCAGCGGCTGCGGATGGCGATCTTCGACATGCACAAGCCGGTCATCGCCCAGGTGCACGGCTTCTGCCTGGCGGGCGGCACGGATGTCGCGCTGCTTTGCGACATCATCATCGCGGCGGATGACGCGACAATCGGCTTCCCGCCGGCCCGGGCCATGGGTGCCCTGCCGAACAACATGTGGATCTACCACTGCGGGCCCCAGTGGGCGAAGCGCCTCTTCCTCACCGGCGACAGCGTCAGCGGCGCGGAGGCGGCGAAGATCGGGCTCGTGCTCAAGTCTGTGCCGGCGGAGCTGCTGGAAGACGAGGTGGAGCACCTGGTCGATCGCATGGTGATGATCGACACGGAGCTGTTGAGCGCGAACAAGCGGATCGTCAACCTCCAGCTCGAACTGATGGGGGCCCGGACGATCCAGCGGATCGCCTCTGAGAACGACGCCCGCGCCCACCTTGCGCCCAGTGTCCGGGAGTTCGGCCGGATCGCCGGCGAGGAGGGCTTGAAGGCGGCGCTGCACTGGCGCGACGCCAAGTTCGGCGACGGCAAGGCGCGCGTCGAGGGCCCGGAGATCCGGGACGAGAACGGACGGCTGGTGTGACCATCAAGGCCACCTCGCTGCTGTCCCTTTTCGCGATATGGGGTGCGATGGTGCCCGCGGTCGCCCTGCAGGGCGAGGCCTGGTGGTCGCTGATCTTCGCATTCCTGGCGACCGGGGCGGTCGGCATTTCGGCGATGCGGCGGCTGGGCCTCTCGCGTCTCGCCGCCATCTGCGGGATCTGGGGTGGGGCCGCGGCCGCCATCGCCTCTCACCCGGACAACGCCTGGATGGCGATCTTCGCCTTCCTGGCGACGGGTGCGACGGTCTACAGCCCGATGCGGCGCGACGCCTACCTGAACGGGCTTGGGATCGCGGCCGCCTGGGCCTCATCCGGGGCGATGGCGGCGCGTGATACGGACGCGGCCTGGACGTCGGTCTTCGCCTTCCTGACGGCCGGGGTCCTCGCCGGGAGCCGGGGGAACCCGCTGAAAGGGGTCGTGGCGATCGTCTCCTGGGGGGCGGTGGCGGCGATCGCCATCCCCAGTGAAGACCACTACTGGCTCAGCGTCCTCGCCTTTGTGGCCTGCATCGTTGCCTTTTCCGGTGGGGGGTTCGCGTTCCCGCGGGGCCTCGAGTGGGACCTCTTCGACCGCAAAGCGGGGGATGACGATGACCGCGTGAGGACCGTACATTAGGGTTCCCGCACGGATTGCGACCCTAGCGTTCCCCTAACCTGAACTCGGAAGGCGCTGGTGCGCCGGCCCGCAGCCAATCGATTGCACCGGCGGTCCGACAAGCATTGGCCCACTCGATCGTTCGGAGCGCCGGCACGTGTGCCGCCGCGTCGTGCATCCGGGAGCGCATGGTATCGTCGCGGGAGAGCACTACGCGGTCGGCGCGCAGCGCGTCCATCACGAGCCACGCGTCCTTTGCCACTGCCTCCGCGTTCGATGCATCGACGTGCCTGAGGATGGCAGGGAGCGGCGCGTCATCTGGCGCGTGGTCCTCTATGCGATCGACGGCCTTCCTGGCGTACATCGACTGGAGCCACGTACTTGAGTATTGCGATCTGTGCCGCTGCCATTCGCCCAAGCCACTGCGGGAAATTACGATGCGGTGACCACTTTCGAGGATCGCTCTCAGGGTCTCCCTGCAGCACGCTGCCGGTTCCTTGGTCTTGTCGCTTGCCGCAGATGTGATATCCGTATCGACAACAAGCCGTTTGCCCACCTTCAAGACGCCCGCGGCGGGAGCTTCTCGAACGCCGCACGGATGTATCGATCCTGCGCGTCGAGCGTTGTTTCGCTGAAGTCCTCCGGCCAGTCGCCGTACGCCCCGGATTCGTCCAGGTTCGCCGTGGCGATCTGCGTGGCCCCTTTGGTGTCTCGAGTGAACCAGTGGAGTACGACATCCTCAGGGGCGATCTCCCCTTCTGCGACGAGGGACTGAACGCCCGTCAGGATGTGCGAGCTGTGCGTCTCAGCGACCACGCGTACCCCGCGCTTCGCGGCCCGAACCAGCACCGCCGCCATGGCGGCCTGGGCGCGCGGGTGGAGGTGAATCTCCGGCTGCTCGATGTAGACGAGCTGGCCGGGGAGGGCCTGCTGGAGCGCGACGAGCACCGG
>JBJXGC010000203.1:0-15477 GCA_046154545.1 Dehalococcoidia bacterium | reverse complement strand
CCCGGCCCCCAGACCACCATCAAGAGGAACAGCGCCGAGGCGATGATCAGCCCCACGAACGCCCCCATATACACCCACGTCGCCTCCGTCCGCTGCCGCGCCCGGAAGGCCGCGAGCACCGGCTGGGGCACCTCCTCCACCGTCGCCCGCGCCTCTGTGGCCGTCTCACAGAACGGGCACAGAACGTCAGCCTCGCGCAACCGCCCGTAGCAGAACCCGCAGAAGCGCCCCTTCACGGGCACCTTCCGCGCGATCCGCTCCTGCATCTTCTCCTGGAGCTTCTCCAGGTAGGGGTAGGGCGAGGCATAGCCGGCGGTCGGTTCGGCGGGCTGGGTTCCTTGCGGAGGGGAGATCGCCATCGCGTCTAGGGAATCAGAGCCAGCCGATGGGGGCAAGGTGCGCGCTGCAGACGGGCACGTTCGGACCGCCGCGCAGGCCTGAACGGCCCTTGCCTGCCCGGAGGGGGCCCCCGAGGCTGTGTACTGCGGGCCGGGTTGTGACTGTTCGCCAGGCGTTGCGCCGGTGGCCCGAGCAAATGGGGAACGGATGAAGATCATTGGCATGGTAGCGGCTGTCGGTGCGCTGACCGCGACGGTCATCGCGTATGTCAAGTTCGAGCGTCACCGGGTGCTGAACTGGGGCGCGGCTGAAGACGAGGTCCGCGCTGTCCTCCCGGGCGATGACCTCCTGGATGATGTCGCGCTCCAGACGACGCGGGCCGTGACCGTGAACGTCCCGCCCGAGGCCATCTGGCCGTGGCTCGTGCAGATGGGTCCGAAACCGCGCGCCGGTGTCTACACCTACGACTGGGTCGAGCGGATGCTTGGCATCGACATCCAGAACAGCGACCGGATCCTGCCCGAATTCCAGCACCTCGACGCCGGTGAGTTCTTTCCCTTGAGCGCTGGCACGGAAAACGGCCTCACCGTCCGCGTTGTCGAAGAGCGGCATGCGCTCGTCCTCCAGTGGAAACCCGCCCGGTCCACATGGGCGTTCGTCCTCATCCCGCGCGATGACGGAACAACGCGTCTCATCTCACGTAACCGCATTCCCGGCTCCGGCCTGCGATTCTGGCTCGGCGCGGTCTTCGCGATGGAGCCTGGGTCGTTGGTGATGGAGCGGAAGATGCTTCTGGGGATCAAACGCCGGGCCGAGTCGTTGGCTGCGCCCAGCGGGCCGGCTCCTGCACGTCCGTCCGGCACCGGGCCCACCGCAGGCCTGACCGGAGCCAGGTGACAGGGCGCGTCGCGCCGTCCGCCCGGGCGATCTTGCCTTAGCCTCCCGATTTCAGCCGCTGTCCCGCACTCGGACCCGCCACGCGCCATAACAACACGACATAGCGCCCGAACCCACCAATAACTCCCGCCGACCGTGAAGATCCTTTGACTCCCGCCCTCCACTTCCATATGATCATGATGAGTTAGCATTTCCCTGTCCGACCGGAAGGGCAGAGCTGTGCAGGCAGGAGGGTCTGTGGCACTGGCGGCCGTTGCCGGTCAGGACGAACTCATTCAGCGCCTCGGCGTCAAGCCGCTTCCTTCTGACCTGCTCGTGCAGTCACTCACCCACGCCTCCTACCTCAACGAATCCGACGCCTCGGCCTCATCAAACGAACGCCTTGAATTCCTCGGAGACGCCTTGCTTGGCATGGTTATCGCCCACGAACTCTTCCGCCGTTATCCGGCCAGTGGCGAAGGCGAACTCACCCGCATGAGGGCTGACCTCGTCCGCGGCAGGACCCTCGCGAGCGTCGCCGGGCGGCTCGAGATCGGAAGCGTCATCGTCCTCGGCAAAGGCGAAGAGGCCGCCGGTGGCCGCCTGCGCGAACGCAACCTGGCGGGCGCCTTCGAGTCGCTCATCGGCGCCGTCTACGTCGCACATGGGTACCGCACGGCCCGCTCCTGCATCCTCCGCCTGCTCGCCCCGGAGATCCGCCACCTCGCCCGCGAAGGCACCCATATCGACGCCAAATCATCCCTCCAACACCTCGTCCAGGCCCGCTGGCACGAACCGCCTGACTATGTGACGGTGGAAGAAGGCCCTGGCGGCACGGAACGGCGGTTCACCGTCGAAGTCCGGGCGGCAGGGGCCTCCCTCGGGCGGGGCGAGGGCAGCAGCAAGCGCGAGGCGCAGCAACAGGCCGCTCGTGCGGCCATCGCACGCCTCCTGGCTGAAGCCGAGGATCGCCCATGTATCTGAAAAAACTGTCGGCCCAGGGGTTCAAGAGCTTCGCAAACCGGACGACGTTCGAATTCAACAGCGGCGTCACGTCCGTCGTCGGCCCCAACGGCTCCGGCAAGAGCAACGTCGCTGACGCCCTCCGCTGGGTCCTCGGCGAACAGAGCAGCCGCCTCCTTCGCGCCCGCAAAGCCGAGGATGTCATCTTCGCCGGCACCAAAGACCGCCCAGCCGTCGGCATGGCCGAGGTCATCCTCACCCTCGACAACAGCGACCACTGGCTCCCCGTCGAGTTCGCTGAGGTCGAAGTCGGCCGCCGCATCTACCGCGACGGCGACTCCGAATACCTCCTTAACGGCTCCCGCGTCCGCCTGCGCGACATCATCGACCTCCTCATGAAGGGTGATGTCGGCCAGAACAGCTACTCCATCATGGGCCAGGGCCTGGTCGATGAAGTCCTCACCATGACCCCGGACGAACGCCGTGGCTTCCTCGACGAAGCGGCCGACGTGAAACGCTTCCGGATGAAGATTAAGGAAGCCCAGGACCGCCTCGCCGCCACCCGCGAAAACATCGCCAAGGTGACCCTGATCGTCAGCGAGATCGAGCCCCGCCTCGCCCAGCTCAGCCGCCAGGCCGAACGGGCCGGCCAGCACCGGGAGCTCTCCGCCGAACTGACTCAGCTCCTGCGGGCCTTCTACACCCACCGCTATAGCGACGCCCAGAACCAGCTCGTCCGCGCCCGCGCCACCCTCGACCAGTGCCTCGCCGAGAACGCCACCGCCGCCGAACGGGTGACCACCCTCCGCGAACAGCTCCGCGCCCTCGGCGAGGAGATTCGCCGCCGCCGCGAGGCCATTAGCCGCCGCGAGTCCGCCCAGGTCGAGGTCGATCAGCGCATCTCCGTGGCCGAGCAGAACATCGCCCTGGACCGCGAGCGCCACAGTATGCTCGTCACCCGCAGCGAAGAAGTGCGCCGCGAAATCGATGCCATCGAGCTCGAAAAGGCGAGCTTCGGCAACAACGAAGTCGATGACTCCCGCCGCTCCCTGGAGATCGCCGCCGCCGCCGACCAGGCGAAGCAGTTCGCCGCCCAGTGCCGTGAGGGCCTGGAGCTGGCCGAACGCGAGTACGCCGCCGCCCGCAGTGAGGCCCAGGAACTCCGCGATGGCGCCCAGGCCGATGACCGCCGCGTCGCCGACCTCGAGGCCGAGGCCCAGCGCGCCCAGTCCCGCATCGCCGCCCTCGAACGCGACCTCACCCAGGTCGGGCCGCGCCGCGCCCAGCTCCTCGCCGAGCTGAAGAGCTACGGCCGCCGCTTCGCCGCCGTCCGCGAACGGGTGGCCGAGGCGGAGTTCAGTCTCGACGACGCTCGCCTCGCCGCCGAAGGGGCCCGCGAACGCCTCCGCCGCGTCCAGGACGAGGTCCGCGCCTACGAGGCCTCCACCCACCGCGACCTCCGCGAACTCGACCACCTCGAGGGCCGCCTCGACGCCCTCCGCCGCGTCCAGGCTGAGCACGATGGCGTGGCCGCCGGCACCCGCAACGCCCTCATCATGGGCCAGGCCCTCGTCGAAGGCGTCGATGCCGGTTCCCTCGGCGAACCGCTCGAGGTGCACGGTGTCCTCGGGCTGCTCTCCCGTCAGCTCCGCGTCCCGGCCGGCCTCGAAGTCGCGATAAACGCCGCCCTCGAACAGCGCCTCCACGCCGTCATCGTCCAGTCCGAAGACGCCGCCCTCAAGGCCATCGACCTGCTCTACCGCCGCCGTGGCGGCCGCGCCCAGTTCCTCGCCCTCGACACCATCCGCAACAGCTACCCCCTCAATCTCCAGAAGGAGAAGGGCGTCCTCGGTGTCGCCTCGAAACTGGTGAAGTGCGACAAGCGTTTCCAACAGCTCACCGACACGCTCCTCGGGCGAGTGATCGTCGTTGACGACGTCCAGGTCGGCCTGAAGATGATCCGCCGCTCACTCGGCTCCGTCGTCACGGTCGATGGCACCTACATTGAGGCCACCGGCGTGGTCAGTGGCGGCGCTACCGGCGCCGACGAGGGCCCCTTCGTCCGCCAGCGCGAACTCGAAGAGCTGCCGCCCCGCATCGCCGAACTGCAGGAGCTCACCTCGGTCAGCCGGGGCCAGCTGGAGCAGGGCCGCGAAGCGATTGAGCAGATCGCCATTCAGGCGAAGGAAGCCGACACCGGCTACGAACAGGTCCGCCGCGAACTCGAAACCGGCCGTCTCCAGCTCGAACAGGAGCGTGAAAAGCTCCATCGGCTCCGCCGCGAACTCGAGCAGATCCGCCTCCGCTCCCAGGACCAGCTCCGCGAACGCACGCGCCTGGAAGCGAACCTCGGCCAGTCCGAACGGGCTCGCACCGAGATGCAGGCCCGGGCGGCCGAGCGCCGCACCGCCATGACCGCCGTCGCCGCCGGGCTCGAGGCCGCCACGGAGCGTCGCGAGGCCGCCATCCGCGCCGTCTCCGAAGCCAGCGGCCGCCTCGCCACGGTTGAGGGCGAACGCCGCTCCCTGCAGGCCATGCGGGAGCAGCACGAGAAATCGATCGAGCGCCTCACCGCCCAGGTGGGCGCCCGCAAGATGCAGGCCCGCAACCTCGAACTCGAAGCGAACGTCATCGATGAACGGATCGCCAAGCTCACCGCCGAGCTGGCCACCATCCGCACCCTCCAGGGCAGCCCCACCCATGACGCCGCGCCCGACCGCGACGAACTCGTCCGCTTCGAAAACCACGAGCGCCAGGTCCAGGAAGAGTTGGCCGAGGCCCAGGAGGCGCTCCTCAGGACCGACCGCCGCCGCCTCGACCTCGAGGGTGAAGTCGCCCGGCTCGCCTCCCTCATCGAATCCCTCGAGTCAGAGATGGGCCGCGAAGGGCTCACCCCCGACCGGGCCGGCAACGTCGTCTCCTTCGAGGACGTGCCCGCCCTCCCCGAGGCCGTCGCCGTGGTCCAGGGTGGCGCCCTCCTCGACCCGGAGGAGACGCGCCTGCGGATCGAGGAGATCCGCCGCCAGATCCGCCGCCTCGGCCCCATTAACGCCGAGGCCCCCGAAGACTACCGCGAGAGCAAGGAGCGTTACGAGTTCCTCACCACCCAGATGCGCGACCTGGCCGATGCTGAAGTCCAGCTCCGCGAGGCGATCCAGGAACTCAGCGGCGAGATCAAACAGCGCTTCGGCGTCACCTTCGAAAACGTTAACAAGGCCTTCGGCGAGTACTTCTCCGCCTTCTTCGGCGGTGGCACCGGCCAGCTCCTCCTTACCGACCCGGAAGACATGAGCGAATCCGGCATCGAGATCGAGGCCCAGCCGCCCGGGAAACGGATCAAGAGCCTCAGCCTCCTCTCCGGTGGTGAGCGGTCGCTGACCGCCGTCGCCCTCCTCTTCGCCCTCCTCGCCGTGAACCCGGCCCCCTTCTGCGTCCTCGACGAAGTCGATGCCGCCCTCGACGAAGCGAACGTCGGCCGCTTCACCCAGTCCCTCGCCAGGCTGAGTGAGAAGACCCAGTTCATCGTCATCACCCACAACCGCCGCACGGTCGAGGTCGCAGACGCCATCTACGGCGTTTCGATGGGCCGCGATGGCGTCTCCAAAGTGCTCAGCCTGCGCCTCACCGATATCCCCAACGAGGATTGAACGGCCCGGAGCTTTTCCGTTTGGGTCTACGGCCTACCATCGCAGAGATACCCGGCGGCCCGGCCACGAGGAGTGTCACGTGCGGTTTTGGCGGAAAAGTAAGCAGGATGGCCAGGCTTCGGTGGGCGCCGACAGCGTTGCCTTGCTCGACGTCACGTCCCCACCCGAGCCGGAGGTCGCCAGCGACTGGGAGCCCGATGCCTCCGACTTCGAACTCACGCCCGAAGAGCACGCCGAAGTCCACGAGCAGACGGAGAAGGCCCTCCAGCGCTCCAAGAAGGGTCTCTTTGGACGCCTCGGCGGCCTCTTTCAGCGGGCAGACTTCGATGACGACCTCTGGGAGGAGCTGGAGGAGATCCTCGTCGCCTCCGATACCGGCCTCGCGACGACCAGCGCAATCCTCGCCCACGTCCGCCAGCGGGTGAAAGACGGCGGCGTCAAAGCGGCCGCCGAGGTCCGCGAGTTCCTCCGGGAGGAGCTCATCCGCGTCCTCGAAGAGCCGCGCAAGCGCCCCCTCGCCTGGGAGGTGCCCGGCCCCGCCCGCATGCTGATCGTCCTCGTCGTCGGCGTGAACGGCGCCGGCAAGACGACCTCCATCGCGAAGCTGGCCCACGCCTTCACACGTGACGGCGCCACCGTCATCCTCGGCGCCGCCGACACCTTCCGCGCCGCCGCCGTCGAACAGCTCCGCATCTGGGGCGAACGGGCCGGCGCCCGTGTCGTGGCCAACAAGCCCGGGTCGGACCCCGGCGCCGTCGTCTTCGATGCGCTCTCCGCCGGCGAAAGCGCGAAGGCCGACTTCGTCATCATCGACACCGCCGGCCGCCTTCAGACGAAGACCAACCTCATGGAAGAGCTGAAGAAGATGGACCGCATCATCAAGCGGAACCACCCCGATGGCCCCCATGAGACCCTGCTCGTCCTTGACGCCACCACCGGCCAGAACGGCATGAGCCAGGCGAAGAACTTCACCGAGGCCGTCGGCGTCACCGGCATCGTCCTCGCCAAGCTCGACGGCACCGCGAAGGGCGGTATCGCCTTCGCTATCGCCCACGACCTTGGCATCCCGGTCCGCTACATCGGCACGGGCGAAAAGATGACGGACCTCGCGCCTTTCGACTCGCACGAGTTCGTCTCGTCGTTGCTCGGGGAGCGTTGATGCTGGCCCCACCCAGCCGGGGGCGCTCGTGAGCTCGCTCGCCTTCTGGGCGAGCGCGATGCTGCTCGCGCTGCTCGCCCTGCCGCTCGCTTTCGCCTTTTTCCGCCGCTTCCCCGACGCCGGCGCCGGGCTCGCCTTTCCCCTCGGCCTGACGCTGGCCGCCTACGGCTACTTCATCCTCCGCATCCTCAGCGTCCTGCCACCTGGCCGCGGCGGCCACGTCGTGGCTGTGGGGCTGTTCGCCCTCCTGGCCGTTGTCGTCGCGCGCCGCGACCGCCGCTTCCTTTCGACCCTGCGCCGGGTAGCGCCGGCCCTGGGGGCGTCAGCCGGGCTCTTCACCGTCCTCTTCTTCGCCTTCGCCGCCTTCCGTTCCTACACCCCGGACATCACGGGTACCGAACAGCCGATGGACTTTATGTACCTCAACGCCATGCTGGTCTCGCCCGACTACCCGCCTCACGACCCCTGGCTGGCCGGCGAGCGCGCCAGCTACTACTACTTCGGCTACCTCCAGGTGGGGGTCCTCACCGCCCTCTCCGGCGTCCAGCCGTCGGAGGGCTACAACCTCGGCCTCGCCTACACCTTCGGCGCCGCCGGCACCGCCATCGCCTCCCTCGCCTTCGCCCTCGTCCGCTGGACGGTCGGCGCGCGCGGCCGCCGCTGGGCCCTCGCCGCCGCCGGAACGGCCGTCGGGCTGCTCCTCTTTGTCGGCTCCCTCGCCGGTGTCTTCGAGTACTTCGCCGCCCACGAGCGGTATAGCGAACCGGTCTACTCCGCCTTCGGCGTGGACTGGCTCCTCCCCTGTCCGGCCGGGCAGACCGAGACCGTGGAGCAGAAGTGCTACGACGGCCCCGTCAGCCCCCGCACCACCGAGTGGTACCCGACCCAGTTCTTCTGGTGGTTCAGCGACACCCGGCTCATCCCCGACACTATCACCGAGACCCCCTTCTTCAGCTTCCTCCTCGGCGACCTCCACCCCCACGTCATGTCCATCCCGTTGGTCGTCCTGGCCCTCGCCTTCGCCGCCTCCATTTACCGTGGCCGCCGCCTGTTGACCTGGCGCGAACACCTCCGGCGGCCGGCCGCGGGCATCGCCCTGGCGCTCATCTTCGGTGCCCTCGCCTTCACCAACGCCTGGGACATCCTCACCTTCTCGACCGTCTTCGCTGCGGCCGTTATCGCCCTCAACCTCCGCCGCGCGGGCCCCGCCGTCCCCCAGCCCGCCCCGGCAGGGCGCCCGTGGAGCGCGGCCATGGCGAGTCCCGGCATCGCCGCCATCGTGCAGGGGGCCGGCTACCTCGCGCCCATCTTCGCCCTCGCGATCCTGGCCTACCTGCCCTGGTACCTCGACTTCTCCTCCCAGGCTGACGGCATCCACGCCTACACCGGCGCCGGCACCCGCCCCGCCCACGCCTTCCTCCAGTTCGGTGCGCTCCTGCTCGCCGCCGTCATGGCCGCCGTCTACGCCTTCCGCGGCCGCCCGGCGCGCGAGGTTGGTGCGCTCGCGGTGAACACGGCCTGGGTGCCGCTCCTTCCGCTCGTCGCCTGGCTCGCCTTCACCACCGCCACGGGCGACCTGCCAGACGCCGTCCGCGCCCGCCACAGCTCCGGGTGGCTCACCCTCGGCCTCTACGCCGCCGCCACCTGGCTGCTCGTGACCGCTTTCGTCCACCTCGTCCGCACGCGGCCTGGGACGGCGCCCGCGGCCGGGTTCGCCGCGACCGGCGCCTTGCTCCTCCTTGGCGCCGAACTCTTCTTCATCGGCGATGTCTTCCGGGGGAACGTGCCCCGCCTCAATACCGTCTTCAAGCTCGGCTACCAGGCCTGGATCCTGCTCGCGACGGGCGGCGCCGTGGCCCTCGTCCTCGCCTTCCGCGAGGCGGTCTCCCGCCGGCGCCTGGCCGGCTGGTGTGCGGTCCCGGTCGCGGCCATCGCCCTCGCCGGCCTGGCCACGCCCCTTCTCGCCATCCCGAACCGCACTGCCGCCTTCGGCACGGAGAGGAACGCGAGCATCACCACTTCGCTCGATGGCCTCGCCGGCCTCGCCCGCAACGACCCGGACGAGTACGCCCTCACCCGCTGGCTCCAGGACAATACGGACCCCGGCGCGGTGATCATCGAAGCCTCCGGCCGCGGCTGGGTGCGCAACCCGGACGGCCAGCTCGCCATCCGCAGCCTCGGGGTCGATTACACAGACGCCAGCCGGATCGCCTCCCGTACGGGCCGCCGCACGCCCATCGGCTGGCCCGGCCACGAAGTCCAGTGGCGAGGCGATACGGAGGCCAACAAGCTCGAGTTCGGCCGCCGCCAGGACGCCATCGACCGCCAGGTCTACCTCACCCGCGACCCGGCCGAAGCGCTCGCGACCATGCGTTCTTTCGGCGCCACCTATGTCGTTGTCGGCAGCATCGAACTGCGCAGCTATCCGGCCGACGCCCTCGCGCCCTTCGCGGACTTCCTCGATGTTGTCTTCACCTCCGGCCCGCTCCGGGTCTACCGCGTCCCCCAATTCACCCTGCGGCCGACGTCATGACCCCGGAAGCCACCGCGCCACGGACCCGCGAGATCTCGCTCGGCGCCATCGCCTGGGTGGCGGCCGCGGCGCTCTTCATCGGCCTCCGCGCCGCCGCCGCCGCGAACCTGCCCGTCAGCGGGGCGGAACTCGTCCACCTCACCGGCGCCTGGCAGGCCCGCCTCGGCGTCGATGATGCCCGTTTCGTGCCAACGCTCTTCCAGTCGCTCTCCGCCGTCCTCCTCTTTGGGTCCAGCTCCGAGAACGCCTCCCGGCTGCTGGCGCTCATGGCTACCGCCACCACGCCCCTCGCGCTCTGGTACCTCCGGCCCCGTCTCGGCGATGCCGGCGCCCTCCTTGCCCTGCTCTTCCTTGCCCTCGATGCCCCGGCCATCCTTCTCGGCACGACAGCCTCAGCCCTCGCCTTCGACTACGCCGCCGCCCTCTGGCTGCTCGTCCTCCTCCTCCGTGCGGCCTCCCTCCGCTGGGCCTGGGCAGCGGTCGGCTTTGTCGTCGCGACCGGGGGCCCGCTGCTCCTGCCCCTGGTTGCGGCCTACGTCGTGACCCTTCCCCGGGGCCGCTTCGCCGCTCCTGGGCGCATCGCCCTGGACAGCCAGGCAGCCGTAGCCTGGGCTTCCGCTCCCGCCATCCTCTTCGCTGGTGGGGCCGCCCTCGGCGTGGCCGGCGCCTCATCCCGGTTCGGGCTCGGCTGGCACGGCCTCGTCGTACCGCCCTTCGACCTGCTCAGCGAGAGCTTCGGCGGCAAGTGGCTGACCCTCACGAACGGCGACGCCCTTCTCCTCTATGTCCTGCCACTCGTGGTCCTCGGCGCCGCCGCCTGGCTGGCCGCCCTCGCACCCGCCGTCCGCTCGCTGATGGCCGCTCCCTCCCCTCCTGCTCCGGGCGAGAGCGATCTCGACGGCGAGCCCGCTCCCACCCCCCGCTTCGAAACGCCGCCGGTCCTGCTGGCCTGGGCGCTTTTCGCCGCCGCCTGGCTCATCGTTGCAATCAGCGCCCACTCCACCGTCGCCCTCACTGCGCTCACGATGCCCCTCTGTCTGCTGCTTGGCCCGGCTACCGTCCGCGCCTGTTCCGCCATGGCCGCCGCCTCCTGGCGGCTGGCCCGCGTCCTTCTGCCCGCCGCCGCGCTCGGTGCCTCGATCGGCCTCTACTACCTGGTCAAGTGGGCCGCCGTTGAGCAGGTCGGCGGGGACCGGGACCAATTCATCGCGGCCGTCGCGGGCCTGGTCGCTCTGGCCTGCCTGGTCTACCTCGCCTGGGCCGCCAGGGAGACCGCCACCCTGTCCGCCGCCGCCCTCGCGGTCGGCCTTCCGCTCTTCGCGGCGGGGGCCTTCAACGTCGCACTTGGCCCCGGCGGGGAGCCGCTCGTCTCACCCTACTCGCCCGGACAGGCGGGCGAACTGCGCGACGCCGCCCTCGCGGCCGCGGGCGGCCCTGGCGCCATCGCCATCCACCCCTCCCTGGAGGGCGAGTTCGCCTGGCCCTTTCGCAACTCCGGGGACATCCTCATCGCCTCGCGCATCCCGGAGACGGCCCGCGTCGTGATCTGGCCGGCCGACGTTGCCTTCCCGGCCGACGCTACCCGGTTTCTGGGAGACTGGGCGCTCACCCGCCGCGTCTTTCCCCCAACTGGCGGCCTGCTTCGCTATCTTCACTGGTACATCGACCGGAATAGGCTAACGGTCACGCCCGCCGGCATAGCGGTGTATACGAGGACGACCCCATGACCGTGCAACCGGCCAGCCTCAGGCACGCCCTCCCCACGAAGCCCTTCGAGCGGCTGCTCGCGATCCGCGTCCCCATCACCTGGGAAGTCGCCCTCTACGCCGTCATCTTCGCCCTGGCTGTCGCCCTGCGTTTCTGGGACCTCGGCTCCCGGGCGCTGCACCACGATGAGAGCATCCACGCCCAGTGGTCGTGGGACCTGCTCCGCGGCAACTATCGCCACAGCCCCATCTTCCACGGCCCGTTCTACTATCACGTCCAGGGCGCGGTGTTCTTCATCTTCGGCGCCAACGACTACACCTCCCGCGTCTCCGCCGCCATCTTCGGCAGCGCCATCGTCGCCCTCCCACTCCTCCTCCGGCGCTGGCTCGGCCCGGTCGGCACCATTGCCGCGGTCGCCTTCCTCGCCTTTTCCCCGACCGTCGTCTACTACAGCCGCTTCCTCCGCGAAGACATCTACATGGCCGCCTTCGTGCTGCTCATGGTCGCAGCGATGTGGCGCTACTTCGCGGGCGACCGCGAGCGCTGGCTGATCGTCTTCGCCGCCGCCTTCACCGGGGCGATGACCACCAAAGAGGGCACCTTCCTGACGGTCGCCGTCTTCCTCATCTTCCTCGACCTCCACGTTGCCGCCGATCTCGCCGGCCAGACCCTCCGCGCTCGCGGCCTCGAGTCGCGGCTGCGGCATGTGGTCCTCACCGGCGGGTACGCCGTCTGGGTCGTCCCCGTGGTCGCGCTCTGGCCGCTCCTCGCAGGCTTACGCCGCTCGCTCGACCTCGAAGAGCGCCTTCCCCGTTCGGCTGACGTGCTCATCCTCCTCGGGACGATGACCCTCCCCCTCCTGACGCCCATGGCCCGCATCCCGCTCGAACGGTTCGGCGTGCTGGAAACGGACATCCCCCTCACCGCCGGCAAATTCACCAGCCGCCTCAACTGGGAGTTCCACCTCAACACCGGAGCCACATCGACCGATCGCCTCGCCCTCGCCGGCCTCTTCGCCGTGACCGTCAGCGCGGCCGCCTACGTCGGCCTCCAGTGGAAGCCGAAGCTCTGGGCGCTCTGCTTTTTCGGCGGCGCCATCATCTACCTGACCCTCATGACCTCGTTCTGGACGAACTGGGACGGCCTCGTCAGCGGCCCCTGGGGCTCGCTCGATTACTGGCGGACCCAGCAGCACGTCTATCGCGGCGACCAGCCCTGGTACTACTACTTCATGGTCATGCCCGCCTACGAATTCCTCACTCTGGCCATCTGCCTGGGCGGCCTCTGGTGGTCGGTGGTGCGAGGCAACGCCTTCTCGCGTTTTCTCGTCTTCTGGCTCGCGGGCCAATGGCTCGCCCTCTCCTACGGGTCGGAGAAGATGCCCTGGCTGAACACCCACCTCGCCGTACCATCGGCCATCCTTGCCGCCTGGACCGTGAACCGGGCCTGGGGCGCCTGGAACCCGCGTCCCGGGGGACGGACGGTCGCTACAACGCTGGGCGCCGTCGCCGCCGCGTCCGCTGTCGCCGTGATGCTCATCGTCCTCCTGCCCGGCGGCGGCGCGTTGAACGCCCTGAAAGTCGTGTTGGCCGCCGCCCTCGCCGGCGTCGCCGCCTACACCGTCCGGTCCCGCGGCCGGGAAGTCGCCGGCCTCGCCCTGGTGACCGCCGTCGTCGCCGGGTTCGCCTTCTTCTCCCTGCGCACGATGGTCCAGGCCTCCTTCACCCGCGGTGACGTGCCCAAGGACCTCCTCATCTACACCCAGAGTTCGCCCGACATCCCCCTCATCATGGCCGATATCAACCGCCTCGCCGAGGCGACCGGGAAGGGCTACTACCTCCCCATCGCGGTCGACGGCAGTGACTCGTTCGCCTGGCCCTGGGCCTGGTACCTCCGCGACTTCAAGTGCGTCTCCCACACCGACCTCGGCAAAGCCGACCTGGGGACGAGCACCTGCCAGGGCGAAGAGCAGCCCTACCAGGTGCTCCTCGTCAACAAAGCCAACAAAGAGCGGGTCGAAGATGCCCTCGCCCAGCAGAACGACGGCTACTACGCCGCCCCGCGGCCCTACCCGCATCGCTGGTGGTTCAACGAAGCCTACAAATCGGCGGTGCAAGTGACGAAGGGGGAGGAGTGCTCCGCTGATTCGGGCAACTGTGGGCCCTTCCGATTCGCCACCTGGAAGACCCTCCTCGACGGCGTCGTCCACGGTGGCTGGCCGGCAACCTGGTACAAATTCTGGCGCGACCATGACCCCGATGACATCACCACCCTCAACCCGAACGCACTCCCCGGGGCCGCCTGCAAGTCCTGCGGGTCGGTCGATGCCGTCGCCTACTTCCCCGCCACCTTCGACATCAAGACCGGCCATCTGAGCCCCACCGGCGCGCCCCAGGTGGCCCCCGTCCGGAACGACAGCGAGGGACGGCCCGTCTTCGGTGGCGCCGGGACCTTCCCCGGAAGCCTCTCGAGCCCGGCCGACATCGAGACCGACGCCGCCGGCAACCTTTACGTGGTCGATGCGAAATTCCGCCGGCTTCAGAAGTACGACCGCGATGGCAACTTTCTTGCCAGCGTGCCCATCCGTCTGAACCCGTCCGCTTCCGCGGAGCAGTCGGAGCCCTGGGGGCTGGCCGTCGCCCCCGACGGCACCATCGCCGTCGCCGATACGTTCGGCTGGCGCGTACGGCTGTTCGACCGCGACCTCAAGCCACTCGCCACCTTCGGCAACCCACCAGACTCCACCAGGCCAGTGGGGCCGCTGGACCTCTTCGGGCCACGCGACCTCATCTTCGACAACGCCGGCAACCTCTGGGTCACCGACACCGGCCACGACCGGATCGTCGTCTATACCCCGGCGGGCGAGTTCGTGCGCGAGTTCGGGAGCCAGGGCAGCGGGCCCGGCCAGTTCGACGAGCCCATCGGCCTCGCGAGGGCGGATGACGGCACCATCTTCGTGGCGGACATGTACAACGGCCGCGTCGTCCTCCTCGATAGCTCCGGCGACTTCAAGAGTGCCTTCCCCGTTGACGGCTGGGGAGGCAAGCTCGTCATCGACAAACCATACCTTCGGGCCTTGCGAGACGGCCGCGTCGCCCTCAGCCTCCCGGCCGCGAACGAAGTCCGTATCTACGACCGCTCGGGCGCGCTCGATGCCACCATCACCGGCGGCGGCGAGCCCCTCGACCGCCCCTATGGGATCGCGGAAACCAGCGATGGTAAGGTGTGGGTCGTCGAGGCGGGCCGCAGCAGGGTCCGCCAGTTCGCCCTACCGTAAGGGCCGGAGAGTCGATCGTCTTGCTTCGTTCGTACCGCTTCTGGGTCGGGTTCGCCATCAGCGTCGTGTTGATCGGCCTCTTTCTCCGCGCCACCCACCCGCGTGAACTGGCCAGCGCCCTCGAAGCGGCGAACTACTGGTATCTCGTCCCCGCCCTGGCCGTGCTCTTCCTCGCGATTTCGGCGCGCTGCGTGCGCTGGTCCATCCTCATGCGGCCGGTCGCGCCCATCCGCCCGGCTCGCCTCTTCCCGTACGCGGTCATCGGCTACATGGCCAATAACCTCCTGCCCGCCCGCGCCGGTGAGTTCGTCCGCGCCTATGTCCTCGGCGACCGGGAGAAGGTCTCGACGATGGGCACCCTCGGCACCATCGCCGTCGAACGGCTCTTCGATGGCTGTGTGCTCGTCGTCATGCTGCTCGTCTCCGGCTACTTCGTCGGCTTCGAAGACAGCCGCCTCAAGGCCATCGCCATCGCCAGCACCATCCTCTTCATCGGCGCCCTGCTCGGTTTCTACTGGCTGACACTCAACGAGACCCGTGCCAAACGCGTCATCCATCGCCTCCTCCGCGTCCTTCCCGACCGCTTCGAGCACCGCGCCGAAGAGCTGGCCGACGCCCTCGTTGGCAGCCTCCGCTCCGTCCACGACCCGCGCTCGCTCTTACTCGTTGTCTTTTTCAGCGCCGCGGCCTGGATGATCGAAGCCTCGGCCTACGCGGTTATCGGCCAGGGCTTCGACCTCGGCGTCGGCTTCGGACACTACTGCCTCCTGCTTTCAGCCGCCAACCTGGCGATCATCGTCCCCACCTTCTTCGGGGGCACCGGCCCCTTCGAATGGGCTGTCCGGCTCGTCCTCGTGGGGGCCGGGGTCGGAGGGGCAACCGCCGGCGCCTACTCGATCGTGTCACACGCCTTCATCCTCGTGCCGACCACCATCCTCGGCCTCATCTTCCTCTGGAGCTTCGGCATCTCCTTCCG
>JBJXGC010000202.1:0-27075 GCA_046154545.1 Dehalococcoidia bacterium | reverse complement strand
GTCTCGGGGGGGCCTTCGAGCGTCCCACACGTTTCGGCCGTCGCCTCGCCCCGGAGGAACGAGAAGAACCCCTGCGTCGTGGTCGAAAGCCGGACGTCCGCGTGTCCGACGGCCTGGCGGCGGGGGTGGAGGCGGCCTTCGCTGATCTCGAACGTCCAGGTGTTGCAGTCAGAGCAGTCGGAGATCTCGATGATCATGGTGGCCGCGAGTTCGCCCGCCCGTTCGGGGTGGAACGAGAAAGTGGGCACCAGCCGGACAGCAAAATCGGCCGGGATATCTCTCCCGACCGATTCGATATCCAACGGTCCGATGTGCGTACGCCCCCACTCGATCATCGAAAGGAGGATCGGCCGGACGGCCCAGCCCTTTTCCGTGAGCGTGTATTCGACGCGTGGCGGCAGCTCGCGGAAGTACTGGCGGTCGATGAGCCCGTCCGCTTCGAGCCGCTTCAGGCGGTCGGAGAGGACGTTGGGCGACATGCCGGCACAGTTCTCGAGGATGTCGGAATAGCGATGGAGCCCGGCCATCAGGTCCCGGAGGATCAGGAGCGTCCAGCGGTCGCCGAGGACGCCGAGGGTCTGGGCGATCAGGCAGGGCTGGTTATAGGACTTGCGGGCGACCTCTTCAGGGGCCCCGGGGGAGGGGGCCGTCGCGACCGAAGAAGGCGATTTTACCATCGATAGCACCAACACTATTGACTTGATAGTTTCAGGTGGTAGACTGCGTTTGCTGGCACTACGGAATCCATAGTACCAGCGCTACCCACAAGCAAGCCTAGCTTTCGCCCGGCTGCTCGTCAACCTCAAGGAGGATCATTCGATGGCCACCAAGACCGCCCCCAGGGCCGCTGCCCCCGTGCAAGCCACCAAGCCCGACCACTTCCATCGCTGGCTCATCGATGAGCCGAACGGGCCCGTGAGCCGTGGCGTCTGCAAGGTTTGCGGCACCACCAAGGACTTCAAGAACTGGCTCGCCGATGGCGACTTCATCACCAACGAAGAGCACCGCTCCGCCGCCTGATGGCGGTCCAACCCACCCAACCGGCCGGCCGGCGTCTCCACGACGCTGGCCGGCTTTTTCGTGTCCAGATCGGCCACCAGGCCCACGGAACGGTCCTTCCTCAGATGACGGCGCGCGACCTGAGCCCGGCGATCTCTTCCGGGGAGAGGCCGAGGATGCCACCGAAGACATCGTCGTTATGTTCGCCGAGGGACGGCGCCCGGTGGGGTACGCGGCCGGGGGTATCCGTCAGCCGGGGGACGATCCCCGGTTGGAGCGTCTGGCCATAGGCGAGCGATTCGACGCTCAAGAGCTGGTCCCGCGCGGCGTACTGGGGGTCGGCCGCAATGTCAGCCGCGGTGTACACCTTGACGGCCGGGCAGCCGAATTCGTCGAGGGTGCGCTGGCAGTCCGCGAGCGTCCGTTCGCTCACCCACTTGCCGAGGATGGCGTGAATCGCCTCCTGGTTCTTCTGGAGGTTGCGGCGCGGCGTAAACCGCTCGTCGGTCCGCAGTTCCGGCTGGCCCATCGCCTCGCAGAGCCGCTCGAAGGCGCGCTGGGTGGTGCAGTTGACTACGAGGAAGTGGCCATCGCTCGTCTCGAACTGTTCGGCCGGCACGACGCCGGCGATGGTGTTGCCGGAGCGTTCCCGGCCCTGGCCGGTCTGGGCGTAGCCGCCCATGAACGTCCCGCTCATCCGGAAGGCCGCTTCGTAGAGCGCTACATCGACATCCTGGCCGCGGCCAGTATGTTGACGGGCCTGGAGCGCGACCACGGCGCCGAAGGCCGCAAACGTGCCGGCGCCATAATCTGCCACGAAGAAGCCGGGGCGCACCGGCGGGCGGTCGGCGTACCCTGTCGTGTAGGTCATCCCGGAGAAGGCGAGGGCGACGCGGTCGAACGAGGCCTTGTCCCTGTACGGCCCGGTCTGGCCGTAGCCGCTGATCCGGACGCTGATGAGCCCGGGATTCGTCACGCGAAGCGAATCCGGGGCGAGGTCCCAGCCCTCGAGGGTCCCCGGCCGGAAGTTTTCGATGAGGATGTCGGCCGTGTCGCACAGCCGCCGGAAGAGGGCCTTGCCCTCGTCCTTGTGGAAATCGATCGTGACCGACTTCTGGCCGCGGTTGTCCTGCCAGAAGGAGAGGTTGTCCCGGTTCGGGTCGCCAATGACGGGCTGTTCGACTTTGATGACCTCGGCCCCGAACTCAGCCAGCATGGTCGAGCAGAAGGGGGCGGCGAGGATCTGCCCGGCGCTGATCACGCGGATCCCGGCCAGGGCTGTTGGCGCGTCGTCTGTCATGGTGCGGGATACTACGGGAGCCGATGCCGAAACCCAACCCGGGCCTCCTGCCGTCGTTCTACGACCGTGTGTACGACTTCGTCCGCCTGGTCCCGGGGGGCCAGGTCATCACCTACGGGCACGTCGCCCTCGCCCTTGGCTCCCCCGCGGCCGCCCGGGCGGTGGGCTACGCGCTCTACTTTCTCCCGGCCGGCAACGATGTCCCCTGGTGGCGCGTGATCAACGCCCGCGGCGCGATCACGTTCAAGAACCGGGGGCCGAACGCTGACCTCCAGCGCACGATCCTTGAAGAAGAAGGCATCGTCTTCGACGGCGCCGGGCGCTGCGACCTCCGCCTCTACCGCTGGTGGCCCGGCGAACGGTAAAGCGGCGTACCTGTTTCCTGTGTCCGCCTCCCTGTACGCTGGCGCAACGCCCCATAGATAGAGGCCTGATCACGTGACACGTTCTTCTCGCATCGCTGCAATCGCGGCTGCCTGCGTAGCGGCTTCCGCGCTCCTCATCGTCCTGGCGCTCTCGGCCTCGGCCCAGTCGTCGCTGCCGAAGCGCGGTTTCCTGGCCATGGTTGCGAACGACGGCACGCCCACGGCGGGCATCAACCTGCCGCCGCCGGACCCCGCCTATTGCCAGCCGGCGAACGCTGGCTCCGCGCCGCCGAACACGGTCCTCGGCTCACTGACGATTGGCGGCAGCCCGGCCCCCGCCGGGACGCTCGTGCAGGTCGTCCTCGACGGGAAGGTCGGACCGGCTGCTGTCACCCGCGCCGCGGGCGGCTATCGCCTGGACTACGCCGCTGGCATCGCCGGCTGCTCGAACCGGGTGGGGGCGAGTGTCGGTGTCCTCGTCAACAGCCAGGTCTTCGACAGCGGCGTAAAGGTCGGCGACGCGGCGGGCGTCCCGTTCCTGCGCTTCGACGTCGCCGCCCCGTAATCGCCGCGATCTGCCGCAGCCGGCTGTCAGCTCCGCTGCCCTGAGCGCTATTGCGCCTGTTGTCTCGCCCCGGCCGCCTGTACCCTGTCCCAATGAACAGCACATTGCGGGCGCGGACACGGGTGGTCATTACCGGGCTGGGCGCGGTGACGCCGCTGGGCCAGACGGTCCAGTCGTTCTGGGACGGGCTCGTCGCCGGACGCACGGGAATCGCGCCGATGACGCTGGCCGACCCCAGCCAGTTCCCCTGCAAGGTCGCTGGCGAAGTGAAAGACTGGGACCCGGGCAAGTTCATCGAACGCAAGGCAGCCCGGCGCATGGCCCGCTTCGCCCAGTTCATGGTCGCCTCGGCGGGCCAGGCCCTCGAAGACGCCGGCATCAACCTCGAGCGCGAGGACCGCGACCGCGTGGCCGTCCTCGTCGGCAACGGCGGCGGTGGCTACCCGGACATCCAAGAAGCGGTCGAGACGCTGAGCACTCGCGGCGGGATGAAGGTCGACCCGCTCTACCTCGCCAAGAGCCTCGGCAACATGGCCGGGGCGCAGGTCTCGCTCCAGTTCGGCCTGCGCGGCTACAACGGGACGATCTGCACGGCCTGCGCGGCTGGCACCCAGGCGATCGGCGAGGCGGCGATGCTGATCCGTGCCGGCCGGGCCGAACTCGCGGTCACGGGGGGCTGCGAGGCGGGCATCAGCGAGCTCGGGCTCTCCAGCTTCAGCGTCATGCGCGCCCTCACGAGCGAGGAAGACCCGGCGCGGGCGAGCCGTCCCTTCGACGCCAGGCGTGACGGCTTCATCCCCGCGGAAGGTGCGGGCGCCCTCGTCCTCGAAAGCCTGGAGCATGCCCGCGCCCGCAACGCCCACATCTACGCCGAGTTGGCCGGTTTCGGCTGCACCTGCGACGCCTTCCACGTCGTCGCCCCGCCCGAGGACGGCGACGGCGCCGCCCGCGCCATGGCCGAAGCGCTCCGCGACGCCGGGATGACGCCCGGAGATGTGGACTACGTGAACGCGCACGCCACGAGTACGCCCCTCGGCGACTCAGCCGAGACGGCGGCCGTGAAGAAGGTCTTCGGCGAAGGCGCCTACCGGGTGGCAATCAGCGCAACCAAGGGGATGATCGGCCACGGCCTCGGCGCCAGCGGCGGCATGGAGACGGTGGCGACGGTGAAGACGATCGAGACGGGGATGATCCACCCGACCGTCAACCAGGAAGAGCCCGACCCAACCTGCGACCTCGACTACGTCCCCAACACGGCCCGCCGGGCGGATGTGCGGGTGGCCCTGAAGAACAGCTTCGGCTTCGGCGGCCAGAACAGCTGCCTCGTCCTCGCCCGGTTCGAGGAGTAGGGCGAGTTGCCCGGCGCCTCGAACGGCTACGCGGAACCGGCCTTCATCACCCGTGTCCGGATCCGTAACTATAAGAGCATCGCGGCCTGCGATGTCGCCCTTGGCCCGCTCACTTTTCTCGTCGGTCAGAACGGGTCAGGGAAAAGCAACTTCCTCGATTCGCTTCGATTCACCGCCGACGCTCTCCGGACGACGCTGGACCATGCGATCAGAGACCGGGGTGGCCTGAACGAAGTCCGCCGCCGCTCGAAGGGCCATCCCACGAACTTCGGCATCGCGTTGGAGTTCGTGCTTCCAAGTGGCCCGGCCGGCCACTATGCGTTCGAGATCGCGGCGCGGCCAGAGGTGGGATACGAGGTCAAGCGCGAGGAGTGCCGGGTCGGATCTCTTGGTGAGGCGGCCTACGCGCGTTACGTCGTTGAACGCGGGGTGGTCAAGACCACCACGCATCCAGGCCCGGCTGCGAGCGCGGATCGGCTCTACCTGGTTAACGTCTCGGGGCTTCCGGAGTTCCGGCCCGTCTACCTCGCGCTTTCGGCGATGGGCTTCTACAGCCTCAACCCGGATCGAATCCGTGACTTGCAGTCCCCCGATGCCGGGGACCTCCTTCAGCGCGACGGCAGCAACATCGCGAGCGTGCTCGCCCAGATCGATCGCAACGACCCGGCGGCGAAGGAGCGGATCGAAGCATTCCTCGCGCTGGTCGTCGATGGGATTCGCGGTGTTGACGTTAAGGTCCTGGGTTCGAAGGAGACACTCGAGTTTCGCCAGAGCGTTGTAGGCGACGAGAACCCATGGCGGTTCCTCGCTTCCAACATGTCAGACGGCACGCTACGCGCGCTGGGAGTGCTAGTCGCCCTGTTCCAGTCCCTGGCGCCGCGAAGCGGGAGGATCCTGCTCGTGGGTATCGAGGAACCCGAGGTTGCTCTGCATCCGGCGGCTGCAGGTGTGCTCCTCGATGCCCTGCGGGCCGCCAGTCATCGGGTGCAAGTGGTGGTGACGAGTCACAGCCCCGACCTGCTGGATGACAAGCACATCCCGGCTGAAGCAATCCTCGCGGTTGTCGCGGAGCGAGGTATAACGAGGATAGTCCCCGTCGACGAGACCACGCGGCAGGCTCTCGCGGACCACCTCTACACAGCCGGTGAACTCCTCCGGCTCAATCAGATCGCGCCCGACCCCGATGCCATCGAAGCGATAACAACAAGGCAGCCACGGTTGTTTGAAGTTATCGAGGCGCCATGACCATCACTTTGGGGTGCATCGTAGAAGGGCACGGCGAAGTTCAGGCCGTGCCGCGTCTCGTGCACCGCATCGCGGCCGAGGTCTCGCCCGGCACCGTCGTCGTCACACCCGCCCCGCTTCGACGTCCACGCGGGACGCTCGTGAAGGCTGCAGAGTTCGAACGCCATGTCCAGCTTATGGCTCGCAAAGTAGGCCCGGGTGGAGGCGTGCTGGTACTCCTGGATGCCGATGACGACTGCCCGGCGGACCTTGGGCCGAGCCTTCTTCGTCGCGCCATCGACCTGCGGCATGACCTCAAGATTTCGGTGGTGGTTGCCAAAATGGAGTTCGAAGCCTGGTTCCTGGCTGCGGCGCGAAGCCTCGCCGGTGTCTGTGGCCTCCCAGCCGACCTACAACCGCCAGATGCGCCAGAGTCCATTCGAGCGGCGAAGTCATGGCTTAGCCAGCGAATGGACCGACCGTATTCGCCGACGGTGGACCAGGCCGCCCTCGTTGGCGCGATGGACCTTGCTGCCGCCCGTGCCGCCGACTCGTTCGACAAGTGCTACCGGGACATCAGCGCCATGCTCCGCTCGACCGCCTGAGACACCGCGTCGATCCGGTCCGCGTAGCGGCTCAGAAGAACTCCACCACGGCGAAGCCTCGGACGGACGGCTGCCCTTCGTCGTTCACGATCGCCAGCTCGAGGTCGGCCCGCTTGCGGCCGTCCTCTTCGTAGACGCGGGCGACGTGGCCGGTGACCGTGATCTCGTGGTCCTGGAGGTCGGGCCGGCGGTGGGCCGCGCGTACCTGGCGTACGTATCCCGCCCCATCCAGCCAGCCCTCAACGGCGCGGTAGAGGAAGCTGAGCTTGAGAGGACCCGGGACGATGCGGCCCGGCATCCCCTGGGCCTTCGCCGCCGCCTCATCGAAGAAGAGCGGGACGAACGCCCAGCCCAGGGCGCTGTAGCGGATCACCTGATCGAGGCCCGGCCGCAGGACGAGGGGCGGCAGCTCGTCCCCGTCTTTCAGTGTCGCGAACGAGGGGTTCACGAGTCGTCTCCTTCGCCCCGGGCGCTGGCCGCGTCGTAGTACATGAGCGTCTGGACAGTGCGCGCTGCCAGTGCGCCGGCCGCGTCACGGAAATCGACCTCCGTCCGGAGGTAGAGGCTGTAGCCAAAGCGCCCGCCGAAGCGTTCGCTGATGTCGGCGATGCGGGACTGGATGGTGAGTTCTTCCCCGAGGAGGAGCTGGCGTTCGAACTGCATCTCGTTACTGATCAGCACGCTGTTCGGCATGAGGTCCGGATTTTCCACCGGCTCGCCTTCCGACTGGAGGGGGACGAGGACGACGCCGGGCACGGGCTGGCCCTCGACGAGGGGCCGGTCGTGGTGGCCGAGGTAGAGGTCCATCGCCTTCTGGGCCATGCGGCGGGTGATCCGGGCGGTGACGGGCTCGCTCGCGCGGCCGACCAGCGCGCGCACGGAGTCTGTAAGCAGGGATTCGTCGGGCATGAGGGGAATCTACACGACGCCGTGCATTGTGTGAGCCTGGGGCCGGTGAAACGCAAAGGATCAGAGGTACAAAGGCGAGGTGGGGCGGGACTAAACCCGGCGGCGCAACGAACCGGACCTTCTCGACTCTTTGTTTCTTTCGATCCTTTGCGTTTCATCCCGTCTCGACAGGCCGCGCCCGGAAATCCACAATCATCCGTGTGATCTATCTCGACCATGCCGCGACCACGCCCGTCCACCCGGGGGTCCGCGAAGCGATGCTCCCCTTCCTCGGGCCGGCCTTCGGCAACCCCTCCGGGCTTTACGCGATCGGCCGCGAGGCCCAGGCGGCGGTCGATGACGCCCGACGCCGCGTCGCCGCCTGCCTCGGCGCCCGGCCCTCGGAGGTGCTCTTCACGAGCGGTGGCACGGAGAGCATTAATTCGGCCCTCATCGGCATCGCTTACGCCATGCGCCGGGCGGGCGCGGGAAACCACATCATCACGACCCAGATCGAGCACCACGCCGGCCTCCACGCCGCGCAGTTCCTCGAGGAGCTCGGATTCGAGGTCACTTACGTGGGCTGTGACGCATTCGGGCATGTGAGCGTCGATGAGGTCGAGGCGGCCCTTCGGCCGGAAACCGTGCTCGCCTCAGTCATGCTCGCGAATAACGAGGTCGGGACGGTGCAGCCGGTGGCCGCGGTCTCGGCGCTCCTCCACGACTACGCGCGCCAGCGGCAGCACCGGGTGCTCCTGCACACGGACGCGGTCCAGGCGCCAGGGTGGCGCGCGATCGATGTCGATGCCCTCGGCGTCGATGCCCTGAGCCTCAGCTCGCACAAGTTCGCCGGGCCGAAGGGCAGCGGCGTCCTTTTTCTGCGGCGGGCGACCCCGTTCCGGCAGCTCCTCCACGGTGGTGGCCAGGAGCAACAGAAGCGGGCCGGCACGGAGAACGTCGCCGGGATCGTGGGCACGGCTGTCGCCCTCGAACTCGCGGCCGCGGGCGTGGCCGGAAGGTGCGCACGCGTGCTGCAACTCCGGGACCTCCTCCGCGACCGCATCCTCGCCAGCGTCCCGGGCGCGACGGTCAACGGCTGCCAGCAGGACTGCCTCCCGAACAACCTGAACCTCTCGTTCGCGGACATCGAGAGCGAGTCGCTGGTGGCCGCGCTCGACGCCCGGGGCATCGCCGCCAGCTCCGGGAGCGCCTGTTCGAACAGCACCTGGGAGCCGTCACACGTCCTCATGGCGATGGGCGTCCCCATCCGCCGGGCGGTCGGCAGCGTCCGCTTCAGCCTCGGCGAAAGCACCACGGAGGCGGACGTGCTCAGCGCGGCCACCGCCGTCGCCGAGGAGCTGGTGAAGATCGGCGCCACGCAGAGCGCCGCGCTTTAGGCCGCGGAAAGCGAGGTCGTCGTGACGGTCAGGGGGCGGCGCCGCGCGTGCCCTGTGGCCCGGGGAACCGTCTGCCGAAGCCCCCGGGGCCATCGTTGCCTACCTCATTCCGCCGCGATTTCCGGGACAAGGCCGCGATATTCGTCTTCCAACGCCTGCCATCTTCCAGAGTCTCGGTCGATCGGCGTCCCGGCGAGGGCGGCCCCAAGCAGGTCGAGGTGGTCGTGCCACCCGCCGAGGAAGCCGGTGCTCCAGTCCTTCGCCGAGAGGGTGTGGGTGAGGACGAAGCGGGTGCCGTCATCGTGGGGGAAGAGTTCCCAGCGCAGCACACTTGGGTCGTGGCCCTTCTCGTGCCAGGTAACTTCGAGGAGCCGGGGGGGCTCCACGGCACGCACTTCGCCATCGACCGTACTGCCATCCTCGAAGCGCACGTGAAACCGGCCGCCGACCCGGAGCTCGACGATCGTGACGGCGAACCACTTCTCGAGTTCCGCAGGCGTAGTCAGCGCCGCCCATACCTTCGCCATGGTGTGCGGGAGGATGCGCTCGAACCTGACCGCGAACCTATCGCCTCGCTGGATGACTTTACCGTCCATCGTTTGCCTCCGATTCCAGGTGGTGTTCGAGGGCATCGAGCCGCTCGGCCCAGAACTGCCGGTATGTCGCGAGCCATTCGGCCAGCTCGTGCAGCCGTTCCGGCTTGACGCGGTAGATACGCCGCTGAGCATCAGCCCTCATCGCGACCAGGCCGGCTTCACGAAGCACCCGGAGGTGCTTGGAGACGGCCGGCTGGCTCAGGGCCAGGGACACGACGAGATCGCCCACCGAGCGCTCGGCTCCGCGAAGTTCGTCGAGTATCCGGCGCCGCGTTGGTTCGGCAAGGGCTTCGAACGTCGCTTGCACAGGCCGTAACGTACGATCACAAGTATATACGTGTCAAGACATATACTGCGCGTGTTGCCAGCAGTCCTGATCGGCGGGGTAAGGCGCTCACGGGGCGAGGCGCGGGAAGCGGGTCGGCGCTCATGGTCCCGGCTGGATCGGTCCGGGGCTGCCCTAGCGTACGTTACCTGGCGATGCCCACTCACGCCGACAGATAAGTACGGCCGGGCTGGGGCCCGTCGACACACCTCTTCGAACCCGGCGGCCGCGGAAGCGGCTCTGACGCGGACGGTTCGGCGGCCCGCTGGCCCACCGATGCTACAATCGCCCCCACCCTTGGCCCCTGGAGCGAACCCGATGCTGCTACGCGATATCCTCAGCCACGCTGTGAAGCTCTACCCTGAGAAGACGGCGATTATCGATGGCGACGTCACCTATACCTACCGCCAGGCCTCCGAGCGGGTCCACCGCCTCGCCGCCGGCCTCCTCTCGCTCGGCCTGCTGCCCGGCGACAACATCGCCATCCTGGCGAACAACTCTCACCGCTACTGGGAGACCTACTTCGTAGCCGACCTTGCAGGCATGCCGCTGGCCCCGCTCAACATCCGCCTTGCTGCCCATGAACTGGAGTTCATCCTCAACGACGGCGAGGTGAAGTGTCTGATCCTCGGGCCGGAATACCTCGACCTCTATCGCCAATTCAAGGCAGGCACCCCGGGGATCAAGCACGTGGTGCTGCTGAACAGCGAGGAGCCCGGCTGCGTCGATTACGAGCAGCTCGTTGCCGCCAACGATCCACTGCCCGGCTCCGTCCGCGCCTGGGCCGAGGACGACATGCTGAACCTCTGCTACACGGGCGGCACCACCGGCCTGCCCAAGGGCGTGATGCTCAGCCAGCGCAACGTCGTCTCCAATGCCGAGCACGCGATCATGACCTTCGCCTTCAAGGAGGAGGACATCTGGCTCCACGTCGCCCCGATGTTCCATCTGGCCGACGCCTGGGCCTGTTACGCCTTCACCATGGTTGGCGGCCAGCATGTGTTCATCCCCGGCTTCACGCCCCAGGCCACGTTGGAGGCGATCGAGAAGTACCGGGTCACGAAGACGATCCTTGTCCCGACGATGATCAACTTCCTCGTCAATTTCCCGGGGACGAAGGACTTCGACATCAGCAGCGTCGATACCGTCCTCTACGGCGCTTCGCCAATGCCGGTCGATCGCCTGCTCGCCGCCGTCAAGGTGTTCGGGCCGATCCTCGTCCAGGCCTACGGGATGACGGAGACGGCGCCCCTCGCCACAGCCTGGCAGAAGTCCTGGCTGAACTTCGCGGGCGGCGAGGCCGAGATGCGCCGCCTCGCGAGCTGCGGCCGTCAGATATCGGGCGTCGAAGTGCGCGTCATCAACCAGGAGACCGGGCTCGACGTGAAGCCCGGCGAGGTCGGCGAGCTCTGCATGCGCGGGCCGAACGTCATGCTCGGCTACTGGAAGCGGGAGAAGGAGACGCACGAGGCCCTGCGCGACGGCTTCATGCACTCCGGCGACGTGGCGACGATCGACGACCAGAACTTCATCTATATCGTCGATCGGGCAAAGGACATGATCATCTCCGGCGGCGAGAACATCTACTCGACCGAGGTGGAGAACGCCATCTTCGAACACCCGGCGGTCCTCGAAGCGGCGGTCATCGGTGTCCCCGATGAGCAGTGGGGCGAGGCCGTCCTCGCCGTCGTCGTGCCGAAGGAGGGCGCGACCGTGACCGACCACGAGATCATCGAGCACTGCCGCAGGCTCATCGCCGGCTACAAATGCCCGAAACGCGTCGTCTTCCAGGCGGAACCACTGCCGAAGAGCGGCCCCGGAAAGGTCCTCAAGACCGAGCTGCGCAAGCCCTACTGGGAGGGCAAAGCGAAGAACGTGAACTGAGCCGTGGTGCGATGGCGAGCATGGATGAGGGCGAAGCCGCGAAGGTCCGCCGGATGGTTCGTGGGTACGCGCGGATGAACGAGTTCGAAATCGCCGAACTGCGCGCTTCGACCGACGCGGAGAACTTCCGCGACTTCGCTTTGCTCTTCGGCACGGGGGCGGACCTCGGCTGGTTTGCCGGCCGTGAGGAGGAGGACCGGGCTGTCCGCGAGCGGTGGGCCCGGCTGGAACGCCATGCCCGGCGAAACGTCTGACGCTCTGCGGCCTCAGCCGCGGCGGGGCGCCGGGCGTACTGGTGGCGCTGAGCGGGTGTCGCCGAGTGGGCTCGCGAGGCGGCGTTCGAGGTCGGCGAAGGCGTCCACGAGATCCGGCGCTTCGAAGGCACGGTTGCGCCTGCCGACACGCACCGGCCGCAGGACCTCCGCCGCCACCAGGCGCGCTATGGCGTCGTTCGTCGCCTGGAACGTCCGGCCGATAAGCGTGGCCGCGCTGGCGACCGTGAGGATCGGCGTTCCGGGAATCGTGGCGAGCAGGAGGTCGGCGGCGGACCCGTTCCGCACGCGGCCGACGGTCGCGCGCCATCGCCCGTGCAGTTCGTGGACGCGCTCTTCATAAGTGTGGGCGTCGGCCACGGCGCGTGAGCAGGCGGAGGCAAAGAGTTCGACCCACCGATTCAGTCCATCCTGGGCGCTGTTCCCCGTCGCGTCTCCGAGGTAGCGGGTGGCCGTGAGTCCACCGACGTAGTCGTCCGGCCAGGTGGCGAGGACGAGGGAGACGGGTGGCAGGGTGCGCGGCGCCAGGCCACGGCGGCGCATGATCACGTGGATGAGTGCCCGGCCGGTCCGGCCGTTCCCGTCGTGGAACGGGTGGATGGTCTCGAATTGGGCGTGAGCGAGGGCCGCCTGGACGAGGGGTGAGAGCGCGTCATCGCTGCAGAAGCGGCAAAGGTCCTCAAGCAGCGCCTGGATGTACCCGGGCGGCGGGGGGATGAAGGCGGCGCCGCAGGGGTTGTAGCTGCTCCCACCGATCCAGTTCTGCGATGTCCGCACCTGCCCGGCCTGGTCGGCCGTGCGTGTGCCCGCAAGCAGACGGCGGTGCATCTCCAGCAGGTGTCCGACCGTAATCTCGGGTGCGGCGGCCACCGTCTCGATAGCCCAGGCCATGGCACCGATGTTGGCGAGGATCTCCTCGGCAGTGACGTCGCGAGGGTCGTCGCCCAGGGCGCGAGCGGCCTGGGCGCGCAACAGCCGCCGGCCGCCAACTTCCAGGCCTTCGATACGTGACGACGCTACCGCCTCGGCGCGGAGGAGGAGTCGGGCGAGGGCCTCGGAGTCAACCAGTGAGACCGCCTCAGCATTGAGGCGCGTGATGGCGGCCTCGGCGTCTGCCACGTCGGCGGCTACGGAACCATTGAGCAGGACCGGGCGGTCGCCCAGCGCGTCGGGGACGTATGCGTCGTACTCGCAGCCCTGCCGGGCGCGGCGGGGAATGCCGCTCCCGAAGGTGGGTTGCCAGCGTTCGCGCAGGTGGTGAGCCATGGTTATTCAAGCTTACGACGTAACCTTGAATAAGGCCAAACGTTATTCAAGGTTATTCAATAACCTTGAATAAGACGGCTCAACGTTCAAGGTTCCGGTACGCCTGGGGTGTGTGCGAAGCCCGCGACCGCTGTGGGTCGCAACTACCGCCCGCGCGGCAGCCCCAGCACCGCCGCCGTCTCGTCGGGCGTCGCGACCGGCCGGCCGCATTCACCGGCCAGTTTCACGAGCGCCCGCACCAGTTCGACGTTCGCCGGTGTACCAGGCCCGGCGTAGTCCTCGAGACCGACGCGGACGTGGCCACCGCGTTCGATCGCGAGGCGCGCCATGCCGCTCGCCAGGCAGTCCCCGCCGAGGACGGCCACCGACCACGGCAACTCCGTGCCGTCGAGCATCTCGACATAGGCGTCGAGCGCCTTCGCCGTCGGGGCGAGGCCAAAGTTCTGGGCGGGGCCGCCGAAGTAGAACTTGATGAGTGCCCCGGCGGGCAGCCGTCCGGCCTGGGCGTAACGGACGGCGGTCCGCACGAACCCCGGTTCGAAACAGGAGACGCTCGGCCCCAGGCGGTGCTTCTCGCACATCTCGACCATGTGGCGCGTGTCCTTGAGGGTGTTGATGTAGGTCAGGTCCGTCGCCATCGGGAGGCCATCGCGGTCCAGCGGCCCGCGATTCACCGAGCCCGGGTCGATGAGCCCGAGGCGCATGACCCCGGCTTCGGCGAGGGCCGGGATGTGCGCATACCGGCGCTCGATGGTCGTGTGGGGGCCGCCACCGCCCATCGTCGGGTAGAGGAGTGCATCGGGCCGCTCAGCCAGGATCGCCCGCCAGGCCTCGATGTAGGGCGCGGCGGCGTGGACGCCGTCGGGCGTAAGCAGCATCTCGTCGTTGTGGTTGTGGACGATCGAAGCGCCCGCCTCGAGGCAGGCGAGGGCATCGCCCGCGATTTCCGCGGGCGAACGGGGGACGTTGGGGTTACGCGTCTTCGGGGTGGCGCCGTTGATGGCGGCTTCGATGATCAGCGGTTGGACGGCCATGGCTCCTCCGGAGGTCTATGAGAGTTTCGGCACGACTTCGGCGGCGAAGCGGACCATCGCCTCTTCGCGCCCGGTCACGCCCCCACGGGCGATGAACTCGACGAGCAGGTGGTCGACGCCCGCATCCCGGTAGACGCCGATCTGCTCGACAAGCTGGCCGGCCGTGCCCTGGATCGACTTCGCGGGGTCGGCCGTGTTGCCGTCGAACTCGGCGAAGAGACGAACGGAGAAGCCGATCGAAGCCGGGTCGCGCCCGCCCCGCTCGGCCAGTTCGCGGACCCGGGCCCAGTGCATCTTCAGTTCCGGCAAGGGCGTGAAGGCGGCGTGGAAACAATCGCCGTACTTCGCCGTCCGCTGGAAGGCGGCCTCCGTGTCGCCGCCCACCCAGATGGGGATGCGCCCGTTCGCGGGGCGCGGGTTAAAGCCGATGCCGGGGAAGTCGTAGAAGCGGCCGTGGTACTCCGGGAGGGGCTGGGTGAAGAGCGCCTCGAAGATGTCGAGCTGCTCATCGGCCCGGGCGCCGCGGTGGTCGAACGGCATGCCCAGCGCCTCGAACTCCTCGCGCATCCAGCCGACGCCAACGCCGAGAATCGTCCGGCCCTCGGAGAGCACGTCGAGCGTCGCCAGCATCTTTGCCGTCTGCACGGGCGGCCGGTAGCCGAGGATCAGGACGGTCGTCCCCAGCTTCAGCCGCTCGGTGTGCGCGGCGGCAAAGATGAGCGTCCCCAGCGGGTCGAGCCAGGGGATGTTGTAGGGCGCGGGGAAGTCCCCGTTCGCGCTATAGGGGTAACGCGATTCGACCTCAGCCGGCCAGGCGACATGGTCACTCACCCAGCCCGAGTGATAGCCAAGTTCATCGGCCTTGCGGGCGAAGGCCGCCAAACTCTGGCGGTCGGCGCCGCGGCCGAGATGAGGAAGATGGACGCCGAACTGCATCGCCGGCCCTCCAGTGGTAGTGGGGCGCATTCTACGCACACCGCGGGCAGGGTGATTCGCGCGTTTCCGCGATCCCGGGAGGGACGGGGGATCAGCCCCCTGCGGCGTCGGCCGGGGCCGGATTCAGGGCGCTGCTCTCGGCGGGGCCTGGCGCGGCGAAGGCGACAGCATGCGAGCGGCGCCACAAGAAGAGCAACGGCGGGACCAGCACCACGAAGTACGCCGCGGCGAAGACGAAGGCCCAACGCAGCGCGATCCCATCGGCGAGGAAGCCGAGGGCCGGTTCGAAGAAGGCCACCTGGAGAGCGAAGGCGAGCTGCATCACGCTCAATACGGTCGCCCGTTTATCGCTCGGGATGCGCTCGTTCAGGTGGTTGCTCAGGAGCGGGCTGGCGATCCCCTGGACCAGGGCCGGCAACGCGAAGAAGGCGAACGCCCAGGCCGCGCCGACCAGCGCGAGGCCAACGTATGACGCAAAGATCAGTGCCGACCCCGCCAGCAGGACCCGGGGCATGCCCAGCCGCCGCCCGACCATGAAGGCAACGACCGATCCGCCCACCGCCACCAGGCGCAACGGCGTCTGCACCCAGCCGAAGAGGATGTCGCTGACGTCGAAGTCCAGCAGGAAGGGCTGGACGAGGACCACCGGCCCGAACGTGCCCGTCATCAGGACAGCCCCGACGAGGAGCGTGTAGCGCACCTGGGGGACGTGCCAGGAGAAGTCCAGGGCTGCCCGCAGGTCGCGCCAGTAGTGGCGCTGCTCTTTGGCGCGCACCGGCGGTTCCCAGAAGGCCAGTGCGGCGGCGATCGAGAGGAGCGGGAAGAGGGCGCTGATCTGGACCGTGAATACCAGCGACGTGTAGTGGGCTACGACGCCGCCGAAGCCCACGCCGAGGAGGGCTGCAAACATGCCGATGGCAAAGCCGTTCCCGGCCACGCGCTTAAACCGGTCTTCGCGCCCGGCCAGCTTCAGCGTGTCGTAGATCAGGGCCTGATCCGCGCCCATCTGCATCGACATCGCGAAGGCCCAGAGCACGTACACGAAGAAGAGCGACACATAGTTGGTGGTCAGCCCGAAGCCGAGGATCGTGATTGCGTAGAGCAGCCCCGAAAGGGCGAGCACCTTCCGCCGCCCGACGTGGTCCGCGAACGCTCCGGTGGGCGCCTGGAGCACAGCCACCAGGATCCAGAAGGGGAAATCCATCGCCAGGATCCACTTCAGTTCGAGCCCGCGGTCGTCGATCAGGTATTTGATCCAGACGGCCGCCCAGAGCAGGAACTGGGCGAGGAAGGAGAAGGCGTAGTAGAGCCAGATGTTGCGCCGGACGGGGACGGTGTTGGGGTCCATAGCAGGTGCACCAGCCTACGCGAACAGGCCGTCCCATCGCCAGTGCACCTGCGTCCAGCTCAGGCGGCGCCCGCCTGAGACGTCATCAGTACCGCAGGTCCAGCATCGTGCCGAACACGCCTGCCCCGAGGATGGCGTCGCTGGCCCCGGACGAGATGGCGATGAGGCCGAGGACGAAGACCATCACGGTGAACCCCGCCAGGCAGGACATCACCACCTGGCGCGAGTCTGCTCCCGAGGCCGACTGGGCAGCGTAGATCATCGTCACGAACAGCAGGACGATCGGGACGATGGCGAAGATCGGGTAGATGACCGGGGGAAACATCAGGACCGACAGCGCCAGCGGCCAGGCCGCGTAGCCAAGGCAGCGGATGAGGGCTTGCAGATCGACCTGGACCTTGTACACCGACGAGAGCATCACGTAGGTGACCAGGCAGGCGATCCCGTACATCACGGCGAGGAAGATCGACCCGAGGACGAAGGTGTTCAGGAAGGCCCCATCCGGAGACGGCCCCTGTACCTGGATCGTGACCCAGAGGAACGACCCGAGCCCAGCGAGGAACGAGGCGACCACCGCGACGACGACGGCCGGGATGAGCTCTTTTTCATCGTCCCGCACCTCGTCGAAGACGGTGGTGTCGAGCCGGACGAGCCGGAGCAGATGGTTGAGGACGAGGTTCGGGTCCATGGTGGCCTCCGCGGCACGTGATTACCGGCAATCCAGACTTTACGATCCGCCGATAGGCCGTGACTATATCACATCCGTGTACGTTCTGTATAAGGGAATACGCGGCTATGCGGATCTTAGAGTGGCCGCTTCGCCGGCAGCCCGGCTCTCCGTGGAAACGCCGCTGGCGTTGGCCCGAGCTTCCGCAAGAGGAGGACGGAGAGCATAGGACTGACCTCGCCGCGCATCGGGACGATGAGCGGCTCCCCGGCTGCGAGCGAGGCCATGGCGTTGGTTGCGGCGGCCAGTTCGGCGGCCAGGCCGCTCCCCTTCGGGAGCGCGATCAGGCCGCCGGGCGCGGCAAAAGGGGCCGTGTACTCCAGCACTTCAGCGAGGGGAGCGACGGCGCGGGCCGCGACCACGGCCATCGTTTCCCTGAGCGGCCCCCGGCCCGCGTCCTCCGCCCGCTGGGCGTGGATAGTGACGTTGCTGAGTCCGAGGGCGGCGGCCGCCTCCTCTAACAGCCGGGCTCGCTTCTGGAGCGGCTCGACGAGATGGACCGAGAGGTCCGGTTCGACGGCCGCGATCACGAGGCCGGGGAAGCCACCGCCGCTGCCGATATCGGCGAGCGTTTCGCCTCCGCTCTGGGCGCGGATGATCCTGAGCAACTCGAGGGATTCAGCGTAGTGCCGCCGGACGGAGGCGGCCGCCGCGACCGAGGTGACGCGGACCCGCGGCGCGGCCTCCGCAAGGATCGCCGCGTGCCGTTCGAGCAGGGGAAGCCACCGCCCCGGCTCCTCAAGGTCGGGGAACAGGAGCGGCAGCTCCGGCCAGCTCAGTGGCCCCTCAGGCCCCGCTGATTCCGTCATGGCCCCCATGATAGCGGTGAGCGCCCGGACGACTTGGGGGCAGGCCTCAAGAAGGCGCGATTTACCGGCACCTGGGCCAGGCTGCCCGTGCGAAACATGCACGCCGATGGTACGCTGTGTTTATGACAGTAGAACCGGCAGCCGCGCCCGCGGCCTACATCACCCTCGGCGAAGCAGCCAACGAATACATCCTCTCGCTGAAACCGGAGATTCGCCGCTACCAGGAACCGTTCATCCGAAAGTACATCGAATACGCAGGCGAAGGCTCCGCCATCAGCTCGCTCAGCGGCAGCCGTGTCGAATCCTACGCCGAGGCCCAGATCCGCACATCGGATCCCGCCGCGCCCGACCGGGTTGCGGCGCTCAAGGCCTGGTTCCAGTTCCTCAAGAAACGCGAATACACGACCACGAACTTCGGCGTGAACGTCCGCGCCAAGCGCACCCCCGGCCGCTCGAACGTCGGCGGCTCGCTGAAGCGCGATGAGTCCCCCATCGAAATGACCGCCGATGGGATCGCCGCCCTCGAAGAGGAGCTGAAGGCGATCGGGGAGCAACACATCGACCTGATCAAGGCTGTCGAGATCGCCCGTTCGGATGGCGACCTGAAGGAAAACGCGCCCTACCACGCGGCCCGCGAAGCGCTCGCCTTCACCATGAACCGCAAGAAGCAGATCGAAGAGGCGATGCGCCGCGCCGTCCTCGTGGAGAAGCGGGACGCTGATGGCCGCTCAGCCGTCGGTTCCACGGTCAACGTCACCAACCTCGCTGAGGACCGCACCTTCGAGTACATCCTCGTGAACGCCCGCGAAGCGAACGCCGCCGAACGAAAGATCTCGGTCGATTCGCCGGTCGGTAAGCAGCTCCTCGGCCGCCGCCCTGGGGACGAGGTCGCCGTGGCCACACCGCGGGGCGAAGTAAAGTTCCGCATCGATTCCGTGATGCACACGTAATCTCTCTGTAACGCCACGGTAAACAAACAGCTTGATCCTGTCGTAGATCTCTGCAACATAGGCGCCAGCGTTGGCGCCGTATTCGCGGGCGATGTCGCGCAGCCTTGAGGGATCTCCCCGATAAAAGGTGAAGCGGCGCCTGCGGATACTGCGCAGACGGATCGGGAGGATTGCTATGCTGGTTAAAGGCGACATCAAGTGCCTGCACTGCGGGTTTATCAGCGGTACCTGGGTGGGGGCGGGCGGCACACCGCTCACCCTTTCGGGCTTCAAGGCACCGGAAGGCCAGCCGCCCCCGGCCGGTGACCCCAACGGGACGCTCCATTGCGGCCGCTGCGACGGTCCCGTCTTCCTCGATGACGCGAGCAGTGTCATGAATAGCTACCGCGTACGCCGGATCAAGCGGCTCCGCGAACAGATCGCCGCCCTCGACGCGAAGCGCGCTGGCCGCGCCGCCTGAGGCCACGGCACGCTCAGCAGCAGTCGTCCTTGTAGCCACAACGGCCGCAGACGGCCAGGCGTGAACCCTTGATGTTCACGATCGTCTCGCCGCAGCGGGGGCAACGTTGCTCGGGCAGTGCTGGCACGGCCCCCATTGAGCCACGGATAGCACTTTCGAGCGAATGCCTACTCACGTGATCGGTTTCGGAGATTGCAAGGCGAAGCCCGCATCCCTGGCGACCCGGCCTCGACTTTCCTTCAATCGCCTCCCGGTAACCTGATGGTATGCAGAAGGTGAATGGCCAGCAGCACTGGGGCGACGCGGTCGAAGTGCGCCCACAACCCTGGAGGGAACTGTGAACTCAGAACTGAAAGAGTCCGTGGCTCGAGGGCTTCATCCCGATCCGGGCGACCCGCGCGTGGAACGCCCCAGCCAGCGGGCCTGGTCGCCGAGCCGGCAAGCGGCCTGGGCGAGCCCTGAGATGGCTGAGTTCCGGCAGGCCCTCCTCTGCGCGGACTCGTCCGACATCCGCGCGTCGATACTGGATGACCTCAGTACCTACTTCCATCTTTCAAACGAAGACTGTGTAGCGCGCTGCCTCGGCTGGGAGCAGTGGAGCATCGAGGAGTGGCAGGCGAGTACACGACAGACGGCCGAAGAGATCACCGATTTCTACCTCACGACGAAGTCCTGGGCCTTCGACCTGGTGTGGTATGCGTATCTCCAGGCAGAGGGGTTCGAGTACCCGACGAGCGTGGTCATCGCCCGCAGCGTCGGCCGCGAACTGGCAGGGCTTCGCCACCTCGACTTCGGTTCTGGCGCTGGCGTCACGAGCCAGCTGTTCGAGCGGCTCGGGTGCGAGTCCCACCTGGCCGACATCTCCACGGCGCTGCTTTCGTTTGCGCACCATCGGCACACGCGCCGCGGCATCGACCTGCGCGTGATCGACCTGAACACGGAGGAGCTCCAGGCGAACCACTACGACGTGATCACGGCGGTCGATACGCTGGCACACGTCCCTGATGTGGCGGCGACGGCTCGCGCCCTGCACAGAGCCCTGAAGCCAGGGGGGCTCCTGTTTACAAACTTCGATACACGCCCGGAAGCTCCAGAGAACGCTTGGCATCTCTACCAGGACGACCTTCCGCTTCGCTGGGCGCTGCAACGCGCGGGGTTTGAGCCAGTCGAGCGGCTGGAAGGCGGCATGAAGAAGTACCTTCGTGTCGAACCCACCGGGCTGAAGCACCACGCCCGCGGCGCCCGCGATGTCGTGTTGTTCAAGACACCGTTCACCCGGGCCTCCCGCAGAGCCCGGTGGACCGCGCGGCGCGTCGTCGCCCGTGCCCGGTAGCGTCATTCATGCGCGGGTATAGTGCCGCCATGGCGACGATGACGAACTCGCTACGGCGGACTCCATGAAGACTCCGCGCGTCCTCTTCCTCGGTTCCGCGTACGCCGGGCACGCGACCCGGTTCGCGAACCTGGAGGCGCAGGCGCGACAGGACCCGCGCATCCGCCCCACCTTCCGGCGCGTCACCGGCTGGCGCGACGGCGGGATGATCGAGCGCCTCCCGGCGCTGCCCCGGGGCGTCCGTGGCCGCCTGCGGGCCGTGACAGAGGCGGCGGCCTTCGCCCGCCTGCCCCGGCCGGACGTGACCTGGACCTCCGTCTCCGAAGTGCTCACGCCGTTTCTCTGGGCGCAGTTGGGGCCGCTGCGCCGCCCCCTCGTCCTCGACCTGGACTGCACCCGCGACCAGCTTGAGGCGATGGCTCCTATCTACTTCGGGCGCCCGCCGACGGATGGCCTCCACCGCCGCCTCGGGCAGCTTCAGGACCGCGCCCTGCGGTCCACGGTTACCACGTTCACCCCCTGGTCGAACTGGGCCGCCGAGGGCCTCCGGGCAGCCGGGATCCCATCCTCGCGCATCCGCGTCATCCCGCCCGGCGTCGACCTCGACGCCTGGCAGCCCTCACCGAAAGAGCCCCTCGACGGCCGTCCCCTCCGCCTGCTCTTCGTCGGGGGCGACTTCGTGCGCAAGGGCGGCGACATGCTCATCGAGGCGGTCAGCGGACCCCTCGCCGGCCGCGTCGAAGCCGACATTGTCACGCGTGAGGAGGTGGCTCCGGCCGCCGGCGTCCGCGTCCACCGGGCGGAGCCGAACTCCGATGCGCTCCGCACCCTCTACGCCCGGGCCGACCTCTTCGTCCTCCCCACCCGCGCCGAGTGCTTCGGCATCGCCACGGTCGAAGCCATGGCCTCGGGCCTACCCGTCATCGTCACCAACATCGGCGGAGCCCCGGACATCGTGGACCCCGGGCAGACAGGCTGGCTGATCCAGCCCACGGCCACCGACCTGGTGGCGGCCCTCGAGGCCGCCCTGACACGGCCCGGGGCGCTCAGCGGCATGGGCCAGCGTGCACGGGCCGTAGCCGAGGAGCGCTTCGACGTCCGGGTGAACGACCGGCGCGTTGTGGACGTGGTGGTCGAGGCCTGCGGCGGCGCGGCCTGAGGCGCCCCTGGCAGACACACGCACTCAACCGGTCCGCAACGCGGCTTGGGCACCGTAGTTGTGTGAGCGTTGGAGCCGTACAGCAAGACCGGCCGCGCCAGGGAGCGCGCCGTGAGTGAACGGACGAAGCTGTTCGGCGTCAAGATCGCCAACGACTACAACTCCGAGGCGCGGGTCTTCAGTGGACTGCTCCGGAAACGCACCGATCCAATCCGCGCGGTGGTCGCCTACAACTCCTGGGGCGGCGACTGGGCAGGCGTGGGCAGGTTCCGCGCCGATAGCGGCGCCACCTCCGTGGCCGTTGATTTCGGGTGGCGCCCGAATCCCGACGGCAGGCGCTCGATGGCGGGCCGGGTGTATTCACGAATGCGGGGCCTGGCGGCACAACCAAAGCTGCTCCGTCTCGCACGCCGGTTCAACCCCGACGTGGTGTACTCCAGTCAGCAGCATTGGGACTGCGGAATGGCGACGACGGTCGCACGTAAACTGAATGTTCCGCAGGTAGTGCATCTGCACTACCGCATCGGCCCGTGGCTGCGGCCGGGGCCGCTTGCGCGGCTTCGGGCCTGCAACCACGTGGTGACCGTGAGCGACTTCATCCGCGACCAGGTGCTTGCGCACGGCGTTCCAGAAGACCGCGTCACCACGATCCGGAACACGATGCCGGCAGCCAGCCTGGCGGCACCCGGCGGGCGCGAAAGGGTCCGGGCTGAGCTGGGGATCGACGAGCGGGCGGTGGTCGTCACGATCGCGGCCAGGCTCGCAGAAGACAAGGGACACCTGGACACGCTCCAAGCATTCCAGGCGGCCGCCGGAGATGACGCGGACGCGCATCTCCTCATCGCGGGCGATGGGCCCTACCGGGCCGCCATCGAGGAGGCGGTCGCCACGATGGGAGTCAGGCATCGAGTCCACATCCTTGGTTTTCGTTCGGACGTGTCTGACATCTTGGGCGCCTCGGATATCTTCGCTCACCCCTCATTTGATGACCCATGTCCGCTGGCGCTCCTTGAGGCGGCGGCGGCGGGCCTTCCCGTGGTCGCCTACGCCAGCGGCGGAGCGCCGGAGATAGTCCGCGATGGTCTGACCGGTCTGCTCGCGCCGGCTGGAGACGCGGGACAGCTAGGGGCACACCTCCGGACCCTCGTGACATCGCCTACCGCCCGAGCCTCGATGGGGGAGGAGGCTCGCCGCCGTTTGACGGCGTGTTTCGACCCGGAGGATGCAGGCGCCCGATTCTCGGAGCTCCTTCAGCGAGTAGCGGGCGAGTCGGCCCGACCCTGAAACGGCCGTGCCGCGCCACGCAAGCGCTTCCGACGCCCAGCCACGCAACCTCAACCAGTCCGCAACACAGGATGACTACGTTGGCATCGTGGCGGAACCTATGCTCAGAATGAACGTGCACTCCCGGCCCACCGGCGTTCCTACCGAGGGGTCCGGGTACGTCGCAGCATCGCCGGCCAGCCTGTCGGACGAATACGCGATATTCGCGAAACTCGTTCGCCGTGCCTGCCGGTATGCCGATGCGGGGAGGCTGACTGCCGCGGCCGCCTCTGCAGAAGTAGCGGCGAACTTCGCCTACTACAGGCATCCCGGAATCTGGGTAAGTCACGACCTGGAGGAGATGCTCCTTCGCCTCGGACAGGCCGACGGAGTCACGGCTGACCAGAGCTTCCGGCAACATCTGCCTTCTTCCCCGGCGAGCGTCCTTCACGTCGCGACTCGAGTCGAGGATGTGGGGGGCCATTCACGGATGACGTGGCGATGGATCAAGCAAGATGCTGGCAGACGCCACTCGCTTGCGCTAACAAAGCAAGGTGCGCGGCCAATTCCCGACGAGATCGTGAGGGCCGTCGCCGAAAGTGGCGGGCACATCTATATTCTGAACAAGCGTCCTGGCTCAATCATTTCGTGGGCGAGGCAGCTCCGTGAGATATCGAAAGCGTACGACTTCGTCGTATTGAACATTTACGCGGACGACATCATACCTATTCTGGCATTTTCGGACAAGGACAGTACCCCTCCGGTTGCCTTCTTAGACCAGGCGGATCACGCATTTTGGCTGGGGGCTAGCGTCAGCGACGTCGTGGTGAGTTTGCGCGAATCCGGTCAACGGCTGGCTAAGAGTCGCAGGGCTGTCGATCCCGATCGGAGCTACTTACTTCCGATTCCCCTCACCATAACTGCCCGGTCGCTCAGCCGTAGAGAAGCCAAGCGACAGCTTGGGCTCCCCGAAGACAGCTTGGTCATACTATCGATCGCAAGGGCTCCCAAATATCGGATGTTTCGTGGCGCCCACTATGCGGATCCGATCGTTGAGGTCCTCCGGGAGTTCCCGAAGGCGAGGCTACTGGTGATCGGCCCGGACGAGGACGCGGGCTGGAAGAAGATCCGTTCCCTGACCGGCGGTCGCGTGACCGCACTCGGCACGTTCCCGGCGTCGAATGCGTACTACCAGGCCGCGGACATCTACTTGGACTCGTTTCCGGTGAATTCCATTACCTCGCTGCTTGAAGCAGCCAGTTATGGTGTGCCCTTGATCAGCCGTCAAGCGTTCCCAGATACATGCGGCGTTCTTGGCGCGGACGCACCAGGTATTTCGAGCGCGATGATTCGCACCCACACCGAAGCTGAGTTCACCGATGCTCTGCGGGCTTTGCTCGGTGATGAGGCGCGGCGCTCTTCGGTCGGCGAGGCCATTCGCCGCGACGTTCTTGATGCGCACGGCGACGGATGGCGAGCGCAGCTGGAAGACCTGTACGCATACGCGACAGCCCTTCCTCCTAACCGGGGCGCTGCCGGCCGACATGACGAGTACCAGGCGGACGACGTCGATCTCGCCTGGTCGGAGGTCTACCGCACGGAGATCAGCTTGTCCCAGATAGAATCGTATTCGGTGAAACGGCTCCCGCTCGACTTGCGGCTGCGAGCCTTTTGCACGGCGGCATGGCGCGACCATGAGTTCAGACCTGGCTCACTTTTCCCCGAGTGGGCAACCGGCCAGGCCCGGGGATGGCTGAACGCCATCAAGAGGAGCGGAGTTCGACATGCTCGTTAGACCCCTGGATACTTTCGCGATGGAACACGCCCATGCTGGCATGACGCGGCGGGTGGTACCCGCGACCCATGGTCTGCGGGAGGTCGTGCCCGACCCGCCCCACGAGTACGGCCTGGCGGCCTCCCTGAAGGCGCAGTACGGCGCCGCAGGCCTCATGGAGCTCTACGGCCGCTTCATCGCCGACGAGGGGCCCTTCGGGGCGATGATGCGGCGGGTCATCTGGCGGGCTGTCTGCCAGCGCCTGGGCGATGGGCTGACGGTCGAGCCCGGCGTCGGCGCGAAGCACATGGAGACGTTCGAGATCGGCAACGGCGTCTTCCTCGGGCGCGGGGCCTTCATCCAGGGCCGTTTCGACGGGACCTGCGTCATCGGCGACCGCGCCTGGCTGGGCCCACAGGCCTACTTCGACGCCCGCGACCTGACCCTCGAAGCCGATGTCGGCTGGGGTCCTGGGGCGAAGGTGCTCGGCTCCGAGCACCTCGGGCTGCCGGCCAACATACCGGTCATCGCGACGGACCTCAGCATCGAGTCGGTCATCGTGAAGGCCGGCGCCGACATTGGGACGAATGCGGTCTTGCTGCCCGGCATCGTCGTCGGCGAAGGTGCGATCGTGGGCGCGGGCGCAGTCGTGACCCGCGACGTCCCGCCTTACGCGATCGTCGCTGGCGTCCCGGCCCGGTTCCTCCACTGGCGGAGCGACACCGACTCAGTCCGTGCGGCGATCGACGCAGCGGACTACCCCGAGGAGAGCCCGGAAGGGGCCGCAAAGACTGCCGGCGGGCGCTGACCGGGGCCGCGCGCGGAGTGAGTGGCGCCACCGCCCCGCACCTGACGGGATCCTCGGTCCATTGTGCGCGAAACGGCGTACACAGGGCCGGTCACGGCGAACAACGGTTGGTCCGGCCGCCCGTCCGACACGGCAGCCGCCTCCGCGCACCGTCGGACATCGGTGCATCATCGGCCAAGGGCGACGGGCGACCTCAGTGGCGGGTGTGGAGGGCCACGTCGGACGGGCCGCCCAACGGTACGATTCCGCGGGCGTGGCGGCGAGCTTCGAAGGCCGCCGCTGTACCGTGCGGAGCCGTCGCCGGTCCTCCGCCCCCGCGGGCAATCTTGTGCAGCGCCGAATAGCCACGGTCGCCGAGGACGAGCCGGGCGGCGATGATCGCCAGGGCCGGTGACGTCAGCGCGTGACGGGGCCGCCGCCGGATGGCGAGGCCGCACCGCTTCAGGGCTAGCCGCCTCCGGCCGGACCAGGCGTCGTCCAGCGCTTCAGCGAAGAGGTTCTCGCGCACGGCCCTCGTCTTGAGGCTGGCATCGCCGATGCCGCGCTCCGCCGCCGCCAGGCACACCCGGTCGATCGCGCCCAGGACTTCCTCGAGGATGACGTCGGAGGTGCCCGGCGCGTGCGACATCTGGTCGCCGTGGACGCGATAGCCGTAGAGGCCGCCGGGACAGAAGCCAACGGGGCCTTCCAGGCTGAGGCGCGGCCAGAGGTCGAAGTCCAGCGCGTACTTGATGGTGCGGGAGTACTTCCCGGAAGTGTCGTACAGGGACGACCTGAAGATGGTGCCGGAATGCAGCACCTGGACGCTCGTGTCCGCGATCAGGAGTTCGAGGGCATCTTCGCTCGGGATGACGGTGTCATCGGCGAACACAGCCGCGTCCGGTAGGAGGTCGCCGGAGGTGTACATGCGCACCCGTCCGGTGAAGCAGAACGACATCTGCGCGTTCTCGCGCAGCATCTTCACCTGGCGGGCAAATGCGAGCGCGTCCAGTGCGCGGTCATCGGCCGAAATGACCGTGAGAAACTCACCACGTGAGTGTGCTTCGGTCCCTTCGATCAGTGATGAAGCAAACCCCCGGTTGGCCTCGTGCGCGACCACGCGGACGCGTGGGTCCTTGAGATACGGCCGGATCACCTCGAGCGACCCATCTGTGGAGCGGTCATCGATGAGGATGACCTCGAAGTCCTCGAACGTTTGGGAAAGGACTGAATCGAGGCACTCCCGCAGGTAGTGGCCGTAGTTGTAGTTCAGGACGGTCACGGAAAGGGCGGGTGTCGGCGTCCGCGGCACGGCCCACTCTTCCCAGCCCGGTTTGACATTTTCGACCGTAGTGACGGTTGGTTGTTCGACCGCGACGCCCATCTCTCCACTCCCCACCAGGCGCATCGCTGCGCCATCAATGGATCATGGTTGCGTCCGGAGGTGGAGCGGTGGTCAA
>JBJXGC010000197.1:0-13525 GCA_046154545.1 Dehalococcoidia bacterium | reverse complement strand
TTGTTCTCCTTCGTCCAGTTACGGGCGAAGTCGGTCTGGTAGCCGCCGAGGATAAAAACTGGCTCTGTCATGGCTTCTCTCTCCTATCAGCCCGCGAAATACCGGCCGGGGACAACGTACGGAAGGTTGAACAGCGGCGTGGGCAGTTCGCCCCGGGCCGCCGCTTCGATAATGGCACAGCGAGGCAGCTCATACTTCTCGAGGAGCTGGACGGCGCGCTTGTAGCCGACGAGGTCGGCGAGGCCGCTGGGCGGGGCCCAGTTGAACCCGGCGGTCATGATCCGGTCGATGTCGGCGTAGGTGGCGCAGACCTCGCCGGGGCCGGCCCGGTTAAGCGCGTAGCCCATGTAGCCCAGCACCACTTTGCGGGCGAGATCGGCCTGGGCGCCCGGTGCCTCCATTAAGCGGTCAACCCCGGCCTGGTAGCGGCCGCTGCGGTGGAGCTGCCGGACTTCTTCGACGAACTCGACGCGCAAGTCCGGGTCCGTGGGGCGGTACTCGCCACTGCCAGGGTCGAGGGCAAGGCTGGATTTGCCATCCTTGCGGTAGAAGCCGCCGGTGGCCGGGGTCTTGTCGCCAAGGTGGCCCTTCGCGGCGAGCGCGTTCATGTATGCGGGTATGACGAAGGAGGCGGCCGCTTCGTCGCGGACGTTGGCGGCGACGTTATCGACGATCGCCTTGTGCACGTCCCAGCCGACGAGATCGACGGTCGCCAGGGGCGACATCGCGCGGCCGGTGTAGGGCCCGACAAGGTAGTCCATCACCTGGACGCCGTGCGTCTCGGCGAGCTGGGCGACTTCGTTCATGACCTTGAAGCCGATGCGGTTGCCCGCAAAGGCCGGGGTATCGGCGCAGGGGACGACGGCGCGGCCGAAGCGGCCGGTGAGGATCGCGCCGATCTGCTCCACGACATCGGACGGCATGTCGGGGTGAGGGATGACTTCCACACCGGTCATTACGTGGGGCGGGTTATAGAGGTGGATGCCCGCGAAGTGGCTGCGGAAGCCCTGGCTACGGCCCTCGCACATTTCACGGATGGAGAGCCCGGAGGAGACGGTCGCTACCAGGGCGTCCGGCGGACGGACGGCATCGACGCGGGCGAAGAGGTCCTTCTTCAGAGCCATGTCTTCGGCCAGGCATTCGAAGATGAGGTCAGCGCCGGCACAAACCGCGGCGAGGTCGTCGTAGGTGGCGCACTTAACGCCACTCGTGATGACCTCGGACTTGGCGATGCCCTGCATCGTGATCACGGCTGCTTCATCCTTGGCGATGTCACGAGCGACGAGGGTGACGTCACAGCCGCCGGCTGCGAAGAGTGCGGCTGAGCCGGCGCCCATAGCGCCGTTTGCGCCAAGCACGACGACTCGTTGGAGTCGGACGGCAGGCGGAGCTGCGGTTGTCAAAGCGGGGCCTCCATAGTCAGGAACGAGGATCTGGAGGTCGCATGATAATGAAACGCGACGTGAAATGCCACTCCGCGAATGGGAGAGGCTCGTGATATCTACGAAAGCTATACAAGTCCACGACCTGACCTGCACGACCGCACGGGGGCGAGCAGCGGCCACCGTTATGACACTGGCGTTACCCAATCGCTCCACGCTGTCCGGCCGCGCTTCCGTACGGTGGAGTCAATGAGCGCGGCGGCGGAAGAAGAGAGAGCATGGACGATCGCGAAACAGCAGCAATTGACCGGCCGGGAACTCCACGCATCATGCGGATGCCGCGTCGAGGATGGTGGGGCGCGGGATTGGACTTCGAGCTGCCGCTCCAGGGACAGGCGATGGTGCCGTTCCGCCCGGCGGCCGCGGCTCCCAGAGCGGACGAGGCCGCCTGAGGCCGCGGTCAGACGGGCCTCCGGCCGGCGTTCGCGTTAAGCTGGCGGGACACGTACCATCCTTCTCATATATATGACAGAACGGCCCCCAGACGGTGGGCTGAGGAGTGAGTGAATGCTTCGAATCCGCCTGCGCCGCGTTGGCAAGACGAAGAAGCCGTACTACCGCCTTGTGGTGGCCCACAAGCCCGACAAGCGCGACGGCGATTTCCTCGAGACGTTGGGCTCGTACGATCCACATACGGACCCTCCGACGGCGGTTATCGACCTTGAAAAGACCCGGGCCTGGATTGCGAAGGGCGCTCAGCCTTCGGAATCCGCCGCGAAGATCTTGAAGCGAGCCGGCCTCGGTGAAGCTGCTGCAGCGGTAAGTGAGTAGCCCATGGCGAGCATGATGGCCGACGTGGTCGATTACCTGGCGAAGGCGCTGGTCGATGAGCCGGACGAAGTGCGGGTGACGGAAGAGCGGAACGGCGACCGTGTCTCCGTCCGCCTCGATGTCGCCGAAGGCGACTGGGGCAAGGTGATCGGGCGTGGCGGCCGAATCGCGACCAGCATCCGCTCATTGGTCAAGGTGGCCGCCGTCCGTGAAGACGTGCGGGTGCAGCTGGAGATCGGCGACTGACCACAGAAGACGAGGGACCCGCCCCGCCCGCGCCCGGCCGAGAGCAGGCGGCGGAGCGGCGTCCGCGCAAGCGCCCCGTGCGGAAGCCGGCCGCCACCCCACGTGCCCCGAGCCAGGGAGCCGGCGTCGCCGCGGAGTGGAAGGATTTCAACTGGGCGGGAGGGGAGCCGCGTCCCGGGTACACGGCCGTGGGCCGCATCCTGCGTCCGCACGCCCTTCGCGGGGAAGTGCGCGTGCAGCCGTTTGCGCCGGACGCACCGAACATCCAGGCAGGCCGGCAGGTCTTCATCGCGGGGAGACGGCACCGGGTTGTCCGGGCACGGGCGGACCGCGGCGCCTGGATCCTCGAGGTGGCCGGGATCAGTGACCGGACGGCGGCGGAACGGCTACGCGGAATTCTCCTGGAGACCCCCGATGCGGAAGTGCGGCGCGATGATGACGAGTCGTTCTTCCTGCATGAGATTGTGGGTCTGCGGGTGGTGACGGATACGGGCCGGGAGCTGGGGACGGTGGTGGAGGTGCTCCAATCTGGGGCGGCCGACGTCTATGTCATCCGGGGCGAAAAGGGGGAGGTCCTTATCCCCGCAATCGCCGAAGTGGTCCAAAAAATCGACCTACCGGTAGGTGTTATGACTATCACACCTATAAGCGGATTGTTAGACGAATCCGCATAACCTATTGAAACCACCTATAGCTGGATGTACCCTGCGCCACGGAGCAGGACGGGTCGTGGTGGGGTAATGCCAACGGGCCCGCCTGCACACTAATCGTCGAGGGAGAATCCGCTGCATGTCCAAGGCTGAAGCGCTTCAGATGGTTGGAGACTGTGTCCACCACTGGGTACTCGAACCTCCGAGGGGAGAGCTAACGCCAGGGCGTTGCAAGAAGTGTGGCAAGGAGAAGGAGTTCACGGGCGAAACCAGCTACCGCATCGGGCGGGGCTCTTCGCACCGCCACTGAGAAACTCCCACGGTTGACCATGGCTCGGGCCGCTCCCTACGATGGGAGCGGCCCGAACTGTTTGTGGGGACGTAGCTCATCTGGGAGAGCGCAGCGTTCGCATCGCTGAGGTAAGGGGTTCGAGTCCCCTCGTCTCCACCAAACTCCACCGGGACAGGCCCGAGGTTCCCGCGCCACCCGCGGTCAGGGCCGGCCACCCGAGCAGGCGCGGCCGCCCTCCGGTTCTTTTTCCGGTTCAGTTAGGCTGGCAAGCGCGGCCCCCTGCGGACTGGTGCCGCGGGCGGTAGAATCTTGGCGTCATGAGCACTGCCATCGAAGAGACCATCCGGCTTATTGGCGCAGCCTCGCGGGTGATGGCATTGACCGGCGCGGGTATCTCGACGGAGTCCGGCATCCCGGACTTCCGGGGGCCAAACGGCGTCTGGACGCGCGACCCCGAGGCGGAGAAGCGGGCGACGATCCAGTACTACCTCGCGCACCGCGAAGCGCGGGTGGCGAACTGGAAGGCGCGGCTCGACAGCCCGCTGCTGTCGGCGGCGCCGAACGCTGGCCACCGTGCCCTGGCCGAGTTGCACCGCATCGGCAAGCTGCGGTTCCTCGTCACCCAGAACGTCGATGGGCTGCACCAGCAGGGCGGCTTCCCGGAGGAAGGGATCGTGGAGATTCACGGCACCGTCCACAAGTTTCAGTGCACGAACTGCACCGACCGCGGGCCGATCGAACGGGTCCTGGCCCGCGTCCATGCGGGCGAAGAGGACCCGCCATGCCGGTCCTGCGGGGGCATCCTCAAGTCGGCGACCATCTCCTTCGGGCAGGGACTGATCCCGGAAGACCTCTATCGCTCGCAGGCCGAAGCGGAGCAGTGCGACCTCTTCCTGGCGATTGGGACGACGCTCGCGGTCTACCCGGCGGCCGAGCTGCCCGCGATTGCGATGCGCAACGGCGCGAAGCTCGTGATCATGAACGCCCAGGAGACGCCGTACGACGGCCACGCCAGCGCAATCGTGCGCGACCAGTTAGGGGTGGCATTGCCACAGATCGTCACGCGAGTGACGCAGAGCGACAACTCGTGACGCCGATGGCCGGTCGCACCGCATGAGCGAAGCTGTCGTGCAGCGGGTGATGACGCGGCTCAACCCGGCGCCCTACTTCGAGCACCTCGGGGCGGTGCTGGTTGAGGCGGGGGAGGGGACGGCGACGGTGCGCATCCCGACCCGGGCGGAGTTTGGGCGCTCGCAGAACACCGGGGACGGGACCGCGCATGGAGGCGTCGTGGCCTCGGCGATAGACATGGCGGCGAGCTGTGCGCTCATCACCCTCCTGGCCGAAGACGAGGGACGGACGACGATCGACCTCTCGATCCACTACCTGGCGCCGGCCAAGGGCGACCTGTTCGCCGCGGCGACAGTCCGGCGCCGGGGTGGGCGGACGGCGGTGATCGACATCGAAGTGACGGCCTCCGGTACACTCGCGGCCATCGGCCGGGCGACGTTCGCTATTCTGCGGCCCTCGAACAAGGAGCCCCGGGAATGAGTATCGATTACCGCATAATCGGCGACGGCGACCTCGCGGGCTTCGACGAGTGCCAGCGGATCGGCATGGTCGGGGACCCGAGCACGGCGGAGATCCTCGAGCGGCGGAAGCTGGTCCAGGAGCTCGACCGCAGCATCGCCGCCTTCGACGACGGGCAGGTGGTGGGTACCGCATCGGCCTTCACGAAGCGGCTGACGACGCCAGGTGGGGAGGTGGCGATGGGCGGACTGACGATGGTCTCGGTACGCTCCACGCACCGGCGCAAGGGCATCCTGACGGAGATGATGCGGCGCCACTTCGAGGACTGCGTTTCCCGCAACGAGCCGCTCTCGGGGTTGTATGCGGCCGAGGCGCCGATCTACGGCCGCTTCGGCTACGGCATCGCGACGGAGCAGGTAGACCTGAAGATCGACCGCGACCATTCCACGCTTGAGCACCTCCCCGAGATCCGCGGCCGGACGCGGATGATCCCATCGGACCAGGCGCGAGAACAGTGGCCGCCTGTATGGGATGCCGTGCGGCAAAGGCAGCCGGGGATGCTCGACCTCTCGCAGGCCTGGTGGTCGCGGATGCTCTTCGACCCGGTGGACCGGCGAGAGGGGATGACCGCGCTCCGGCACGTGAATTACGAGGTCGATGGCGAGGTCCAGGGCTTCGTGATGTATCGCCAGAAGGACCACTGGGAGGAGAACCTGCCCGCCGGCCGGCTGAAGGTGGTGAAGCTCATCGCCGCGACTGCGGAGGCGTACGCCGGCCTCTGGCAGTACCTTTTCGGGATCGACTGGATGAAGACGATCGAGTGCGAGCACCGGGCGCCGGACGAGCCGCTCTACCACATGCTGCTCGATGCGCGGCGGCTGCGGCGAACGCCGGACGACGGCGTCTGGCTGCGGATCCTGGATGTCGAACGAGCACTCGGCGCCCGGACCTACGCCGTGGACGGGCGGGTCACGTTCGAGGTGCACGATCCCTTCCTGCCTGGGGTTGGGGGCAGGTTCCTCCTCGAGGCGGGGGCTGGCGGTGCGACATGCCGGCGGGCTGACAGGGGCGGGGCCGACGCGATTCGTCTTGGGATTGCCGAGCTGAGTGCGGCTTACCTTGGAGGCACGCGTCTTTCAACCCTCGCCCGGGCAGGCCGGGTCACGGGTGACGAGGCGGCCATCCGCCTGGCGGACCTGATGTTTTGGTGGGACCTGCCGCCGTGGTGCCCCGAGGGGTTCTGAGGGTAAGCGTCCGCCGGGCCGCAACGCGGGGAGTCCCCGATGCTTCCATGTGCCCCGTCCGGAGGACAATCAAGGAAGCCGTCCCGTTGGAGGTCCCCATGCCAGTCGCTGCAAATCGGAAGAGCCAGGACGAGGTGCTCCGCACGCTCGCCTCGCTGCCACCGCTGCCCGCCATCGCCCTGCGTGTGATGCAGGTGGCCCAGGATCCGAAGTCATCCGCGTCTGACCTCGCCCAGGTCGTCTCGCTGGACCCGGGCTTGACGGCGAGCGTGCTCCGGGTGACGAACTCGGCAGCCTACCGGCGCAACCGGGAGGTGACATCGGTACAGGAAGCACTGGTCGTCCTGGGCTTCGTCCAGGCGCGCAACATCGCGATCAGTGGCGCCATCACCGGGAGCTACGCGCCGGACGCAGCGAACGCGTTGTTCCGGATCCAGGCCTTCTGGCGGCACTCGCTGGCCGTCGCCCTGCGAGCGTCGTGGCTGGCGATGAAGTCCGGGCGTGTGGCGGCCCCGACCGCCTTCACGGCCGGCATCCTGCACAACATGGGCCGCCTCGCGATGTTTTACGCCGACGCGGCCGGCCTCGACCAGGTGGTGGCGGAAGCCATGCGCACGGGGAAGCCGCTGGAGGAGGCCGAAACTGAACTCCTCGGCTACGACCACGCCCAGCTGGGCCAGCTCCTCGCGATGAAATGGCGCCTGCCCTCGGAGGTGCGCGACGCGATCGGCTCGCATCACGGCGAGGAACGGGAGGACACGCTCCCCGGCATCCTGGCCATGGCCGACCGCTACTGCTGCGACCGCGGAGTGCTGCCGGGTTACGTGTTGCCACAGCCGCGGGCGGGGACGGCAGAACCCGAATTCGTCAAGCTCATGAAGGAAGTCGATTCGCTCATGGAACTGATCGACAGCCACCCGGTGGGCGTGCGCCTGTAGGACGAACAACGGCCCGGTTCCGTAGCCAGGATGCGGCGGAGCCGGGCCGCGGCCCGCGCCGGGATGGGCGCTAAGGCGGGCCCATGGTAGCGTCAGCGGTGGCTGAGTGGCCGGTCTGGCCGCTCAGAATCCTCCTCTCGGACTGACTGATGACGAAAGTCGGCATCATGGAAACGGCCATCCGCGATGGCCACCAATCCCTTCTCGCGACGCGCATGCGCACGGAAGACATGATCCCCGCGCTCGAAGCGATGGACGCTGCCGGGTACCACGCGATCGAATGCTGGGGCGGCGCCACCTTCGATACGTCCTTGCGGTTCCTGAAAGAGGACCCGTGGGAGCGGCTCCGGGAGATCAAGAGCCGCCTGAAGAAGACGCCGACGCAGATGCTCCTGCGCGGCCAGAACGCGGTGGGCTACCGGCACTACGCCGACGACGTCCTGTACGCCTTCTGCGACCGGTCCGTCCAGAACGGGATGGACATCTTCCGCATCTTCGACGCGCTGAACGACATCCGGAACCTCGAAGTACCGTTCGACGCCGTGAAGAAGGCAGGGGGCCACGTCCAGGGTGCGCTCTGCTACACGACGAGCCCTGTCCACACCATCGAGAACTTTGCCAAGTTGGCCGACCAGATGGTGGCGATGGGCGCGCACTCACTCTGTATCAAGGACATGTCTGGCATCCTCAGCCCGGCGATGGCGGGCAAGCTGGTGACGCGGCTCAAGAAGGACCACCCCCAGATGCCGGTGCAGCTCCACTGCCACGACACCTCGGGCTACAGCGAGATGGCCTACCTCGAAGCCATCCGGGCCGGCGCCGACGTCATTGACTGCGCCATCAGCTCGCTCGCGGGTGGCACCTCCCACCCGGCGACGGAGACCCTGGTGGCCGGGCTGAACGAATACGACGAGTACCGCACGGGGATGGATCTGGAGCCGCTGGAGTGGATCGCCCAGCACTTCAAGGATGTCCGGAAGAAGTACTGGAAGTTCGAAAGCGGCCTCCTGGGCGTCGATGCCGGCGTGCTCCGGCACCAGGTCCCGGGTGGCATGATCTCGAACCTGGTGGGGCAACTCCGGGACCAGGGGGCCGAGGCGAAGCTGCCCCTGGTGCTGGAAGAGAATGCGCGCGTGCGGGCCGACCTCGGATTCCCGCCGCTGGTGACGCCCAGCTCACAGATCGTGGGCACGCAGGCCGTCCTCAACGTCTTGCTGGGCAAGCGCTACGGCTCCGTGACGCGAGAGACGAAGAACCTGGCCAAGGGCATGTACGGCAAGACCGCACAGCCGATCGAGGCCGACATCCTGAAGACGATCCTCGGCGACGAGGAGCTCATCACGAACCGTCCCGCCGACGACCTGCCGTCGGAGATGGAAGCGGCGAAGGTGGATGCTGGCGAACTGGCCCGGGACATCGACGACGTCTTGAGTTATGTGATGTTCCCACAGCCCGCAAAGGAGTTCTTCCAGTGGCGCGCTGAAGGCGGCGGGTTGGAGCGCGAGGCAGTGGCCGCGATCGTCGGCGCCATGGTCCTCGGCGAGCGGAAGACGCAGCCGGTGGCCCCGGTTGCAGCAGCGCCGGCCAGCAACGGCGACGCCGGGAGCTGGAAGCAGTTCGGCCGCATGCGGACGATGCGCTAGAGAGCCGAGAGCCGAGAGCAGCTAACAGGAGCCGGGACAGATGGCCAGACTGACGATTGGGACACGGACCTATGAGGTCGAGGTGAAGGGCGATAGCGTCATCGTGGATGGCATCGCCTTCGCCGTGACCGTGAAAGACGACGGCGCCCACAAGACGGTGCGGGCCGGCGAGATTAACTACCGCGTCCAGCTTCCGGCCGCAGACCAGCGCCAGAGCGGGATGGAAGTGCTCGTCGATTACCGGCCGTTCGTGGTTGAGTACGAAGGCCGGCTATCCGCTGGTGCGGTACCACCGCCGCGGAAGGCCCCGGCCGCCGCTGCCGTGCGGCCGGGCGTAAAGGGTGGCGTGGTCGCGCAGATCGCGGGCAAGGTGCTTCGCCTTGTCGCCGCGGCGGGCGACACCGTGAAGCAGGGCGACGTCCTCCTCATCCTCGAAGCGATGAAGATGGAGAACGAGATCAAGTCACCTGCGAACGGGACGGTGAAGGAGATCCCGGTGACCGAGGGCCAACGGGTGAGCGAAGGGGACACGCTCGCCATTGTGGAGTAAGGGCACCCCACAGCAGCCGTGGCGCCTCGAACGGCAGGTGCTCCGGCGGCGACTGAACCGTGCTGTGTCAGCGGTCAGACTGAGGCCTCACGGGGCCGGACGCTTCGAACTTTGCCGCGCAGGGCTCACAGATGCCGTGGGTGAACTCCACGTCAGCCCGTTCGCTCAGAAACGCCTCGAGGCGCTGCCAATACCCCTGATCGTCGCGGATCGAATGGCACCAGGCACAGATCGGAATCAACCCCCGCAGCGCCTGCACTTCAGCGAGGGCCGCCTGGAGTTCCACGACGAGTTGCTCCCTGGCGCGGGCCTCAGCCTTGCGCTCGGTAATGTCGCGGATGACCACGCGCATCACGACCGGCCGTTGGTCGCGGTCGAGGATGTAGGAAGCCTGGATCTCCGCCTCGAGCGCTGAACGGTCCCGCCGGAGCAGCTCCACCTCGAAGGTGTTGTAGTTTTCTGAGCGCTGGTACCGCCCGTTCCCGGCCGCCATACCACGGCGAATGAATCCCCGGCTGATCTCGGCCAGCCGAAGCGTTTCGGCGGGTGTGGCGAGTGTCGCGGCGCTGAGGCCCGAGGAGACGTCCTCGGGCGTGTATCCAAGGACGATGGTGGTCATCCGATTGATGGCCGCGACGCGGTTGGTCGCGAGTTCGATATCCAGCATCGCGTCAGGCATTCCATCGAGGAACTCCTGGAGCTGCCGGAGTTCATGCGCGAGGCGCGTTAAATCGCGGCCGACACCGTCGTCCTCATCCGTCACTTGTGGGCCCACGGTTACCACTGCACCGCGAGTATCAGGCGTGGCTGGTTTCGGGTAAATCGGGGAACCGCGCTCACTTCAGGGGCGAGAAGTTCGTCGGGTTCATGATCCGGTTCTCGATGTGGTGGACGAGGGACCCGTCCTTCTCTGACTCGGCCCGGGCCGCCTGCCAATCGGGGTCGGCGGCGAAGGCGGCCCAGGCCTGCTCGCGCTGGCCACCGTTTTCGAAGGCGAGCATGTACCAGAGTTCGTCGCTGCGGCCGCCGATGGAGTTCATCCAGTAGCCGATGTTCTTGATGCCGTGCTTTTCGAAGAGCTTGCAGGTGTGGTCGCGGAAGCGGGCCTGGAGGGCACCCATCTTGCCGGGGTTGGCAGTGTAAATGCGGAGTTCGTAGATCACGTTCGTCCCTCGTGCTTGGATATGGGCGCATCCTACGGGGCCGGGGGGAACCGCGCGCGGGCGGGGAGGTCCGTCAAGAACCGACGCCCGGGCCGCCGCGGGACTGCACAGAGGGACCGCGCGCGGCCAATGGAGTCATGGTTTTCCACTATATCTCCACCACAAGTATTCACTTCTGGGCTATGGTTCTTTAGTGTAGCGAGGGGCCCACTTGGTCCCGGGTGTGATGATGGCTGTTGCGAACCTTCCCCTGAACCTGAGCGAGATCGTCATCGCGAGTGCGACGGCGGTCCACCACAACCTCTCGACGCCCGTGCTCTATGAGCACGCGGTGCGCCGCGAGGAGGGCAAGCTCCTGCAGGGCGGGACGTTCGCGGTGCGCAGCGGCGCCCGCACCGGCCGCAGCCCGGATGACAAGTTCGTGGTGAAGACGCCGAACATCTCGGAACTGGTCTGGTGGGGCCAGCACAACCGCCCGATGACGCCCGACGTGTACGAACGGGTGAAGGCGCGGATCGTCCAGTACCTGTCGAACAAGGAGATTTACCTCCAGGACTGTGTTGTCTCCCAGGACCCGGCCCACCGCCGGACCGTGCGGGTGGTGACCGAACAGGCCTATCACAGCCTCTTCGCGCGGACGATGTTCATCCCATCGACGCCGCTGCCCAAGGGCGAGTGTCCGCAGCTCACGATCCTTCACGCCCCGTTCCTCCAGCTCGATGGCGAAGGCGACGGCGTCCGTAGCGATGCTGTCGTCGCCCTCAATGTTACGGAGGGCGTGATCCTGATCGCGGGCACGGCCTACGCGGGAGAGATGAAGAAGGCCGTATTCACGGCGATGAACTACTACCTGCCGCTGGAAGGCGTCCTCTCGCTCCATTCGGCGGCGAACGTGGACCCGCGGACTGGCAAGACAGCCGTCTTCTTCGGCCTCTCCGGCACCGGAAAGACGACCCTGAGCACCGACCCTGAGCGGCTCCTGATCGGCGACGACGAGCACGCCTGGACGGATGAGGGGATCTTCAACATCGAGGGCGGCTGCTACGCGAAGGTCATCCGGCTTTCGAGCGACGCCGAACCTGACATCTTCGAGACGACACAGTTGTTTGGGACCATCCTCGAGAATGTGATCTTCGACGAGCACGAGCGGCAGGTGGACCTCGACGACGACTCGCTGACGGAGAACACCCGCGGCAGCTACCCGCTGGGCTCACTCGCCCACGTCTACGACGGCGACGTGGCCCCGCACCCGAGCCACGTGATCCTGCTGACGGCCGACGCCTTCGGCGTGCTTCCGCCGATCGCGCGGCTCACGAGCGACCAAGCATTGTACCACTTCCTGAGCGGCTACACCTCGAAGCTGGCGGGCACGGAACTGGGGATCACTCAGCCGAAGACAACCTTCAGCCCCTGCTACGGGGCGCCGTTCATGGCCCTCAACCCGACCGTTTACGCCGAGCTGCTCGAAGAGCGCCTCGCCCGGACGGGTGCCCGCACCTGGCTGATTAACACTGGCTGGACGGGCGGCGCCTACGGCACCGGCAGCCGCATCGCCATCCAGGAGACGCGGAAGATGGTGCGCGCCATCCTCAACGACTCCCTCGACGGCGTGGCCTTCCGCAGGGACGAGACGTTCGGCTTTGAGGTCCCGGTCACCTGCCCGGGTGTTGACGACCGGCTGCTCGAACCGCGGAACACCTGGGCCGACAAGGACGCCTACGACCGCCAGGTGCAAGAACTCGCCGCGGGCTTCCGGAAGAGCTTCGACCAGTTCCGGCCGCTGGTGAAACCGGAAGTAGCGCAGGCGGGGCCGTGACCGCCCGTCCGCCGTTCGACCGAGCGCCCCGCGGTTCGTAGAATCGAAGCGTTACCTTCGGGCCAGGAGATCTGCCGCGTGCCGACCGTCAAGTACCTGCGTGACCAACGCCTGCTGGGTTCGGTGGCCGAGATCGCGCGGCTGAAGTTCGCCTTTCCGAACGAACAGTTCCCTGACCTCGAGACGATCGTGAACATGCCGCAGCCGGGCGTTTCCGTCGGCCAGGACGGCGGCAAGGACATCTACCCCGATATCGTGGTCGTGCGGAGGCCGGGCACCTGGCTGAAGATGATGGCCCAGGTGGAGAGCGCCGATACGCTGGACGACGAGACCGCACTCACCCGGTGGCTGCCCGCCTCCCGCTGCGGCGACCTATTCCTCTATGTGCCGTTCGGCTGCGCCAGCGACGCGCGGCGGCTCTGCAAGAAGCACGGGATCCACGTCGCGGGCGTCCGGACGTGGCGCTTCCGGCCGGTCTGGGGCCTTGAGGTGACCGAGGCATGACTGAAACCCAGGTCACGATCAACATCTTCTTCGACGTGGACCACACGCTCGTCTACGCGAACCAGCACGCCAACTCGCTCCGGCCGGGCGCCCACGCGGCGATGGAGACGCTGAAAGCGGCCGGCCACGGCGTCTACGTCTGGTCGGCCGGCGGCGAGGATTATGTGAAGAAGACGGTCGCGATGCACGGCCTCGGCCACCTGGTCGATGGCTGCTTCGACAAGGACCCCCGTGTCCAGCCGTATCCCGACTTCATCATCGACGACGACTGGTACCTGGTGCAGAAGTACGGCGGCCACTGCGTGAGCCAATACAAAGCGGTGAACGACGACGACACGGAGCTGAACGACGCGATCCTGAGGCTGGCGGAGCTGGGACACCTGTAGGAGTTCCGAGTTCCGCATAACACTCGCGGTGCGTTATGGTCATGCCGGACGAGCGATCACAACGAGAAGAGACGCACCGTGCTTATGCGGCCGGGGCGCGCCGGTATGCGGACCGGCCGGACGACCGGGAGTGGGTGCGGCCCCTTGTAGCGACCTTTGTGTCGCTCCTTGAACGGGGAGGGCTGGTGGCAGACCTTGGCTGCGCTTCGGGCCGCGAGACGGTCGAGTTGCGGCAGGCCGGCCTGCACGTCGTGGGTCTCGACATCGTCCAGGAGTTCCTGACGATCGCAACAGAGCGATATCCATGCCGCGGATACATTCGTGGGACGCTCACATCGCTTCCCTTCCGC
>JBJXGC010000175.1:0-51706 GCA_046154545.1 Dehalococcoidia bacterium | reverse complement strand
GGTTGCTGGCTGCGTCCAGCTCGACCAGGTCGAAGGCGTTGCCGCGGGCGATAGCCTCGCAGGGCGGACAGGCGTTACAGGGCTCGCCGCCTTTCACATTGGCGCAGTTCACGGCGCGGGCGAGGATGCGGGCCGTGGTGGTCTTGCCGGTGCCACGCGGGCCGCAGAAGAGGTAGGCGTGCGCCACCTGCCCGGAGGCGAGGGCGTTCCGAAGCGTCGTGACGATGTGTTCCTGTCCGACGACTTCGGCAAAACCCTGGGGACGCCATTTTCCGTAGAGCACCGTGACCTCGGGGCGCTGAGCTTCCCTGAGTATAGAACAGATGTGCCGTACGGGGTCGCGGGACGCGTCGGCCTACGCGAGGCAGAGCAACAACGCATCGCGCTGAAGTGCTTATGCTGGACCGCCATGAGCCCGGCTGCACAGATTCCACAAGCTCAGCGTGGCCCAAGGCGCGCCCGTAGCGTTCAGGCTGGACAGGACGCCCGGAACGCAGGCGCGACCGCACAGTTACTCAACGGTTACTCAACTGAAACCACGATCCGATGAATTGACATTCATGAACGGGGGGATAGACTCCCAAAATTCGTTGCGGCACGAAAATGCGGGACACGCTCCATTGCCTACTCCCAACAAGTGGGGGAGTGAAGGCTCCGGAGTATCCACTCGCTGTTCACGTCGGCGCGGGAAAGGAGACCATCCCAAGCCAGTTCATGCAAGCGGCCAAGCATCGTAAGAACGGTCCGACAGCGGGTTGCTCCGGTTGTCGGCGCTTTTATGACGCCGGTGCGTCATCCACATGAAAAGAGAGAGGAACAAATGACCAGGCTACGACTCTTCGGCGGCGGCGCGGTCGCCGCTACTATCCTCGCAGGGGTTGTCGGCTCCGCTGCGGGCTTTAGCCTCGACAGCCCCAACATCGGCGCCGGGGACGACACCGTGGGCACCTGCGTGTCCAGTGCGAGCACCGAGTACACGACGGCATTCATCGACGGGTCTTACAAGATCACGGAGGTCAAAGTGCTCGTTGCTGGCCAAGCGCCCGTGACCGCGGAGTGCCCGGAATTTGCCAATGATGGGAAGACGTTTTCGTTAACCCTTACGGGGACAGGGCCAAGTGTGCCGGCCACGTTCACGGGAACGCTCGTCGGATTCGGAAGCCTGTCGAGTTCCGCGACCGTGACGCTCGCAGCTCCAGTCCCGGTTGAGGACCTCTTGGACGCACACCTGCTCGTTAACAACTAGCCGGGGCCACGGCCAGTCAGCGAATCGCGCATTTGGTATGGCGCCGTGGCGTCATCCGCAAGAAACGACATGGGAGCTCGTGACCGGACTCTTGTGCGGCGGCGCGGTCTTGTCTCCCACATTCCCTCCACAACTGGCCGAAGGGAGCCTCGCGCTCCCTTCGGCCAGTTAGCTTCCGGAGCAGGGGGCTTGTGCGTACAGGACGAGCAGCCGACCGGAAAATCAGCACCAGCGCTTTCGAGTCGGCTGCGGCCGGAGGAGAGGAACATGGCATTGCCCATCCGCATCGGGCTTGGCTCCGCCGCCGTCCTTCTCCTCATTGGCTGGTATGCGACGCTGGGTCCGCGTGCGATTGGCGGCCCCGCCACGTACACAATCGTCGCCGGAACAAGCATGGAGCCGGCCTATGGCAGCGGAGATCTCGTCATTACGCGCAAGGCAAGCACGTACGAACGCGGGGACGTTATTCTCTTCCCAGCCACCAAAGCAACCGGTGGCCGAGTCATCCACCGGGTTATTGGTGGCGATGGGAATGCCGGGTACATCACGAAAGGTGACAACAGGGACCAGCCAGACCGGTGGCGGCCCACCGACCGGGAGGTCCTCGGTGAAGCGTGGCTTCAACTGCCTGGCGCTGGAACGTGGCTTAGCAAGAGTCGCGAGCCGCTGCCTTTCGGGGCTTTGGCGGGACTGCTCGTCGTTGGCATCGTCGGTGGCACGGAGAACGGCCGCCGGAGGCATGGAAGGTGGCGGAAGATGAGGAACCGCGATGGACTCCGCGACCAGGGCGCACCGGTCTGGGCTGTTGGTGCCGCCGTCGTTCTCACCGTCGCGATCGCCTTGGCTGGGTTTCTTGCCATCAGTTCGTGGCTCGCGGAATCGACCGCAACCGAGTCCGCAGAGCGGGTAAGATACACCCACCAGGCCGCGTTTACCTACGATGTCGCCCTGCCGCCGTCCTCGCTTTACCCTGGCGGCCGCGTTGGGCCGTTTGAACCCGGTAACGCAGATGCCCCCGCCACGCTCTACACCGCCGGGCCGGTTCGGGCCGATATGATCGTCAAGTATAATCTGCTCGCCCCTGAAGGGTCGCGAAAGGAAGTCAGTGATTTCTCCGGCGAGATTTCGGCGGATGTCGTCGTCAGCGCCGGCGAGAGAAGCTGGCGGAAGCCGCTCATGTCGTCAGGTCCGGTCGCTTTCACTGGCACGACAGGGGAATTGCCTCTCGTACTCGATTTCGCGGAAGTGGAAGCGCTCGTGGCCCGCATCGAGAACGAGACCGGATTCAAGCCACCAGCCTACACTGTTTCGGTGATGCCCATCGTGCAGGTCAGGGGCACACTGGATGGGGAAAGGGTAAGCGATTCGTTTTCTGCTTCTTACAACTTCAGTTGGTCACGAAGCCAGGTTGGTTCGGACCCTGAGCTAACCCGTTCGCAGCCGCGGTTGGCTGCTACGACATCCGAACGTACGCAATCCATCACGACTCCAGCGGGGACCTATGGTGTCGTAAGCATTCGGTGGTTCTCGCTGGCCCTGCTTCTGCTGAGTTGCATCTTGGCGGCGCCGACCTTCGGGTACCTTTTCTTCGGGCTCTGGCGTGGCGAGGCTGCGCGGATCCGTGCACGCTATGGGAGTTTACTTGTTTCCGTTGCGAACGACAGTATCGAGCAGGATCCCGCGAGGCGAATTCACCTGCGCTCGATCGCAGACTTGATGCGGCTCGCCAAAAAGGACAACCGCATGGTCCTTGACCGCTTGATGCCCGATGGAACTCACGTGTATTCCGTAACAGATGGCGGTCTTACGTATCTCTTCGTGACGGACGGTAGCGAAGCCGTCCCTTCGTCAGTGGACGCTGCAGAGCAATGCTGAAGCCGACTTTCCTTTGCATTGTGTTTGCCAGTCTCATATCGGTATCTATGGCATCGGCTGCCTCGTTCGCCGTGGAAAGCCAGGGCCTGCTGGTTCTGACAGATCGACCAGATCTGTCTCCCATTCCTCCGGTCTGCCGCGGCACAGACTGGGACGGGGCGACCACGGTCGTACTCACGGCAGAAGATGATGAATTCGCCGCCGGAAACGGCAACCACATCATTCTTGCCCTCGACGGGCATGACAAAATCACGGGTGGAAACGGCAAAGACTGTATTGTTGGTGGCGGCGGCAATGACGTGATCGACGGAGGCAACGGCGACGACGTACTCCTAGGCGGCGATGGCGATGACGTCATTTCGGGCGGGAATGGCCGGGACAACATTGACGGCGGGCCCAATTTCGACTCTTGCTCAGGCGGAAACGGACCAAACAAGATCATCAACTGCGAAGGACAGCAAACGGTGCAGGGCGATGCTGGCCTGATCGTCGCGCCTCGTGCGAACAGGTCTAGCACACCGGACGCACATGAGCAGGCCGCGCCGTTCCCAGGTTCAGGTCCGGCACGGCCTGCGCCAACAGCTGTCGTGACGGCGGGCACGACCCCGGCGGCCATGCCTACGGTCGCGGATCCGGCACCAGCCCCTCGTCGTGAGGTGATACCTCGGCGAGAGTCCGAACCCGGCGCCGTCATGCCTCTAATGCGGAGGGATCCTACACCAGCTGCCGTAACGGGACCGTGAGCAAGCAGCGCGACCCGCGCGACCGGCCCACGGCAGGACACCGTGGATACCGCCGCCATGCGACCGCCAGCCCAGAAATCGATGAACTCGCGGGCCGAAATTACCCAGCCCGGCGCCACGAAATTCGCTCGCAGCGCCGGGTCGGCCGCGGCCACGCTTGCGTCAATGATGCGCTGGAGCTGTTCGAGCTCGTCGGGGGGTGCGTCTTCGGCCACTTTGCGCCTCCGATTCTGCGGAAGATGACGCCACGTTCGAGCCGATCGCAGCCGCGAGCGTCAGCTCGCCGATCTCGCGCAAACGCTGACGCCCACCAGCTTCGGGGTGGCCGTCACTTTTTTGCGTGTTGCCAGTCCGCGGGGCGAATCGGCCCCCTGGGCAGCACCGATCGAACCGCCGCCTAACGGCGGCGGCTATGATTCCAGTGCACGGTACCCAAACGAACGGCGGGGTCCGAGCCGCGAGCGTCAGCTCGCCGATCTCGCGCAAGACGCTGACGCCCACCAGCTTCGGACGGAGCGAAAAGGCGAGCGGCCGCTGTTATACTGGCGAGCATGTCCACCGTTACCATCGAACTGTCGGAAGAGACCCGCAGACTGTTCGAAGCGCAGGCTGCGTGCCGCGGGATCACGTTGTCCCGGCTGGTGGCCGAGCGCGTCGAACGCATCGCCGCCGACCACCGCGAGGTCTTGGCGATCCTCGACCGGGATGACGGCGTTCTCGACGATGACGAGGCCATGGCCCTCGCGCTTGAGGAAGTTCACAAGTACCGCAGCGGCCAGTGAAACTCCTGGTCATCCTTGATACGAACGCGCTTGTGAGCGCTTTGATCCGTCGGCGCGCGATGTCCCCGCCCGCCCGCATTCTCCGGGCGGCTTTCACCGACTCCGTGAGCCTCATCACGTCGGGTGACCTGGTCGATGAGTATCGGCGCGTCTTGCCGCGACCGAGCCTGGTGCGTTTTCACGGCCTCTCACCGACTGGCGTCGATCGAGTCATTCTCTCGCTCGCCGCCGCTGCCACGTCCATCGACCCGCCTCCGTGCGGTGTCCCCTGCCCCGACCCACGGGACCAGCACCTCTGGGACCTGCTGGCCGCGTCCCCGGGCGCGATCCTGGTGACCGGCGAATCGCTCCTGCTGACGAACCCACCCGCTTTTGACCGCGTTATGACGCCCCGGCAGTTTGTCGATGAGTTCCTGCCCGCATGAGTGGGACCTTCGCCGACGCCGTCAGTGGTGGTGGACGGCGCCGAGCGCGCCGAGGTAATGCTCTTCGCGCTCCCGCATCCGCGCTTCCGCCTCGGGGTCATCGACATGGTCGTAGCCGCAGAGGTGGAGGATGCCATGCACCAGCAGGTGAGAGGCCTCGGCGTCGAGCGAATGGCCGACCTCGGCTGCCTGGCGGACGGCCGTCGGCAGGGCGAGGGCGATGTCGCCGAGCAGTGGCGTCTGGGCCATGCCAACGACGAAGTCGTCCGCTTCGTCGGGGAACGACAATACATCCGTCGGTTCGTCGATACCGAGGAACTGGCGGTTCATCTCGCGGATCTCATTGTCGTCACAGAGCAAGATGGCGAGGGCGGTGCCGTCGGCGACGGCTTCGCCAGCCATCACCCGCTCGGCGAGGACGGGCAATGCTGCCACGTCGAGGTCCGGGGGCGGTTCCGTGGTGACCTCGATCGAAATGTCGTACATCGGCGCCTTTCAGTTCTGGGCGAAGATCTCCACAGCGCGTCTCGTTGCGGAGATGAGTGGGAACGGGAAGATGCTGAAGACGAGCACGCCAATCGTCGTCACCGCCAACGATAGACCAATGCCCGGCGACGTTGGCACTTTGGAGGTGTCTTCGGCGTCGCGCGCGAACATCTGCATGACGATGCGGAGGTAGTAGAAGCCGGAGACGATGCTGTTCAGCACGCCGATGATCACGAGCCAGGCGAGGTCCGCCCGGATACCGGCGTTAAAGATGTACATCTTCGACCAGAACCCGACCGTGGGCGGGATGCCGATGAGGGAGATGAGACAGAACGCCAGCGCAGCGGCGAGCAGCGGCGACCGCTTCCACATGCCGGCGTAGTCTTTGATCTGGTCGCTCCCGATCTTCTGGGAGATGGCGATGACGGCGACGAAGGCGCCAAGGTTCGTGAAGGCATAGGCACCAAGGAAGAGGAGGACACCGCTCGCGCCCAGGGTGAACTGCTCGCCGACGACGGAGATCGCGGCGAGGCCGATGAGGAAGTTCCCCGCCTGCGCCACCGAGGAGTAGCCCAGGAGCCGCTTAATGTCCGTCTGGACGATCGCCATCAGGTTCCCGAGGGTCATCGTGGCGGCGGCGAGGACGGCGAAGATCATGGACCAGTCGTCGCTCAGGAAGCTGGCCGGGAAGGCCTCCATGAAGATCCGCAAGACGACGGCGAAAGCGGCGGCCTTGGAGCCCACCGAGAGGAAGGCGGCGACCGGGGTCGGCGCGCCCTGGTAGACATCGGGCACCCACATCTGGAAGGGCACGACCGCCATCTTGAACCCGAAGCCCGCGATGATCAGGACCATGCAAACCACGAGGAGGCCGCGGTTCGCTTCGCCACCCGCATCGATGACGGACGCGATCTCGGTGAGCATTGTTGTGCCCGTCAGGCCGTAAAGCAGCGCCATCCCGTAGAGGAGCAGCGACGAGGCGACCGCCCCCAGCAGCAGGTACTTCAGACCGGCCTCACTCGACCGCTTGTCCTTTCCCCAGCCGGCGAGGATGTACTGCGGGATCGACGAGAGCTCGAGGGCGAGGAAGATCGTGATCAAGTCCCGCGCCGCCGCGAGGAACATCAGGCCAGCGCAGACCGTCAAGACGAGGGTGTAGTACTCGCCCTGTCCCCGTCCCTCGCGGTTCACCCAGTCGATCGAGGCGAGGATGATCACGGCCGTGATGCCGGTGAAGAGGAAGTAGAAGAAGGCGGAGAATTCGTCGAAGGCGAGCGTCCCTTCGAAGGCCGCCTGGGGCAGCTCCTCGCGGGCGATCCAGCTCATCGTCCACAGGGCGGAGCCCGCCAGGCCGGCGAGCGCGATGAACGGCATCATGCGGCGCTGGCGTGGCAACAGGGCGTCGATGAGCAGGACGATGCCAGCCGTCAGGAGGACGGCGAGCTGCGGGCCGACCTGGTCGATACTGGTCACGACGCCAACCTCGCCACGATCGGGTCGATGGCCGGGCCAATCATATCCATCATCAGCGCCGGGTAGAGGCCCAGGAGAAGGACGCTGGCGGCGAGCCCGAGCACGACCGAATGCTCCCACCACTGGCGCTGGTCTTCAGCCTCGTCCCATTCGTGGCGCACCGGCCCGAAGACGACGCGTTGCAACGTCCAGAGCACATACCCGGCCGAGAGCACGACGCCGAAGATGGCCATAAGCACGGCCCACTCGAAGCGCTGGAAGGCGCCGAGGAAGATGGTGACCTCCGCCACGAACCCGGGCAGGGCCGGCAGCCCGAGGCTGGCGAAGCCTGCGAACACGAGGCCTGTCGTGATCAGCGGCATCTGGCGGGCGAGGCCGCCGAGCTTCGAGATCTCGCGGGTGTGGGTCCGCTCGTACATGAGCCCGACCATCACGAACAGCATCCCGGTGACCACGCCGTGGGCGAGCATCTGGTAGGTCGCGCCCATCAGGCCAGTCTTGCCGAGGGCGCCGATGCCGAGCAGCACCAGGCCCATGTGGCTGACCGATGAGTAGGCGATGAGCCGCTTGACGTCCGTCTGGCGGAGGGTAATGAAGGCCCCATAGAGCACGCTGACGGACCCGATGACGGCGAACCAGATGGCGTAGTCATCGGCGATGCCGGGCATGATGGTCACGCACATGCGGATGATCCCGTAGCCGCCCATCTTCAGGAGGACGCCGGCGAGCATCACCGACACGGCCGTCGGGGCGTCGCCGTGGGCGTCGGGCAGCCAGGTATGGAGTGGCACGATCGGCAGCTTCACCGCGAAGCCGATGAAGAGGAAGGCGAAGACCCAGTGCAGTGGGATGATCGTGTCCTTGATGTCGGAGCGTCCCAACACCTCGATGTCGAAGCCGTTGACCGGCACCGCAAAGGCGAGGACGAGGATCCCCACGAGCATGAAGGCCGACCCGGCGATGGTGAACAACACGAACTTGACGGCCGAATACTCCTTGCGGCCCGAACCCCAGATCGAAATGAGCAGGAACATCGGAAACAGTTCGAGTTCCCAGAAGAGGAAGAAGAGCATGAAGTCGAGGGCCACGAAGACGCCGACGACCGAGGTCGCGAGGACGAGGAGGAGGGCGTAGTAGAGCCGCGGGCGCTTCGTCACGCTGAACGAGACGAGCACCGAGGCGACCGTCAGGAACGTCGTCAGGAGGACGAGCGGGAGGCTGATGCCATCGACCCCGAGGAAGTACTGGATGTTGAACGAGCCAACATCCACCCAGGTGTGGCGCGTCACGAACTGGAAGCCCTCAGCGCCGTTGTCGAAGGTGAAGAAGACGTAGAGCGACACCGCGAAGGAGCCGAGGGCGCCAGCGAGGGCGATGTACTTCGCGTCGGCTTCGCGCCGCTCCGGGAGCAGGGCAACGAGTACCGCGGCCGCGACGGGGATGAACAGGATGAGACTCAGCTCCATGCCGCCGCCCCTACAACGGGTTCGCCGAGTAAACGGCGACCACGACCACGATGACGCCCGCGCCGATAGCGAGGCCGTAGCCCTGCACCTGCCCGGACTGGATGTAGCGGAGGCGGGCGCTGGTGGCCCCGGCCGCCTTTGCCATCCCGTTCACGAAACCATCGACCACGAAGCGGTCGTTCAGCTCGAGGAGCCGGTTCCAGCCACGCTGAAGCACGCGGGTGACGAGGAAGTCCTCGTACAACCGGTCCAGGTACCACTTGTTCTCAAACAGCGCCGCCAGGGGTGCGAAGCCAGCCCGGACGGACTGGGGCGAGACCAGCTTGAGCGAGTACATGACGTAGGCGAGCGCGAGCCCGGCGGCCGCGACAACCGAGGACACGATCGCGATGCCCCACTCGAACGACGATTCGTGCTTGATGTGGTCGGCCAGCTCGAGGGGGAGCGCCGCGACGACCAGGTCGCGGAAGCCGTGAAAGCCGAAGGCGTTGAAGAAGCCGGCCCCAATGGCGGGCACCGCCAGGAGGACGAGGGGGAGCGCCATGCTCCACGGCGATTCGTGCGGGTGGGCGGGATCCCCGTGGAAGTGCGAGTCCTCATCGTGGTGATCGACGGGCTGGCCGCCTTTGTATTCGCCCCCGAAGACGAGAAAGATCGCCCGGAACATGTAGAACGCAGTCATGAACGAGGCTGCGGACGCAGCTACCCAGAGCGCCCGGTTTTCACGCCAGGCGTCCAGGAGGATTTCGTCCTTCGAGAAGAACCCGGCCAGTGGGAAGAGGCCGGCGAGGCTGAGGGAGGCGATCACGCAGGTCACGAAGGTGATCGGCATCGTCTTCCGGAGGCCGCCCATCAGCCGCATGTCGAAGGTGTTCGTGCTGTGGTTGACGGAGCCGCTGCAGAGGAAGAGGAGGGCCTTGAAGAAGGCGTGGGTGAAAAGGTGGAAGATGGCCGCCACGTAGCCGAAAGCGCCAAGCCCCAGCATCATCAGCCCGAGCTGACTCACCGTGGAGTAGGCCATCACCCGCTTGAAGTCGGTCTGGACGAGGGCGATCGTCGCGGCGATGAGGGCGGTAACGGCGCCGACCCAGGCGACGACGTGGCTCGCGTCGGTGGAGACTTCGAAGACGGGGAAGAAGCGGGCCACGAGGTAGACACCGGCCGCCACCATCGTCGCCGCATGGATGAGGGCGGAGACGGGGGTGGGTCCCTCCATGGCGTCGGGCAGCCAGACGTGGAGGGGGAACTGGGCGCTCTTCCCGACAGCGCCGGCGAACACGCCGAGGGCGAAGAGGGTGACGATCCAGCCCGCGGGCTCGCCGGAGTGGGCCCACTCCTGGATCGCGCTGATGTCGAACGTATCCGCCCGCGTCCAGACGAGGAGGAGCGCGGCCAGCAGCCCGAGGTCGCCGATGCGGGTGACGATGAACGCCTTCTTGGCCGCCGCGGCGGCGCTCGGCTTGTGGAACCAGAAGCCGATCAGGAGGTAGCTGCAGAGGCCGACCAGCTCCCAGAAGATGAAGATCATGAAGAGGTTGTCAGCGAGGACGAGGCCCAGCATTGAGAAGGTGAAGAGGCACATGTGGGCGAAGTAGCGGCCTACGCCCGGGTCCCCCTTCATGTAGCCGGTCGAGTAGACCTGGACGAGCAACGAGACGGAGGTCACCACGACGAGCATGACGGCAGTGAGCCCGTCCAGCCGGACGCCGATAAAGACGCTGAGGTCGCCGGCCCGGAACCATTCGTGGGTGTGCTGGAGGATGCCACCGTCGGCGTCGATGGCGCTGAAGAGGGTCACGTAGCTGAGGACGCAGGCCGCCCCGACGCCGAGGATGGCCACCCACCCGGCAATCGCCGCGAACTTGCGGGCGTATGCGACGAGGACGGCCCAGGCGACGAGCGGGCTGGCGATGATCGCCCACAACACCCATTCCTTGATGTCAGGAACCCCGGCCGCGGTTTCAAGAAAGAGCATCGGTCAGATCTTCCTCAGAATTTCGCGGGCGACGTGGGCTTTGCCCGTGGGCACATAGAGCGTCCGCTCGTCCCGCATGGAGGCCGCTTCGCCCCGCCCGATGGGCGGGATGACGCGCACGGAGAGCCCCTCGGCGGCGAACATCTCCGTCCAGGTCTCGGCCACATAGGCGTTGCGCACGGTCATGAATTCGACCCACATTTCGTTTACGACTTCAGCAAATCTAGACGATCGACATCGACCGTCTGGCGGTTGCGGTAGACCGATACGGCGAGGGCGAGGGCGATCGCCGCCTCCGCCGCCGCCACGGTCACGACGAAGACCGCGAACGTCTGTCCGGTGATGGGCCGCTCGCTGACGCTAAAGCGGGAGAAGGTGAGCAGCGTGATGTTCACCGCGTTCAGCATCAGCTCCACGCCCATGAGTACGCCGATAGCGTTCCGTTTCGAGAGGGCGATGGCGAGGCCCATGCAGAAGAGGAGCGCGCCGACGGTGAGGAAATGTTCGATCCCGGGGCTCATGCGAGGGCGTCCTCCGCTTCTTCTTCAGGTGAGCGGACAAGCATGATCGACCCGATCAGGGCCGCCGTGAGCAGTACCGAGGCGAGCTCGAAAGGCAGCACCCAGCGGTTCAGGAGCGCCAGGCCGAGGTCCGAGACCGAGAGGTCCGGTGAGGCGCTCACGGTGTTCCAGCCGGTGTCGCTGATCACGAAGAGGAGGATGGCGAGCAGGGCGACGGAGAGGAGCACTCCCGGCCCGGCCCAGCGCGTCTCGCCGTTGTCCCGGCCGGCACGCGGCGTGAGGAGGACGGCGAACAGCACGAGGACCGCGATGGCGCCCACGTAAATCACGACCTGGGCGAGCGCGAGGAACTCCGCTGAAAGGAGCACGAAGAACCCGGCCACGCCGAGGAACGTGATGATGAGGAAGAGGACCGCGTGGAGCAGGTTGCGCGACGCCATCACGCCACCGGCCGAGACAAGCGTCAGGATGGCAAGCACCCAGAAGGCGAAGGCTGGGCCAAAACCATCCATCAGCGGGCCTCCTTCGCCGGCACAACCGGGATGTAGCCGCCCGCGTCGCGCACGAGCCGCGGTTTCGTCGGCACATTCTCAGGGCGGTAGCCAAGAAAGCGCGACCAGCCGTAAACGACGAACGCCGCGAGCACGATGTTGACGGCGGCAAATATCCAGACCCAGAAGGCGTTCAGGTCACCGTCCGTCGCCTTGTTCCAGATGAGCTTCTCGGTGGCGACGATGAACAGGTTCGCGAGGGCCACGGGCAGCATGAACTTCCAGGCGAAGGCCATGAGTTGGTCGATCCGGAGGCGCGGGAGCGTGCCGCGCGTCCAGATGAAGACGAGGTAGAAGAGATGCGTCTTCGCGATGAAGATCAACCAGGGAGGAACCCACTTGTCGAGGCCGAAGAAGGACCAGCCACCAAGGAAGACCGTCGCCGCAAAGGCCGAGGCGGCCAGGGCGTAGCCGATGTCCATGCCGTAGAAGAGGCCCCATTTCATACCGGAGTACTCGGTCAGGTAGCCGGCCACGATCTCCGACTCGGCCTCGGCGATGTCGGCCGGGGTGCGGTTGAGTTCCGCGCTGACGCAGATGAAGTAAATGGCGAAGGCCAGGGGCTGGACGGCGATCAGCCAGATGTGGTTGTGGGTGCTCCAGCGCACGATCTCCTGGAGGTTGAGGGTGCCCGTGAAGAGGACGACGCCGAGCAAGGCCATGACGAGCGGAATTTCGTAGCTAATCGCCATCGCCACGATCCGCATGGCGCCGAAGAGGCTGTACTTGTTGTTCGAACTCCACCCGGCCATGAAGGCCCCGAGCACCGGCAGCGAGGAGATCGCCAGGAAGTAGATGATCCCGGCCGGGAGCTCGGCAAAGACCATCTTCGGGCCGAAGGGGATGACGGCGAAGAGCAGCACCGCCGGCGCCACGAAGACGATCGGCGCCGCCCACATCACGACCTTATCGGCGCCCTTCGGCGTGAGGGACTCTTTCTGCATGAGTTTGACGGCGTCGGCGATGGGCTGGAGCACCCCGAACTTGCCCACCCGGTTCGGGCCGTAGCGCGACTGGATGCGCCCGATGATCTTCCGTTCGCCGAGGACGCCGACATAGAGCTGGGAGGGCAGGACGAAGATCAGGAAGGCGGCCACGAATCCGAGAAGCGCCGTGATGACGAAGACCAGCCCGTAGGGAAGCACGCGGTCGAGCTGGTAGAGGATCTCGTGCGAAAGGTTGCCCAGGTCGCGAATGTCGTACCAGTTATCGGTGATCAGGGTTGGCAGGGTCATCGGTCGATCTCGCCGACGACGATGTCCACCGACCCCAGGGCCACGATGGCATCGGCCACAGACCCGCCTACGGTCATCTCCTTGAGCACGCTGAGGTTAATAAAGGACGGCGGCCGTATGTGGAACCGGTACGGCGAAGGACCTTCGTCTGAGACGAGGTAGTACCCGAGCTCGCCGCGGGGCCCTTCCACACGGCCGTAGGCCTCGCCCTTCGGGGGGCGCAGGGCCAGGGGCACCTGGGTGCTGTGGGGGCCGCCGGGCAGGCCATCCAGCGCCTGCTTGATGATCTTGATGCTCTGGCGCATCTCTTCCAGCCGCACACTGAAGCGGTCGAAGCTATCGCCGCGGTAGCCGATGGGGATGTCGAACTCGTACTTGTCGTAGCCGCAGTAGGGGTCGGCCTTGCGGATGTCCCAGGCGATGCCGCTGCCCCGGAGCATCGGGCCGGCAAGGCTCGCGTTCATCGCCAGGTCCGGCGAAATGACGGCCACGTTGCGCGTCCTCGCGAGGAAGATCTCGTTGTTCGAAAGGAGGTTGTCCATTTCGTCGATGAACCCGGGGAGCGTGTCCGCCAGCGTCCGCGCGGCGGGCATGAACTCCTTCGGCAAATCAAACGCGACGCCGCCGATTCGCATGTAGTTGCAGGTCAGGCGCGCCCCGCAGGTCATTTCGAAGAGGTCGAGGATCTTCTCCCGTTCGCGGAACGCCCACATGACCGGCGTTTGCCAGGCGCCGGTGTCGTTGGTGAATGCGCCGACGGCCATGCAATGGCTCGCGATCCGCTGGAACTCGGCCATGATCACCCGGATAGCGTCGCCCCGCTCCGGCACCTCGATCCCGGCCAGCTTCTCGACGGCAAGGCAGTAGCCGAGGTTGTTCGACATGCTCGAGAGGTAGTCGGTGCGGTCGGTGAAGGGGATGTTCTGCGTGTACGTGCGTTCCTCGGCCAGCTTCTCCATAGAGCGGTGGAGATAGCCCATGATCATCTCGGCGTCGAGGATGCGCTCCCCATCGACGGTCACCTTGACGCGGAAGACGCCGTGGGTCGACGGGTGTTGCGGCCCGATGTTGAGGATGAAGGGTTCGCTCTTAATCGCGCTCATTCGACAACCTTCACGGGCGGCGCTTCGCGCCACGCCGTCCCTGCGAACTCGCTCAATCCCGGTTGCAGCCCGCCCGGCATGGAGAGGAAGTCCTTGCGCAGCGGCCAGCCCGGGAAACCCTCCCAGAGGAGGATGCGGTGGAGGTTGGGGTGCCCTTCGAACCGGATCCCGAAGAGGTCGTAGGCCTCGCACTCCTGCATCCAGGCCCCTTTGTAGACGGGCGTCGCGCTCGGGGCGACGGGCGACTCCCGCTCGTTCACCTCGATCTTGAAGGCGGCGAAGTGGTTCTTCTCGAACGACTGGAGGTGGTAGACGACCTCGAAGTGGTCCCAGAAATCGACGGCACAGAGGTTCGTGAGGTGAATAAAGTCCGTATCCGGTGAGGTCCGCAGCGCCTCCAGGACCTCGCAGAGCGTCTCCGGCCGGAGGTAGCAGGCCGCATCGGTCGCCTTCGCGACGGAGCCCGGCAGCAGCCGCTCAGCCGCCTCCGCGCCGTCGTGTCCCGTCCACCAGCGCGTGGGCATCAGCGCCACTCCAGGGCGCGCTTGCGCCAGGCGTAGACGATGCCGAGGACGAGGATGCCGAGGAAGCCGAGGCCTTCGAGGTACCCTGTCCAGCCCATAGAGTCGTAAACGACGGCCCACGGGAAGAGGAACACCAGTTCCACGTCGAAGAGGACGAAGAGCAGGGCGATGTAGTAGAAGCGGAAGTTGAACTGGACGAGCGACGGGCCTTCGGTCCGCACGCCGCATTCGTAGATATCGTCTTTGACCGGGTCAGAGGGGACGCGCGGCCGGATACCGGCGAACTGGAACGCCCACGACGTCACGACCGCGCCGAGGGGGAAGATGAGCGCAATGATGACGAGGATGCCGATTTGGCCGTATTCGTGAAACACGCGCTTGCCGTTTGTGAAATTCGTCCCGAAGGACGGAGCGAACTATAGCAGGCGATCTGCGGGGGGACAAAACGGGCGCTCTCCGGTGCGGGCGCAGGGCGGCACGTGGGCAGCCCCGCCGCACCCGGGCAACGGCCGGGCTCACCAGCGGTCCTGGTGGACGAAATTGCCCATCTCCAGGCGGGGGCGCGTGCCCGTCATCGCGTCGCTGCCTTCCGGGTAGCCGAAGGCGATGACATTGAGGACGAAATGGCCCGGCGGCAGTTCGAGGACCTTCGCGGCGTCCTCGGGGCGGTGCATCGAGGCGGGGCAGCTGGTGATGCCTTCGTCCCAGGCCGCGAGCATCATGTTCTGGGCGCAGCGGCCACCATCGAAGGGCCCGCGGAAGAGGGTGAACGGGGCCCCGACGTTGCCGAATTCAGGGACGAGGACGATGGCCACGGCAACCGGGCCCGCGATCACGTGGACGGTGGCGTCGCCGCACTCGGCCAACCGCACTTTCTGCTCAGGGTCCTTCAGGACGACGAGGCGCACAGGTTCCGCGGCCCGGGCGCTCCCGGCCATCCGGCCGGCCTGGAGGATGCGGTCAAGCACTGGCCCGGGGATATCTCGGACGGCAAAGGAACGGGTGTCGCGTTTGGTCAGGATCGAGCGGTACGTTTCCAGGTGGCGCCTCCGATGGAGAGATCGCGCGCATCCTACCCCGCGGCGGGGGTTTCGCGTTGGCGCCGCGCGCGGCGCCGGCCGGCGGAGCTGGGAGCAAATGTCTCCGGCGCGCGCCTGCGTGCCGTTCCAGGCAACGGCCATTAGCGGCCTCATACCCACCCGGGAACGCCCTTATGTGAACCATGTCTCAGTGCATGGCTCCGCAGGCGATTTCCCCACTACAGAGTGCTCCGAAGTTGCTAAGATACGCCCCGGCTACGACGAAGGATTATCGCCTGGCGCGATCGGTCTGCGTAGGGGGACGGAGCTAAATGTCACCGTTCCTCAACCTCTTCGCGTAACCGCTAGTCCACTATCGAGACTGGATTGGGGAGAGAGGTGCGGCTTTGACCCGGTTCCCGTCCTCCCGCCCGTCCCAAACCGGCCAGCGCGCCAGTGGCCGCACGGCGCCTTCGATACGCCCGGAGATCCTTGGGCTCGACGAGACCGTGGACCGTGGCGCCGACTTCCTCCTGAGCCTGCAGGACGCCGACGGGTACTGGTGGGCCGAGCTCGAAGCGAATGTGACCATGGCAGCGGAGCATCTGCTGCTGGAGCACTTCCTCGGGATCGCCGACGCGACCCGCTGGTCGCACATCTGCCGGTACATCCTTCAGCGCCAGAACCTCGACGGCTCCTTCTCCATCTACCTTGACGGGCCGGGCGATGTCAGCGTCACGACAGAGGCCTATTTCGCGCTTAAGTTAGCTGGGATCGACCCCGCCCTGCCGGAAATGACCCGCGCCCGCGACTTCGTCCGGGCTCAGGGCGGCGTCGCCAGCACGCGCATCTTCACCAAGCTCTGGCTCTCCCTGTTCGGGCAGTTCGATTGGGCAGCGTTCCCGGCGATGCCGCCGGAGGCCATCCTCCTGCCGGACCGCTTCCCGCTGAATATCTACGAGTTCGCCTCCTGGGCGCGCCCGACCATCGTCGCCATCCTCGTCGTCTGGGCCGCCAAGCCGGTGGTCGCCATCCCGGAGGGCCGGGGGATCGACGAGCTCTTCCTGGACCCGGCGGACCGCAGCCAGATCGCGTTCCCCCGTGACCGGGCACGCTTCACCTGGCGGAACTTCTTCCTCGCCACTGACCGGGCCTTACAGCTACACGAACGGAGCCCCTGGAAACCGCTGCGCAAGCGCGCTCTCGCCGCCTGCGAGCGCTGGATTGTCGGCCACCAGGAGGCGGACGGGTCATGGGGGGGCATCCAGCCACCGTGGGTCTACTCGCTCATCGCCCTCAAGTGCCGCGGCTTCGCGAACGACCACCCGGTCATGCAGCGCGGGATCCACGGCCTGCTCAACGACTTCGCCCTCTACGGCGACGGGACGTTCACGGTCCAACCCTGCCTTTCCCCGATCTGGGACACCGCCCTTGCGGTTACCGGCCTGCGCGAAGCGGGCGTGCCAGCCGACCACCCGGCGCTCGCCCGGGCCGGCGCCTGGCTGCTTTCCAAAGAAGCACGCGCGCCTGGCGACTGGTGCGTCAAGGTGAAAGACACCGAGCCCGGGGGCTGGGCCTTCGAATTCGAAAACAGCCAATACCCCGACACGGACGACACGGCCGAAGTGCTGATCGCCCTCCGCCTGGTGGACACCGGAGGTGACTGGGATGCGACCCGGGAGCGGGCGAACCGCTGGCTCCTCGCCATGCAGTCGCGCAACGGCGGCTGGGGCGCGTTCGACCGGGACAACACTCGCCAGTTCGTCAGCAAGATCCCGTTTGCCGATTTTGGGGCGACCCTGGACCCGCCGACGGAAGACGTTACCGCCCACGTCCTCGAGTGGTTCCTGCTCGATGGCGCCTCGCCGCGGGACCCGGCCGTCCTCGCCGGCCTTCGCTACCTCTACGACACGCAGCAGGCGGACGGCAGCTGGTGGGGCCGCTGGGGCGTGAACTACGTTTACGGGCTCGGCGCCGCCCTGCCTGCGCTGGTGGCCGCGGGCGAGAACCTCGAATCCGAGCGGATCACCCGCGCCGTCCGCTGGCTTGAAGAGCACCAGAACCCGGACGGAGGCTGGGGCGAATCCTGCCTATCCTACGACGACCCGGCTACGGCGGGGCAGGGCCCTTCGACGCCATCCCAGACGGCCTGGGCACTGCTTGCCCTGCTGGCGGCGGGCGAGCTTACAACCACGGCCACCGAACGCGGCGTACGCTACCTCGTAGCGACGCAGCGAAAGGATGGATCGTGGGACGAGCCCGAGTTCACGGGCACCGGCTTCCCACGGGATTTCATGCTGAACTACCACCTTTATCGCCAGTACTGGCCCCTCTGGGCGCTTGGACGCTACCGGCGCATGCGCGACGGTGCCACGATCCATCGCCCCGATGACGACCCATGGTCGTGAGCGAGCGGGCCGTTGGCGCGCGCTCCCAAAGCCTCCGGGAGGCGTACGCCTGGTGCCGGGAGTACACGCGCGCCCACCAGGAGAACTTCGGCGTGGTCTCCTGGGTCCTGCCGCGGGCCGTGCGCCCACATTTCTACTCGCTCTACTCGTTCTGCCGCTTCACGGACGACCTCGGCGACGAGGCCGAGGGTGACCGCCTGGCCCTGCTCGCCGATTGGGAGCGCGCCCTCCTCCGCTGCTACGAAGGTATGCGGGACGAACCGCTATTCGTCGCACTCGGCCACACGATCGACCGCTACCACATTCCGCCTGACCCGTTTCAGAAGCTGATCGAAGCGAACCGGATGGACCAGGAGGTCACCCGCTTCGCGACCTGGGACGAGCTCCTCCACTACTGTGAGCATTCGGCCACACCGGTCGGCCGGATGGTGCTCGCCGTCCTCGGCTACCGCGACAGCCGGCGCCAGGCCCTTTCCGACGCCACCTGCATCGGCCTCCAGCTCGCGAACTTCTGGCAGGACGTGACGGTCGATTGGGAGAAGGGCCGGGTCTACATCCCGCGCGAAGATCTGGACCGATACGGAGTGAGCGAAGACGACATCGCCCAGCGGCGGATCACGCCGGCCTTTCGCCGCCTGATGAAGTTCGAGGTCGAGCGGGCCCGGGGCCTCTTCGCCGAAGGGCGGGCGCTCGAACCGGCCATCCGCCGGTCAGCGCGGGCTGACGTGCGCCTCTTTCGCCTCGGCGGAGAAGCGATCCTCTCCGCTATCGAGGGGGCGCGGTACGATGTGCTCAGCCAGCGCCCAACCATTTCGAAGCCAAAGAAGGCCTGGATGGCGCTCACGAGCGGGCTGCAGATGAAGCTCGGCCTGTAGGGGGATGACATGTCGGTCGAAACGCTGGCTCGCGAAGCCGGGAGCACCGCGCCCACGTCCCTCATCGACGCCCAGGCGTGGTGCAAGGCCTATACCAAGGAGCGGGCGAAGAACTTCTATTACGCCTTCGCCATCCTCCCGGAAGAGAAGCGCAACGCGATCTACGCGGCCTACGCCTTCAGCGGCTACGTCGATGACATCGCCGACGAACTGACCGACCGCGACGAGCAGGTGCGACAGCTCGCGGCGGCCCGCGCGCGGCTTCACGCCTGCGCCGAAGGCGAACGGGAAGGCCCGCTGTTTACGGCCCTCGGCTCAGCCTTCGACGCATTCGACATCCCCGGCGAGTTCTTTGACGAGCTCGTGAATGGCGTCGAAATGGACTTCACGATCAACCGTTACGTGACCTGGACCGACCTCCACCAGTACTGCTACCGCGTCGCCTCAATGGTCGGCCTCATCTGCACGGCCGTGTTCGGTACGCGGGCCCACCCTCGCGCTCGCCAGTTCGCCATCGACATGGGCATCGGCCTCCAGATCACGAACATCATGCGAGACGTCGCCGAGGACGCCACTCGCGGGCGCGTCTACTTTCCCCAGGAAGAGCTCGCCCAGTTCGGGCTCACCTCAGACGACATCCTGAACGGCGTCTACGACGACCGCTTCGTTTCACTCATGCAGCTCCAGGGCAAGCGGGCGCGCCACCACTTCCGCAGCGGCAAGCGCCTCCTCCCGTTGCTCGACCTCCGTTCGCGGATGTGCGTGAACGTGCTCCAGGGCGTCTATTTCGACATCCTCAAGCGCATCGAGAAGCGCGAGTACAACGTCATCTCCGAGCGGGTCAGCCTGAGTACGCCCGAGAAACTGTTCGCCATTGGGAAGCTCTGGGCGGGCGCCGCGCTCATCCGTCCGAAATGAAGGTCGCCGTCGTCGGCGCCGGACTGGCCGGGCTCGCGGCCGCTTGTGACCTAAGCGACCTCGGCCACACCGTCACGCTGATCGAAAAACGACCCTGGGCGGGTGGCAAGACCTATTCCTTCGCGGACCGCAAAACGGGAGACCTGGTCGATAACGGCCAGCACGTCTTCATGGCCTGCACGACCGAGTACGCCGCATTCCTGGGCCGGATTGGCACGTTGGGCCGCACCCGCCGCCAGCGCCGCCTGAACGTCCGCGTCTTCGGGGCCGGAGGACGGATGTGCCGGCTCCGCGCCCTCCCACTCCCGGCCCCGCTCCACCTGGCGCCGTCGTTCGCCGTGTATGGCCACCTCGCCCTGGGCGATCGGCTACGCGCCGGCTGGCTCCTGGTCCGCATCTGGCGGATGAGCGAACCGGAGCGCCTCTCGCTCCACGCCGCCTCCTTCGGCGACTGGCTCAGTGCCCAGGACCAGTCTGCGCGGGCGATCCGCGATTTCTGGGACTTCATGCTCGTCCCCACGCTGAACTGCCGGTCCGCCGAAGCGAGTGCGGCCGACGCGCTTTTCGTGCTTCGGGAAGGCTTCCTGAAGAACTCGACTTCGTCTGCGGTGGGGCTCGGCGCGGTACCCCTGAGTGAGCTCCACGTGGCCCCGGCGATCGCGTACATCGAAGCCCGGGGCGGCGGCGTCGTCACCGGCCTCGAGGTGCGCGGCGTCGAACCCGCTAAGGGCGGCGGCGTCGCGGTCCACCTCTCCCGTGGCGCGGCCGTCTCCGCACACGGGGCCGTGCTGGCCTTACCCCCTGGCGAGGCAGGTTGCCTCGTCCCGGGGCGCTTCCGGACGATGGCGCCGTTCGCCGCCCTGGGAGACTTCACAACCGCACCGATCATCAACCTCCACTTCTGGTTCGACCGGCCGATCGCGGATTGGCCCTTCGCGGCCTTCGTCGATAGCGAACTGCAGTGGGTGTTCAATCGCGACCGTCTCGATACGCCTGCGATGCCGAGGAGGCATCACGTGGTGGTCTCCCTGAGCGCAGCGGGGCCGTACATGGCCCTCGACCGCGGCGAGCTGGAGGCGCGCTTCCTGGCGCAGCTGCGGGACGCCGTGCCCGGTGCACGCGGGGCTCAATTGATCGCCTTCAACGCGATCAAGGAGCCTCACGCGACCTTCGTGCCGGCGCCGGGGCTCCTGCGCCCGGGTCCGCGGACGCCGATCCCAGGAATTGTGTTAGCGGGCTCATATACAGGTACGGGCTGGCCCGCCACCATGGAGGGCGCGGTCCGGAGCGGCGTTACCGCCGCCCGTGAACTGGATGTACAATTGAAAGCTTCTGAGACGCCATCAGACGAGAGTGGGGGAGTGTAGTTATGGGAGTCCCGGCGGCACAGGCCATCGCAGTCAGTTCCTACATCGTGAAGCAGAAGATCGCCCGCAAGAAGCGCTACCCGTTAGTGCTGATGCTCGAACCGCTCTGGCGCTGCAACCTTGCCTGCGTCGGCTGCGGGAAGATTCAGCACCCGGAAGAGATCCTGAACACCTACCTTTCGCCCGAGGAGTGTTGGGCCGCTGCCGACGAGTGTGGCGCGCCCGTCGTCTCCATCGCGGGCGGTGAGCCGCTCGTCCACCCCGAGATCGACCGCATCGTCGAGGGGCTCGTGGCGCGCAAGAAGTTCATCCACCTCTGCACCAACGCCATCCTCCTCGAACGCTGGCTGCCGAAGCTGAAGCCATCTCAATACCTCTGCCTGACCATCCACATGGACGGGATGCGTGACCTCCATGACGAGATGGTGGACCGCAAAGGCGTGTTCGATAAGGCCGTGGCCGCCATCAAGGAGGCCAAGCGCCTCGGCTTCCGGGTGACCACGAACACGACCGTGTTCGCCGATAGCTCGACGGACGACATGCGCGAACTCTTCGACTACCTCTGCAACGACCTGAAGGTCGATGGGCTGATGGTCTCGCCGGGGTACGACTACCCGAAGGCGCCGAACCAGAAGGTGTTCCTCCAGCGCCCCCAGATGATCAGCAAGTTCCACGAAATCCTCTCCCTTCCCGAGCGGGCGAAATGGAAGTTCAACCACTCGCCGCTCTTCCTCCAGTTCCTCGAGGGGAAGGTCGGGATGCAGTGCACCGCCTGGGGCAACCCGACGCGCACCGTGATGGGCTGGCAGCGCCCCTGCTACCTCATGAACGAAGGCTACGTCCAGACGTTCGCCGAACTCATGGAAGAGACCGAATGGGACCGTTACGGCTACGGCCGTGACAGCCGGTGCACGAACTGCATGGCCCACTGCGGCTATGAGGCGACGGCGGTCGCGGCCACCATGAAGAGCCCGCTCGAAGGCATTCGGGCCGGTGTGGCGACGCTGGCGGGCCGCAAGCCGGGATGAAGACGCTGCTTGTCATCCCGACTGAGCGCGAAGCCAACGCGTTCGGTGCCCGGAAAGCGTTCGTGAGCGGGGCGGGTCCGGCCGCCTACGAAACCGTGCGTGCCCGGTTGGCTGAGTCGAGGCCCGGACTGGTCCTCGTCGCTGGCGTCTGTGGCGCACTCGACCCGTCCATCGGCCCCGGCGGCATCATCGTCGCCCGCCACGTGCTGGCCCCCGGATTCGACATCCTCGAGCCCGACCGCTTCCTCCTCGACGATGTCCGCAAGGCCCTCCACGAGCACGCCAGTAAGTTCGTCTACTCCCGTCTGCTCACTATCGACCAGCCCATCGCGACCCGCGATGGGAAGCGGGACGCCTGGAACGAACATGGCGCAGGCGGCGTCGATATGGAGACGTACCATATCGCCCGTGCCGCCCGCGAAGCCGGGGTGCGCTGGCTGGCCGTTAGGGCTGTCGTGGATACCGCAGCGCAGGCCTTGCCCGCTAGTCTTGCGAAATGGGACGCTGAGAGCGGCGACGGGGCGGCCCTTCGCTCCGCCGCCCTCAGGCCCTGGGAGTGGCCCGGTTATGCGAGACTGGCCCGCCAGTTTCCGCTCGCCATCCGCGGCCTCCGGGCAACGGTGCCACTCGTCATCCGCGCCGCCCAGACGGCGAAGTCAGTCGAAACCCTGGACCTGGTGGAGGTTGCACCCCAATGACAAACCTGCTGGACCGCATCGATAAGCCGGCCGACCTCCACAAGCTCTCCTACCCGGAACTCGAGGCCCTCGCGGGCGAAATCCGGACCTTCCTCGTCGATACGGTGCAGTGCATCGGCGGTGGCGGGCACCTCGCCTCGAACCTCGGTGTCGTGGAACTGTCCATCGCGCTCCACCGCCTCTTCGATAGCCCGAAGGATAAGATCCTCTGGGATGTGTCCCACCAGATTTATGTCCACAAGATTCTCACTGGCCGAAAGGATCGGATGAACACGATCCGCCAGTTCCAGGGGCTTTCCGGCTTCGCCGACCGCAAGGAGTCGGAGCATGACGCCTTCGGCGCCGGTCACGCCGGCACGGCCATCTCGGCCGGGCTTGGCATGGCCTACGGCCGCGACCTCAAGGGCGAGGATTCCTGGGTGATCCCGGTCGTAGGCGACGGTGCGATGACGGCCGGGATGGCGCTCGAGGCGATGAACCACGCCGGCCATCTCCACACGGGCCGATTCATCGTCGTCCTCAACGACAACGCGATGTCGATCTCGCCGAATGTGGGGGCGCTCTCGCGGAATGTGAATAAGATCCGGATCGACCCGCTCTACCGCAACGCGAAGCGGGAAGTGGGCTCGGTGGTCGAACACCTTCCGCTCGGCAAACAGGCCTGGGACATCGGCAAGCGGGTCAAGAACTCGATGCGCGACCTGCTGGTGCCTGCCTCGTTCTGGGAGCAGTTCGGCTTCGAGTACTACGGGCCTGTCGATGGACATGATATCCACGAGCTTGAGGCAACCCTCGGGGCGATCAAAAAGGTGGGGGATGGCGGCCGGCCCGTCCTGCTTCACATCCTCACGGAGAAGGGCCATGGCATCCCGGAAGCGGCCGCCGACCCAATCAAGTCACACTCGGGCACATTCTGGCTCAAGAAGCCGGCGACCCCGGGGGCGCCGGCCCCGCTGCCGACCTATTCTCAGGTCTTCGCGGACGCCACGCAGGAGCTCATCGAGTCCGATAGCCGGGTGGTGGCGATCACGGCGGCGATGCTTGAGGGTACGGCACTGGCGCCGGTCCACAAGAAGCACCCCGACCGCGTGATCGACACGGCGATTGCGGAGCAACACGCCGTGACCTTCGCCGCCGGTCTGGCGACCGAGGGCATGCGCCCGATCGCGGCCATCTACTCGACATTCCTTCAGCGCGGATTCGACTCCATCGTCCACGACGTTGTCGTCCAGGGGCTCCCCGTCGTCTTCGCTCTCGACCGCGCGGGCTTTGTCGGCGACGACGGCAAGACCCACCAGGGGTTCATCGACATTTCGTACCTACGCTGCCTCCCGAACATGGTGATCGCCGCGCCGAAGGACGAACGAGAACTCCGCGACCTTCTCTACACCGGCGTCCAGTACCTCGACGGCCCTTTCGCGGTGCGCTTCCCGCGCGGCTCCGGGCCGGGCGCGCCGACCGACCTGCCGATGCGCCAACTCCCTATCGGCAAAGGGGAGATCCTGCGCGAGGGCAACGACCTTGCCCTCATCGGCTTCGGCGCCACCGTGACCGAATGCCTGAAAGCCGCGGACATCCTGGATGAGTCCGGCATCAGTGCGACGGTCGTGAACGCCCGCTTCGCCAAGCCGCTCGACGATGAGTTGCTGGCCAGCGTCGCCCTCCGGACGGGCGCGGTGGTGACCGCTGAGGAGAACGTGAAGGCGGGTGGCTTCGGTGAGGCCGTCCTCGACTGCCTCGCGGAGCGCGGCCTCGCGGCGACGTTCGCCGACGCCATCACGATGCCCGACGCGATCGTCGATCACGGTCCACAGAGCACGATGCGTGCCATCTACCAGCTCGACGGCGCCGGCATCGCGGGCCGCGCGAAGGCGGCCCTTGAGGCGCGCAAGCGCGTGGCGGTCAACGCGTAGGACGGCGCGGTATACTGCGGACATGAAGACACTCGATGACTACACCGTCGTAATCAGGCCCGACGAAAGTGTCTTCCTCGCATACGTTCCGGCCATTCCGGGCTGCCATGCAATGGGTGATACCTCCGAGGACGCCCGGCTCGAATTAGCTCTGGTCTTTGACGTGTGGCGCGAGCTATACCAGGAACGGGGCGAGCTTATGCCAGACGATGTCGGGGAGCTTGTCGCGGTTGCCAGCTAATGCGCTGAACTGCAGCGCGTCGCCGCGAAGCTCGGTTTTGGCTCGACCGTCAGCGCGGCAGCCACGCTGTCTGGCTGCACCCAGATGGGCGCGGCGCCACGATCCCGATTCACGGCAATCGCGACATCGCTGGGGGGCTGTACCACCTGGTTCTCAAGCAGCTCGGCATCACCGAGGAACAGTTCCGGGCGCTCAAGTAAGGCGGCGGGGGTGGTAAGATACTCCCGTGAAGACGCTCGCCGACTACACCGTGGTCGTAATGCCGGATGATGGTACCTGGGTGGCCTACGTGCCTGCGATTCCCGGGTGCCACGCGGTTGGAGATTCGCCCGGCGAGGCCCGCGCGGAACTCGACGGCGTCTTCGAAATGTGGCAGGAGCAGTACGCGGAAGATGGGCGTCCTATGCCCGAGAACATCCGCGAGCTCATTCCCGTTGCCAGCTAAGGCCCGCGAGTTCGAGAAGGTCGCGCGCTCCCTGGGCTTCGTACGCACGCGCCAGCGCGGCAGCCACGGCATCTGGATGCACCCCGACGGCCGTGGCACGGTGATTCCAATCCATGGGAACCAGGACATCGGTGGCGGGCTTTACCACGCGATCCTGAGTCAGCTCGGCGTCACTGAGGAGCAGTTCCGCGCACTCAAATAGGGCCGCCGGATGGTAAGATACTCCCCGTGAAGACGATCGCCGACTACACCGTGGTCGTGATGCCGGATGATGGCACCTGGGCGGCCTACGTGCCTGCGATTCCGGGCTGCCATGCCATCGGCGATTCGCCCGCGGAAGCCCGCTTGGAGCTCGATGGCGTCTTTGAGATGTTCGCCGACGACTACAGCATCAGCGGAGAGCCGATGCCCCCCGACCTCAAAGAGCTGGCGCCTGTTGCCGGCTAAGGCCCGAGAACTCATAGACGCCGCCCGCCGGACGGGTTCGAGTTTCAACGTCAAACTGGTAGTCACACCTTCTGGAAGCATCGCGATGGGCGGCGTGTCTCCATCCCGGTTCACGGAGACTGCGAGATTGGTGGACGTTTGTATTTTCGCGATCCTGAGCCAGCTCGGCATCACCGAGGAGCAGTTCCGCAACCTCCGGTAGACTCTCCCGTACGCATACACGCCGACCAGGAGAGCTTACGAATGGCCGCACTCGCCCCCGGTCTCCCCGACGTCATCGCTCGCCACCGTGGCGCCATCGAGGCGGCGCTCAGTCAGGCACTCGCGCCGGAGGGCTCGCCGCTCACCCAACCCGCCCGTTATGTCATGGGATGGCAGGCGGAAGATGGCTCGCCACTGGTCAGTGGCGGCAAACGCATCCGCCCGGCCTTGACGGTCGTCGCGGCGGGCATCTTCGGAGGGTCGGTTGATGACGCAATGCCGGGCGCGGTGGCTGTCGAACTCGTCCACAACTTCTCCCTCGTCCACGACGAGATCCAGGACCAGGACGATGTCCGGCACGGGCGGCCAACCGCCTACACGGTCTGGGGGCCCGGCCAGGCCATCAACCTCGGTGACTTCATCTACGCGCGGGCGGTGCGCTCGCTCACGGCCGGCCGGGGCGATGTCGGGCGGCGCATGGCCGCGCTCGACGTCCTCCTCCGGGCTGTCGAAGGGATGATCGGCGGCCAGTGGCGCGACATCGCCTTTGAGGTTCGTGAGGCGGTCTCCGTCGCGGAGTACCTCGAGATGGTCGAAGGCAAGACCGGTGTCCTCCTTGGGGCGGCCCTCCAGATGGGCGCCATCCTCGGCGGAGCGAGCAGCCAGGACGCGTCGATCATGGGCCAATGGGGCGTGAAGCTCGGCCTCGCCTTCCAGGCGATCGACGACTACCTCGGGATCTGGGGCGACCAGTCGCTCACGGGCAAGACCACGACGGGCGACATCGCACGCAAGAAGAAGACGCTCCCCCTCGTCCACACGGTGAGCGACCCGGACGGCGGCCCCGTCATCCGCCGTGCGTTCGCCGCCGATCGGCAGGTCGAGGAGTACGACGCCATCGTCGCGGCGGTCGAACGGGCGGGGGGAGACGCGCTCTGCCGGGAACTCGCCCGCCGCTATGCGGACGAGGCCGATGTGCTGCTCGACTCCATGGTCCTGGCTCCGGAAGCGCGCGCCGACCTGCGGACGGTGGCCGACTACTTCGTCACGCGCGACTTTTGACGCGATTGCCATCACGCCGGGGCGGGCGTTATGCCCCGCCGGGCCGCCGCAGCCTTCAACCCGGCCCCTGGTCTGAAAACGTCCAGCCTGGGCAGGCTCGGGGGTCGCGTTGGGCTCCGCGTGACCGTCGCGGCCATCACCCCTGCCCTCTCCCGCTCCGGCGGGCGAGGGAGTGCGGCGTCCGGAACTCGCCTTTTCATCCCACGCTCTGGCCGCTGGCCATGCTTGCCTCCCGCTCCGGCGTTGGTTACTCGGTCTGGTCCAGGTACTCGCTCAGGCCGTAGCCGACGCGTGTCCCATCGAGGGTGTACTCCGTCATGCCTTCGCCGATGTGTGTGAATTGGCCTGCTCTGCGGTTCCTGAGTGGGATAAAGCCCTTGACCTTGCCCTCGACCGTGTGGATGTCGCCGTTTTCAAGGGTCACCACGGCCTTCAGGCTGTTGTGGTAGTTCGTGTTGCCCTCATAACCCGTCTCGAGCTTCACGTCGGTGATCTTCAGGAGCTGTTGGCCCTTGTGGAACACACCGCCCGTATGGTCGCCAACGACGGAGATGACCATCCCCATATCGTCGCCGTAGTTGCCGGTAATCCACCGGTAGGAGGGCGTCGATTGCCAGTAGCGTGGCCCCCAGGAGTGGTCGCGGAGCCCATTCCCCTTGAGCTGGAGGGGCGCTTCGTCGTCGATCTGGATGGTGCCTTCCACTGCCATGTGCTGCTCGTAGTGAGCGCGGGCGAAGTCGTTGGCGGACTTATCGTCGGCGACGTGACCGTACAGGGGCCCCACGCCCGAATGCAGCATGTCGAGCTTCAGCTTGCGATGGGGGTTCTGTTTGAAGGCGTCACCCGGCTCGCGCATCTCCCGCGGGTCCTTGAGAAAGACCACGCTCCCTTCATAGGTCGTCCGGATGCGTTCGCCGGGGACGAGGACTTCGACCTTCAGGCCGCCAGCGTCCCAGCCGTCGTTCGACGAGATCTGCGGACGCTTGTAGTTGAAGAGGGCCGTCCCGTCGGGGAGGTAGACGATCACGGTCATCTCGGCGTGGCCCTCGTTCGCCCGGTTCCCGATCCGCACAAAGCCGCCCATCTGCTTCTCCCGGTCGAAGAAGTTGAAGTAGACGGACTCGTTGAAGTTCTCTTCCGGGCCGAGGGGATGCGTGTAGTCGTCCTCTGGCTTGACGTTTCCGATGATCGTGACCATGTGCCTGCCTCCTGCACGGCGAACCGCGCCTTACCCACATTGTATGGTACGAGCCGGCACCTGACCCGGCGGCTCACTCGACAAAGAGCGTCCCGAACATCCCGTCGTGGATTGTGCAGGCGTAGAAGTAGGCGCCCGGTTCTGGCGCCGTGAACGTCACCGTCGTCGAACATGGCCCCGTGCACGTCTCATGGCCAAGCCCCCGTATCGAAATCGCGAGGTTGTGCTCCTCGCCGGCGTCGTCGTTCACGAGGACCGCCGTTACCTGCGCCCCAGTCCGGGCACGGAGGACCTGCTTGTCGAACGCCTTGTCCTTCGCCCGCACCGTCAGGGTCACCGGCCCACCCCCGGCGGGCGGCGGCGTCGCCGGCACCGTGACGGTCGCTGTCGCGGCCACCGTCGGCAGGACGGCCGCCGGGGTCGCCGGTGAGGGTGTTGCGGCGGCGGGCGTGACCGTGGGCGGCGCCGGCGCCGGTGGTGGGGTGACTGAGGGCCGGACCGTCTCGCCGCTCGGACCGGCGGTGGCCGCTGGCGCTGTTGCTGTCGCCGCACTGTCGGCGCTCGCGGTCCCGGCGGCCGCACTGGCGGTCGCGCTCGGCGACGCCTGATCGGGATTCGGCTGTGCCTTGCCGCCACCACCGCAGGCGCAGACGACGGCGACGAAACCGAGGGCCATGGCAGCGGATCTGGCGCGCCTCACCGCGAAATCGTACCACCCGCCAGGCCAATACCGCTCGCCCGGCCGAACGATGATCGTCTGATCCCACCGAAGTACGATGTCAACCGTGTGGACGGCAAGGGCAGGGTACGGTCGCGCGTTTGCGGTTATCGCACTGCTGGCCATCCTTCTTATGGCGACGGCGCCAGACCACTGGGGGGTCCGGTTTGCAGCCCGCCCCGGGCCTGCCGAGGCCGGCCACCACGAAGAAGGCCCCACCGAGACCCATGCGCGCCACTGTCACGGCGACGCGGCCAGCTGCTCCGACCTCCCGCTCTCGGCCGGGTCCGGGCTGATGCTGCTCGCCGCCATCCTCGCGTTCGCCTCGTCTGATTGGCGCTCCTGCGGGCGCGTGGGTCGGGCCAGACGGGCGCGTGGGGTCGCCGTCTCGGTCGCCGTGCCGCCACCGCGGCCGGCCCACGCAGCCCGCCAATAACGCCCCGAAACAAGCACGGAGGTTCACATGCTTCAAACGCGACGGCTCGCCGTCAGCGCCATCTTCGCGCTCGCCCTCTTCAGCGGCGCACTCCTGACGGCCTGCGGCGACGATGAGGGAGACAGCCCCGCTGAAGACGATGCCGGCGTGCTCTCGGCCCTATCGACACTCGATAAGGCCGGGCTGCACGACATCGACACCAGTATCAACGACAAGGGCGAGGTCCCCGCGACGGCGCGGAGCACGGCCCAGAAACTGCAAACGCTCGTGGCGCTCACCACCTGGCCTGATGAGTTCCAGGGCGAAGCCACCGCCCTGACGGCGATCTTCGCCGACATGGCGAAGACGCTCGATGGGGAGAAGCCCGACACCAAAGCCGCCGGGCCGGCAGCGGCGAAAGCGCACGACGCCGCCCACGACTTCGCCGACAAGGTCTGGGGGCATCTCCAAGCGAAGGCGAAGGTCGCGGGCGCCAGCGCCGGAGACCATACGGACTAAGTCCAGAACGCGGATCCACAGTCCATCCCGGCGCCGGTGAGGCGGCGCCGGGACGACTGCGCGCGAAGTACCGCCTCACCTATCGACCGCCCCCACGGTACCCAGCGTCCGAAGGTAGTTCACCACGTGCCACATCTCGTCGTCTGAAAGCTTCGGGTCGCCCTCTCCCCAGGCGCGCATCGCCGAACCGGGAATGCCACGGTCGATGTAGTTGAAGAGGAGCCCATCGGGGTGCTGGGGAACGTGCACGGTCAGGTCGAGCGGGTAGGGGTTCAGGTCCAGCCCTTCCGGCGGCACCCCGTTTCGGCCATGGCAGGCGATACAGTTCTGCTGGTAGATCGTGCGGCCCTGGGTAATCGAGTCCTGGTCAGCGACGATCGGGTTCCGGGGGATAACATTCCCGTCGTGTCTATCGACACCGAAGAGGAGCATCGACCCGGCCCCGAAGCCGAGCAGCACCATGCCGTTCGCCCCCCAGCCCAGCTTCCGGTGAGTGCCGAGACGGCCCTTGAAGAGGGCCACTCCCAGCGCGGCCAGCGCCAGCACCAGGCCGCCGAAGGTGTTCCAGCTGACCCCTGGCGCCGGGTTCGCCCAGGCGCCGCCTGCCCGCAAGGTGCCGATGGCCAGGCCCGCCGGGCGCACTTCGAAGAAGGTCTTGGCGTCATTGAGGCCGGCGCGGCGGACCTCCACCTCAATCTGCCATTGCCCTTCGAGCGTCAGGTACGGGCCCTGTCCCAGGTACTGCCCGGCGTCGTCCGGCGCGAGGATCAGCGTCCCCGAGCCTATCGCCGGGTCGTCGCGATAGCGGAAGGTGAGACGCACGCGCTCGGCCTCGACGGGCGCTCCTCCCGGCTCGGAGAGGCTCACCCGATAGGTGTTGAGCCCGGTACGGTTGGGGTCCACCTGGAGCCGCATCGCAAGCGTTTCGGCCGCGGCCGATTGGTCGTACGGCTTATTCGCGGTCCGCTCATACACCGACTTCGAGACCGTCGTCTGAGTGAGCCCCGCTGCCGCGACGAACACGAGGCCGCCGAGCAAGGCTTCCGCCAGGGCGGTACGGCCGAACCACCGGGGCGCGCTGGGGGCCCCTGACTCGAGCCAGCGCCGCCCCCGGCGGGCGTTGAACAGAGCAACCCCGAGGAGCGCGACAATGAGCCCTACCTTGACCGTCAGGGTCCAGCCGTAGCGCGTCGTCCAGAGGCGATCAGCCGAATCCAGTTCGATCAGCGTCTGGAGGAAACCGGTCGCCAGCAGCACGAAGACCATGGCTGCCGCGAGGAGGGCGAAGCGGGGCATCAGCCGCACGTAGGCGCCGCTCTGCCCGGCCAGGCGGACGACGATCACGATTCCGACCACAGCCCCAATCCAGGCCAGGGCGGCCGAGCCGTGGACCATATCGATGATCTCCGCCCAGCCGCTCCCGGCGCCGGCGGCTGCGTGGCTGGTCGCCGTGAACCCCCAGAGGTAGGCGACCACACCGGCGATGGTAGCGGCGGCCGCCGCCCGCACGGAGTCCACGAACATGGACGCACCCACGGCGACCACGAGCGCCGCCCCGAAGCGGACGAGCCAGTACGAACCCAGGCGGGTGCGCAGGATGACATCGACGAATCCCCGATCGCCGTAGGTGTCGAGGATGGTCGCGAGGTTCAGGAGGGTCGCGATAAGGAGCACGACGACGCCCACGACACAGGCGGCTGCGAGCCCGCGGCGCGCGCCGGCCAGCTCGGCGGGAAGGAGTAAGGCAAGCAATGCGCCGCCCGCCACCAGGATCAGGCCAAGAAGGGACAGTGCCCGGACGGCCACGCCGTCTGCTTCCGGAGCGGGGTCGGAGCCGCTATTGGTTCCGCCGAACTGGTTCACCTCAGCCGGCAACGAACCGTCAGCGTTCAGGAGCGTGAACGGATAGGAGCCGCGGTAGCCGTGCCCGTCCACGGTGGAGATGTTCTCCCAGAGCACGTTGTAGATGCCTGGCTTGAGGGCTGGCAGGGCCACCCGCATCGTCAGCCCGTTCGCGGAAAAGTCAGGCGCGCGGAGGGCGATGGGCCGGGCCGCGGCGTCGAGCACCCGGATCGAACTCGACTTCGGATCGACCTTCTCCGTGAAGGTCAGTGACACTTCCGGTGGCGTCCGCTGCAGGAAGGCGTTCTCGCCAGGCTCGGAACGGACCAGCGCCGCATGGCCGGATGCGCCCTGCGGCCAGGCGATCGCATAGACGAGCCCCGAGAGCACCACGATCGCCAGCAGCGCACGGGTCATGGCCGCTTTTGGACCACCACCCAGGACGACCCGGCTCCGAGCACGAACATGCCGACAGCGACTGCGACGACGAGCACCCACGATGTGCCGCCGCGATCGCTGGGCACGGTCACCGCTCCTGGGGCCGCCGCGGCGGTCGCCGTTTCGCCACCCAGGAGCTCCTCGCGGAGCACCTCTTTCCCTGGTGACGCGGGCCCGTTCGGGTCGATGGTAAAGGACACGGAGCCGATAGCAGGGTCACCGTCGTCAGCGCTCAGCGTCTTCCACTTCACGGTGTAGACCCCGGCGCTGAGCGCCGATGGGAGCGCGACCGTGAGCTTGCGGCGGTTGCCGTTGTCGATGGCGGCAGCGGTGGTCGTGACCTCGGTGCCGCTCGCGTCGAACACGTCGATGTCGTTCGCGCCCTCCTGGCGAGCCATGTCCTGGCTCATCTCCATGTCGACCGTCAACGGAGCGGCCAGCAGGACGGCGCCGTCTCCGGGCTTCACGGTTGCCGGCTCGGCGTGGGCGAATACGGCAGCCACCGCCGCCAGTGCGGCGACCGACGCGACCAGGCAGGCGGCGAGCTTCATGTGCGTCCAGTGTAGGAAGCTGGCGGTTGGCCGCCAGCATGGGAGATCCCGCTGGTAAACGGGCGATTACGCGGGCATCGGTTGGCCGGCCTCACGCCGGGCCACGATGTCTTTGTGGGCCACGACCGCGGCCCGGGCCGCTTCGGCACGTTCTTTGCGGGTGAACTGGGGCATCACCTCTTTGGCGAAGAGGCGGAGGGACTGCAGGGTCTTCTCCTGGGGGATGGATTCGCCCGCGTTCAGGAGGAAGCACATCCGATCGACTCCAACCTCCTCCCACCACTTCAACTGCTTGACGCAGTACTCCGGGTCGCCGATGGGTGTGCCTTCACGCACCGGCCCGATCACGTCGCCCGGGCGTGTGCGGAGCGGGGCCGCGCTCGAGTGGGCGTGGTAGGCCGGCGACGGGTAGATCCCGCCCACGCCGACGAGGTGGGCCGCCCGCACCATGAACTGGGTCGCCGCCACGCCGCCGACGGCCTTCGCCTCAGCGTCGTCCTCGCCGCAATACATGAAGGCGACGCCGTTGACCTGCTCGTTCACGAAATCGCCGACCGGCTCGCAGGTGCGGATGGCGCGCCGGTAGTCCTTCACCATCTGCTGATAGTCGATCGGCGCCCCGAGGGTGACTCCGAGCATGCCCATGCCGCGTTGACCTGCCTGCACGGCCGTCTCGGGGGACTGGACAGCCACCCAGAGCGGTGGGTGGGGCTTCTGGAGCGGCTTCGGGATGACGTTCCGGGGCGGCATCTGGAGGTGCTTGCCGTTCCAGCTGAAGTTCTCCGTCGTCCACATCTTGACGACGGCGCGCGAGCACTCGTCCCACATCTCCTTCGTCTCATCCGGTTCGCAGCGGAACCCGCCCAGCTCTGTCCAGGTCGCCGAGCGGCCCGTCCCGAACTCCAGCCGCCCGTCGCTGAGGATGTCGAGGGTCGCGGCCCGTTCGGCCACGCGGGCGGGGTGGTTCACGGGTGGGAGCATGAGGGCGATTCCGTGTCCCAGGCGGATGCGCTGCGTGAGCGCCGCGCAGTACGAAAGGAAGACCTCGGGAGCGGGGGAGTGCGAATACTCCTCGAGGAAGTGGTGCTCCACCTCCCAGACCTGGTCGAACCCGAGCTGGTCGGCGAGGACGACCTGCTCGACGCCCTGTTTGAGCACGCGGTGCTCTGAATAATCATCCCACGGTTTCAGGACGGAGTGTTCGTAGAAGATGCCGAACTTCATCGGGCCAACCTCGTCACCCGCACATTGGCGAACGTGCCCGGGGCTGTCAACTTCCTAAGCCTGAGGCGAAAGGTTAGGATCCGGCCGAACTTCCCGGAGGCAGGGATGGCCCGCGTTGTCCTCGTCACCGATACGACGGCCGATCTCCCGGCGAGCGTTGCCGCGCGCCACGGCATCCTTGTGGCGAAGGCGAAATACGCCCTCCAGGACCACGTCTTCGAAGACGGCGCCGTCAGCGGCGACGCGTTTTACGAACGGATGCGGGATGCTGCTGAAGCGCCTTCCCCCTTCGGCACCTCCGAAGCCTCGTTCCGCGAGCTGTTCGCAGGTGCCCTCGACGCCGGGTTCGAGCCCGTCTGCGTGGTCGCCCCGTTCGACGTCAATCCGAGCTTCACGACGGCGATAGCCGCCATGCTTTCCTTCGACGACGCCCCGATAAAGGTGATCAACCCCGGCGTCTCGTCCGCCGGCCTCTGCTCCCTGCTCGTCTCCCTCGCCGTGGGCATCGAACGCGGCTGGAGCGGCGCCCGTGTGAGCGAGGCGATCGACGCCGCCGGCCCCGAGTGCGACACACTGTTCGTCCCCGCCAGCCTCGACTGGCTCGAACGCTCCGGCCGCCTCGCCCTCATTGAGGAGAAGCTCGGAGAGCTCGACGGCCGCTTCCCCGTTGTCCGGGCCGGCTCGCGGGTCACGGGCGCCGGCGTCTGCGACAGCCATGCCGCGGCCATCGAGATGGCAGTTGAACGGGCGGGCGCTCGCGTGGCGGCGGGGAACCCGCTGATCGTGACCATCGACCATGCCGCTGACCCAGCACTCGCGGCGCGAGTGGCCCTCGCCGCCCGCGCCCGCTGGGACGTGGCAGACCTCATCATCACCGAACTCAGCGCAACCATGGGTTCCCAGTTCGGCCCGGGCGCCGTCGGCATCGGCGTCGCGCCGATGCCCCCCAAGGAGTAGCTATGCCAGACCGTGGGTTACTCGAACGGACCGGCATCGAGGCCGCGCCACTCAGCGGCGAACGCGCCCCCTGGACGTTTTCGGATGCCCGCTGGGCGCAGCTCACCTTCGAAGTCAGCCAACCAGCGGCGTTGGCGCATCTGCCGGCCGACGCCGCCCGCCCGGTGCCCTGCTACGCCCGCCTGTTCATCCTCGACGCCGCCGCGAGCCCGGCCGGCCCGATCAAGCTCGCGGCCCTCCTCACCGGCGGCCGTTTTCGCATGCTGCCGAGGAACGTGCTCACCGACGCGATCGTCGATGGCCCGGTCGCCGCGGTGGCGGCGGCCTTCGGGTCACCGTTCCGGGCGGGACGGGTCACGCTCACACGCACGGGGCAGGTAGTTGAGGCGACGGTGGCGGACGGCGACTCGCTGCTCGCCACGCTGACCCTCCCCGCCCTCCGCGCCGTCGACCCCGCGATGCTGCGCTGGGACGCCTGGCTCGGTTTCGCCGCCGAGGGTGCGGACGTGCAGCTCATCGAATACACACCGGAGGCGCGGCCAACGGAGGCCTTCCTTTCGAAGAACGGCGAACTCGACACGCCGTCCACGCTCGCGCGGACCCACCTCTGGCGCACGTTCCGCAACCTCAACACGATCTCGGCCTGCTACGAAGAGGGGACGCTCACCCTGTCCGCGCCCGAGACGCAACAGAGCATCACCTGACCGGACCGCGCGCCGCACCGTCCCGAGTCCGGGAGGACAGCCACGATCCCAGCCGCTCACCGGCGACCATTCCGCTTTCGACGGCGAGGTGAACGCGGCCGCCGGCCGTGCAGTCGCCGGCCGCGAACAGCCCGAGATGTTCAGCCGCCTGCAGCCGCTCGGCTGGGACGAGGACATCCGGGAGGGCAGCGGGCCAGCGGGTGACGTGCGTCCAGGCCTGGCGCGGCAGCTCGTCTCCGAGCAGGCCCTGCACCTGGGCAAAGGCCTCCCGCGCCAGCGATTCGTCGCCCAGGGTCATTCGCGGGCGGCTCCAGTCGGCGCCCATCTGGGCCGTGATGACGCCGTGACCGGCCGGCACGTAGCCCGGTTTCTCGTGCTCGAAGGCCAACCAGCTGATGGCGTGGCCGCGGTCGATGTTCACCAGGGCGTAGGCCCCGTCCGGCCCGCGAAATGGCTCGTGGAATCCGGACGTCACGGAGATGATGGGACGGTAGCGCGCGCTTTCCAGCGCCTGCAGCAGCGCCTCCCGCGCACCCCGGTCGAAGGTGGAACGTTCGAGGATCGGGCACAGGACGGGCGGCGGCGGCGTGACCACGACCGCCTCGAAAGGCCCTGCCCGGCCGGCGGCGCCCTCCACCGTCCAGGTCTCGCCAGCACGGACGAGGCGATCGCAGCGCCAGCCGAGATGGATCGTGGCGCCCGAAGCCCGCGCCAGTACCGAGGCCAGCTGCCCGATCCCCCGCCGGTAGACCCATTTTGGCAGCGCGTTCTGGGCAGGGTCCCCGTCACCGACCGCCCCGCCGGTCACGAACGGGCGGACCTCCGCGCGGATGTCGAGAAGGTCGCCCGGGTCGAGCTGGTGGAGGATGAGTTCTTCGGCCGCGCCGCCCTCCGTCCGGAAGAACTGGGCGCCGGTATCGAACAGCGCCTGGCCATGGCTCGCGGTTACGGCCCTGCCGCCGAGGCGCGGGCCGGCTTCGAAGACGACCGCGTCGCAGCCGTGGCGTCGGGCCGCCCAGGCCGCGACCAGGCCCGAGACCCCTCCCCCAATGACCGCGATCGCCACCATCCCGCCATTGTGGGCGTCCGCCACCGGCCCCGCCATCGTCTTTTGACCCGGAGCAGGGCGAACCGCACAATCAGGAGTGCTCTCCGCTGTGGCGGGGACTCGAGTCGGGGCGTAGCGCAGCCTGGTAGCGCACCTGAATGGGGTTCAGGAGGTCCCGCGTTCAAATCGCGGCGCCCCGACCAAATCCACCCCGCCCGTAGCCGCTCTTCGTAGATTCAGAAACCGTTCCGCGGCCGCGGAGGGTCCGTGCCCTGTGCGCGAGAGCCATGGGAGGTCTAGCTTGGTCGGTGTTCACCTAATTTTGGTGCGCCCAGACGGCAAGACTCACGGTGACCAGGGTCGAATTACTCGCTGATGACCGGGCGATCGCGTCGTTACCCCTCGCGGCCGGGGGCGGTCACGGTCCACGATCTCCACCTACTCGGAGGCACTCGCTCTCCTCCAGAAGTTCTCCCATGGTCGCCGATTCCGGCAGCTGTCGGCTCTTGGGGCCTGACGAGATCCGCGCGTTCCTTTGCCGACCTTCACGCCCGCGCGAACAAAACCCGGGTCCGTACGCAACCGTCGGGCGAGTATCAGTGCCTTCCACGCTTGGGCCGCCGAAGAGGATGTCCGGACTCCTCGCCGTGTTGCCGGTGCGCGGAGGGGATGAGCTGACGCACGCGATCGCGCCTCATCGCCCTTCTCTTCGAAACGGGTCTGCGCGTGGCAGAACGTTGCGGATTGCCTTGTCACGCTCGCTTTCCAGCAACGTGCGCGGTCCGTATCGCGGTCAGAGCACATCAACGTCCACGCGCTTTCCCCGGGGACAGTCCGCGAAGTTCTGCGATGATTCCGTCTATGTAGAGGATCTCGATCGTCCTGAATGCCGCTTCGGCGAGCCGTCCAGACGTTGCCTCGTCGAGGCCGACGGCCTTCTGTTCAAGAATCGCCGCGACGGTCGACTGGCCGTCGATCGCCTTGATGAGTTCGGCAACTACCGGGCTGATGGGCGGGTGATCGATGCGCTGGGGCGTAGTGATAACGAACCGCCAGACGAACTCCCCGTCAGTCAGCACCGGCATTCGCTCGACACGTGCGCCGGGGGCGAGAACGGGCACGAGGGCCAGGAGTGTGCCTGCTCTCGCCTTTGGCGGTATGGCCGCGAGGGACTGCTGCCTCGCGGCCCTCGCCCCTTCGGCAGCATGGAGATCGTTGATAAACTCGGGCGGCGCATCGCCGCGCTCGATAACGACGCGCTCGTAGCCCTGGGGCGGCTGGCCTGCGGCGGCACGGATGAATGCTGCCCGGGGCGTCGTGTCGCCTTCCGCGCCAAGGACCCGCCTCATCTCCCAGAAGTAGGATTCGATAGTGCGGTTGCTTGCGTAGAAAAGCCGGGCAAGTTCGCGGAAGAGCTGGTAATGCTGGTAGTACACCTCCTTGTAGGCGCGGGCGGTGGCCTCACGCATGCCGGGGTCCTTCAAGGCGGTGGTCACATACGCGGCGCCGAGGACGCCGGCGGTGAGCGCAACGTGGACGCCGGTCGAAAACAGTGGGTCGATGAAACAGGCGGCATCCCCTACCAGGGCATAGCCGTCGCCTCCGACCTCGGTCGAGAGGTACGACCAGTCGCGGATCACCTTCGGGCCGGACACCATCATCCCGTTGCGCAGCATTCGCGCGGCATTGGTGGAACGTGCCAACTGGTCCTGGTAGGCGGCCTCGATGCCTTTGCTCCGTATCAACTCCTGTCCCGCCTTGCTATCCATCACAAATCCGACGCTCATCCAGCCGGTATGGAGCGGGATCATCCATGTCCAGCCGTCGCTATAAGACTCGATGAAGATGTTCGTCTCATCCGGCGGGGGCAGCCGCTCGGCGCCGGTGAAGTAAGCAAATATGGCGAGGTTGCGAAACTGCTCGTCGGGCTGGCGCAGGGCCAGTTTCCGCCCAAGCAGGCCTTCCAGTCCGCTGGCATCGACGATGAAGCGGGCAAGCACCGTTTGCTCGCGGCCATCGGCAACGACGCGAACACCAGCCGCTCGTTCACCTTCGAACAGCACATCCAGCACGCGGTGTCCTTCGAAGACCTCGACCCCATGCGCCCGGCTGTTTTCGAGCAAAATCTGGTCGAATTGCGGCCGCCAGACCTGGAAGGAGTGCGGGTTACCTGCAAAGCCCTCGCGGAAGTACCAGCTCCAGGGTTCACGCGAGGCGCCCCAGACCATCGTTGCACCCCACTTATGGAGAAACCCGGCCGCCTCGATCGCCGGTAAGACTCCGAGATCCTGGAGAATCGGGATGCTCGCCGGCAGGAGAGACTCGCCGATGTGCTCGCGGGGGAAGTGTTCCCGCTCAAAGAGGCGCACGCGCCACCCTTTGCGCGCCAGCATGGTGGCGGCGGTGCTTCCGCTGGGACCACCGCCAATAACCACGACATCGGCATCCGGCTCAGTCACGGTCGGACCTCCTTAAGGGTGGGCGAATCGAAGATCGGTCGCTTGCGAGTGAACAGCCCGGTGCCACGACCCCGACTGAGTGTGCGCGATCGGTGGCCGCTGCAGCCGCCCGCGCCTGGCAAACTCGCCAACTCGAATGTGTCGGACCATCGCAGCCCTCGAGCGTTCTCGCGATTGGTGCGTCCCGTGAGCGAACAGCACGACGCCACGCGAACCGTATCTTCAAGGATGAGTCTGAATGCTCAAGAATGAGTTGACAAGGTCACAAACGTCGGCCAAGATACGCCACCTCCGGAGGGAAGGATCGAAATGAGCAACTATTGGGACAACCGCAGGGCTCTCGCAAGGTACCGGATTGGCCGGCGGCGGTTCGTCACCGGCAGCGCGGCGGCCTCGGCCGGGCTGGCCGCGCTAGGTCTCGTCGGCTGCGGCGACGACAGCTCCACCTCAACCTCGACGACAGCTGCCGGATCAGCCACGCCCGCCGGCGCAGCCACTGCTGGCGCGACCACTACCGCCGCCTCAACAACGTCGCAGGCCAAAAAGGGCGGCACGCTCAAGATGATGGACTTTATCGGGAGCGATGTGTACGACCCCGCCATTACCGGCCATGCCGGCTCGTTTTACGGCGGGATGGCGATGGTCTACGAGAACCTCAATCGAACCTCGACGGGTTTCAAAGTCGAGGCGATGCTCGCCGGTCTGCCGGAGCAGGTCGATCAGCTCACGCTGATCTACAAATTGAAGCCGGGGGTGAAGTGGCAGAACGTGCCGCCGTTAAACGGACGGGCGTTCAACGCCCAGGATGCCGCCTTCGGGCTCCAACGCTTCGGGCAGTCGAACCCCGAGTTCATTTTCGGGAGCCGGTTCTCAGCGATTGACAAGTATGAAGCTGTCGATGCGAGTACCCTCAAAATCACCACGAAGTCGCCGTTCTCGCCGCTGGTGACGAACATCGCGGAAGATAACACGCTGATGGTCTCGAAGGAGGCAGTGGACAAGTTCGGCGACGCAGGCCTCAAGCAGCACGCGAACATGATCGGCACCGGTGCCTTCGTGCCCGCCGGCTTCGACCCCACGGCCGCGAAGGTCACCAGGAATCCCAGCTACTGGCAGGCGGGGCTTCCTTATCTCGACGGCATTGACATCACGCAGATCACAGACGCCGCGCAGCGCCAGGCGGCCTTCGTCGCGGGTCAGGTGGACATGAATGCCGGGTGGGGCATGGGTACCCTCGTAGCGGACGCTAAGACCTACAAGGACCAGCTCGGCGACAAAATGCGGGCCGAGGCCAAGCAGCTTGTTGGGCGCACCACGACTCACTTCAACACGTTGAAGCCTCCGTTCGGCGATCCCCGCGTGCGGAAAGCGCTCCACCTCGCGACCGACCGCGATGCGTACGACGCATCGAGCGGGGGCAACTACCAGGGCATGGCCGTGATCCCTCAGGTCATCCAGCCGTATGGCTTCACCAAAGACCAGCTTTCGAAGCTTCCCGGCTACCGTCAGGACAAAACCCAGGACATCAAGGACGCGAAAGCGCTGCTTAGTGCCGCGGGTAAGGGCAGCGGCTTCTCGTTCACGATGGTTACGTCGCCGGCGAACCCCTTGTCCCAGATCATGCAACAGAACTGGAAGGACCTCGGCGTCGATGTGAAGTTCCAGGAGGTGACGATCAACGAGTGGCTCACTGCACGGATTCAGGGCAACTTCGAAGTCATCACAGCGGCGATGACCGAAGCAGCTGATCCGGACCAACCGCTCTACGGTGCGAACCACAGCAAGGGCAGCGTCAACTTTGGGAAGTTTTCCGACCCGGCCATCGACGCCTTGTGTGAGAAGCAACGGACCATCTTCAATACGCAAGAGCGGAAGGCCGTTACCGACGACCTTCAAAACAAGCTGTTGGAGCTCAGCCCCCAGATCTGGACGGTCTCGTACACGTTCCAGAACGTGATACGAAGCTATGTGAAGGACTTCGTCGTCATCCCCGGATACCAGGGCTGGATGTTCGCATCCACCTGGCTCGACAAGTAGCTTCGCGGCGCCACCTGTGCGACGAGCAGTTGGCGGCCGGCCGGACCCTCCCCGTCATCCGCCAGCGAAGCAGCGGCGCCCATTTCGCCGTGTGCTGATCACCCATCCGTGGCAGCCGCTTCAGCTGGCGTATGATGCGGTCGGCTCCATACACCCGGGGATGGTGACGCGGCCATCGGAATTTCCGCCGCGAAACGACAACCAGAAGAGGACGACAAAACTTGGTAATAAGCGCCGCAGACGAACTTCGCCACGTCCACACCGACAACTCCCTCTGGCGCGAAAGCATGTGGTACTGCTTCCAGATGCCTGAACACAAGATGGGCGGGGCATTCTACTACAGCTACATGCCGAATGTTGCGAACCCCACCGCCTCGTTCTCGTTCTACCTCGTGAAGGGCATCGGCAACGAGCCCAACGCGCCGCTCTACCATTTCTCGACGCAGATCCCGATCCCGGAGTCTGACTGGGACGATCTGAAGATCGGCGATGTGGCGCACTATAAGCGGGTGGATGCACTCAGGCGCTGGCACATATCGATCCACGATGGTAAACGCATGGACGCGGAGATCGACGCCGACTTCTTCGCGGGCGCGTGGCACTATATCGACAACACGTTTGAAACGCCCAAGTACCTCGCGGGTGATCGCTACCACCGGCCGTGGAAGGCGACTGGCACCATGGTCCTCGACGGCACGCGATACGACCTGAACCACACGGGTGATGCCGACCATTCGTGGGGGCCGCGTGTGTGGGAACCGCTCTACAAGAGCAAGTACATGGCGGGGCAATGCGGGACCGACTTCGCATTTCATGCGTTTTCCGGAGTCGCGCTCGACGGTGGGGTCTTCCCCTACGGATTCATCTGGGACGGCAAGAAGATGTCTCCTATCAGCGGTTTAGAGGTCACACCAAGATACGGCCGTAACGGCGTGCAGGAGGGTGTGGTGATGAACATCATCGATTCTGAAACACGATTGACGCGCGTAGAGGGAACATCGTTCTGTGCTCACATGACGGACCATGGTTCCGTCTGGAACAACGACTGCTACGCGGACTTCACGATAAACGATGGTCAGTACACGGGATCTGGCATCCTGTCGTACTACTGGAACCGCGATTACTATCGAAACGTCTTCGGACGATGAACGTGCAGGAGAGTAGTTGATGCTCAGCGCAGCCGACGAGCTACGGCATCCTTCCGACGACGACCATTTCTTTCGCGAGAGTCTGTACTTTAACTTTGCCGATGCTGAGCATAAGATCGGTGGCTGGATCTACCTGTGGGTTCTGCCCAACCAGGAGATGAAGTCGGGCATGCTCTGCTCCTTCTACCATGGTCTCCACCCGGACCCACAAACATCGGCGCGCGCCCAGGCGGCGCCGAACCACATCGAACGCGCCGAGGACGGCCGTTGGATGTATTTCCTCACGAAGAATGTTCCCGAGCTGTTGACCGCCGACTTCGATGACGTCGAACTCAACGGTCTGCACCTGGTGCGCAAGAAGCCGCTTGAGGAGTATCAGCTCGACTATGAGGACGATGCTGGCAATGGCTTCTCTCTCACCGGCCGCTTCTTGACCCTCCCGTACGACTACGCGGATCACCCGAATCCAACTCCCGATTGGATGGCCGCCGACCGCTACCACCGGGCGTGGGCCGTTGAGGGCACGCTTCGAATGGGTGGCGAGGAGTTCAAGATCCACACCACCGGCGATTCCGACCACTCTTGGGGACGGCGCCATGGTGGGCAGTTCGGCCAGTTCCTTTTCAAGATGTGGAGCGCCCAGGTGGAGCCGGACTTCGCTTTCTCGGTTGTCACCATGGGCGATCCTGGCAATGAGATCCCGTACGGGTTCATATCGATCGATGGCCAGATGCGCGCCGTGACGTCGGTGGAGGAGCACGGCACCTACGAGCCCGATGGGCTGCAGAAGACGGCGTCGTTGGTCTTTACGGATGACGCCGGCCGCACCGTGCGCGCGACGGCTGAAATGTTCGCATCGATTGCCGCCGGCTCACCTCCAGCTTACTGGGGCCATGAGGGCGGTGCCACCTACGTTATCGAGGGAGTCGGCACCACCAGTGGCATCGTTTCGTACTTTTGGCCTGGAGGAGTATCGCCCAACGGGCTGAAGGCATGACTTCCACCATCCGCTCGCTCGACGACGCTGCCGGCCTGCCAAGGTCCGCGATCGGCGGCAAGGCCTTTACGCTGGCAGACCTCCGGCAAGCCGGCTTCCCGGTGCCACCTGGGTTTTGTCTGCCTGCCGATCTTCTCCGAGGTCCAGATGGTGGGGCCGGACTGCCGCTCGACCGAGTGGCCGATGTGATCGATGCCTACCAAAAATTGGGGCCGGAGGCGCCTGTCGCCGTCCGATCCTCGGCGATCGAAGAGGACGCCGCCGACAAGTCGTTCGCCGGCATTTACGAAACGAAACTGAACGTCCGTGGCGGCAGCGCGCTCATCGACGCCATCGCTGCGTGCTGTCTGAGTTACCAGGCTGCCCGCCATGAAGCCTACAGCCAGCAAGTGACCGCCGACGATTCCGGGCTCGCCCTCCTCATCCAGCCGATGGTACCGGCTAGCTCCGCCGGCGTGTTGTTCACGGGGAATCCGGTCAACGAGCGGCTGAGTGAGTTTGTCGTGAGCGCGACCCGCGGGCTTGGGGAACCGCTCGTGTCAGGCGGCGTCGACGCGGATGAATACACGCTTGGCCGGAAGGACGGCCGCGTGCTTTCACGCCGTATCGGTCGCAAGGAACGTATCCTCGAGAGCGGCGCCAGCGAGGTTGTTGCGCGGCCGGATGACGGGCAGCCCGCACTGTCCGACACGGAACTGGAGGAGTTGGCCGCACTGGGCAGGCGGATCGAGGGGCATTTTGGCGGTCACCCGCAGGACATAGAATGGGCGCTTACAGGTCAGGGATTCGTCGTCCTTCAGAGTCGCCCGATCACAACGCTGCGAGCGACCTTTTACCGGCAGCAGCTGGAACTCTGGGCCGGCGATCCCGAAGCAGGAGAGGACCCGGCCATTGTCTGGTCGCGGGCCTATTCCGACGAAGTCTGGACTCGGCCCACCAGCCCGATGTTCTACACGACACACAACCTGACCGGGGTGTTTGGCGGTTACTTCGCCGTCGTCCGCAACCGGCGCAAGATTGCTGGTGCGGCATTTCGCCAGCACATGCTCTCGGCCTACGCCAACATTGCGTACCTCGAGGAGCAGGCGGCCTACCAGCCACGGTTCGCCCGGGGGCCCGGTCTGTTGAACCTCTTTCCCCCAGAGGCGCGCGCGCGGGTCGCAGCAGCGCCGTGGAGGTGGAGGGGAAGGCTTCGGCAACTCTGGTGGTTAGAGGTCAAGCAGCGCGCGAGCAGTTCGCTCGCGAACAACCACCGGGTCGTCTCACGTCAGTGGCCGGCCTGGCTGGCGGAGACTGCGAGCTGGCGTGAGGCGGGCCTTGGCGCCCTCTCGGATAGCGGCCTCCTCGCTCACCTGGATGAAGTCCACGCCGCCAGCGCGCGGGTAGGAATTCCCTGCTCGGTGGGCGTCCTCTACCACGCCTACGACCTGTCCTTGCTGCTCCAGGGGCTCTTGCGGCGGTGGCTCGGCGACGAAGGCCAGCTCTTCGCGACACTGACTTCGGCTCTTGACGACAGCGAGACGGTCCATGACGCGCACCTGCTGTGGCAACTCGCACAGTCTGCACGAGCTCATCCGGATGTGCTCGACGCGGTCCGCAGACGCTCGTACGCTCAACTCCAGGCCGACCTCCCGTCGCTCCCCGGAGGGAGTGCGTGGCTCGCCGCTCTCGAGGAGTTCATGGCGACACACTATCACCGCGGCGCTAACTATAAGGATGTTATCTGGCCGCGATGGGGGGATGACCCGAACCTCCTGTTGGCCTCCGTCCGGATTTACCTCGATGCGAGCGCCACGGACCCGGTCGAACTGCACGCCCGCCAGGGAGGCGTGCGGCGAAAGGCTGAGCAGAAGGTCATGGGCGAGCTGAAGCGCCAGGGGCCGGTCAGGGGCACTGCGCGCGCGCTGATCTTCGCGAGGTTGTTGCGTCACACCCAGGTCTACCTGGCGCTGCGCGACAACCACCGCTTCCACTACGATCTCTCTCACTGGGAGGTCCGCCGAACGTTTCTGGCCATTGGTGCGAGGCTGGCGGCCCGCGGGTGCCTCGCCTCGGCGGACGATGTTTTCTATCTGGGCCAGGGCGAGGCCCTCGCAGCATTCAAAGGTGCGCTTGCCCCGGAGGAAGCGCACCGGCGAGCCGACATGCGACGCGCCGAATTCCAGGCTTTCCGGGATGCAGCCACGCCGAGATTCCTCAATGGCCTGGCTGAGGGCGAGTCGTCCGCCGGCCAAGACCCGAATCAGCTGCGCGGGCTGCCAGCGGGTCGCGGGCGCGTGACGGCGGTAGCGCGGGTTCTCCACAACGTGGACCAGATTCACCGCGTTCAACCGGGGGAGGTGCTGGTAGCCGCCCAAACGGACCCCGGCTGGACTCCGCTCTTCGCCCGCATTGGAGGACTCGTACTGGAGACGGGCAGCGTCCTGGCCCACGGTGCGTCGCTCGCGCGTGAGTACGGGCTGCCGGCGGTAACGGCCGTGGCGGGCGCCACGAACCTGGTCCGCGACGGCCAGACCATCACCATCGACGGCAGCACCGGCATCGTGCTGCTGCACCTGGAGGACGAGGCGTGAGCAGCACGCTAGCGCTGGGGGAACTCGACAGTTCAGATCTGGCGGCCGCCGGTGGAAAGGCGGCCTCGCTGGCGCGCCTGGCCGCCGGAGGGTTTCGTGTTCCGCCGGGCTTCTGTCTGCTGGCACCGGCCTTCCGGGCGGCCACCGGCATGAAGGTGGATCTGACGCTTCGCCAAGAAATCGTTGCCGCCCTCAGCTCCCTGCGCAAGAAGGCGACGGAAGCTGGGTTCGGGTCCGATCCGCGGTTCGCAGTGCGATCATCAGCCGTGGCCGAAGACCTCCCGGACGCGTCGTTCGCCGGCATCTATCGCACCGTACTGGGCGTTCGGACGGACCAGGAAGTCGTCGACGCCATCGAAGCCTGCTGGGCATCGGCCACCAGCCCGGAGGCGACCCGTTACATGGAGGAGCGGCTTGGCGTGGCTGGCTCGGATATGGCAGTCATCGTCCAGGCGCTCGTGCCGGCGGATGTCGCGGGCGTCCTGTTCACCGCCCACCCGGTCACTGGCGCGCTGGACCAGGCCATTGTCAACAGCAGCTATGGGTTGGGTGAAGCCGTTGTTTCCTCGCTTGTCGACGCCGACACGTTCACCATCTCCCGGGCGAGCGGCAGTGTGGTAGAGCAGCGTATCGGTTCCAAGGAGCGAATGATCGCTGTTGACGGGGCCACAGTGGAAGTCCCGGCGAAGGAGCGTGAACAGTCAAGCCTTGAAAGCAGCCAGCTGCGCCAACTCGCCGAGGTGGCAAACCGCATCGAACGGCAGTTGCAGTTCCCCCAGGATGTTGAGTGGGCCTTTGCCGGTGGTGTCCTCTATCTGCTGCAGGCTCGGCGCATCACCACGCTTCAAGAGGTCTACTACACCGCCGAACTGCACCGCTGGTCGCGAAAGCGGGGGCTAGTTGCGGACCCCGAGACCGTCTGGTTGCGCGGGACGCCCCTTTCGTCGCTGCCCGTAAGCCCACTCTATTTCTCCGAGATGTCGCAGTTCTTCACGGACATGTTCGGCGCACTGGTGCGCCTGGAAGGCGGAACTCCAGGAACGCGCCAGGACTTCCGCTATTTCCGGGGTTGGAGCTACATGAATACGCTCTTCGGCTCCGATCGCCGCCGCGCGCCGGACCGGGTGTGGGACAGGGCCTGGATGGGGCGGATCCGGCTCCAATTGCGGCACCCCAGGAGCCTCGCTTTCTGGAGCACCGCAAAGCGCTATTACTACCTCCGCGACCACGTGTGGTTGCCGTCGATCGCGACCCGTCGGCCGGACTACGCGACCGCGCAAGCCACGGAGATCCAGGCGTTTATCGAGTTTATCGAAGTGCAACGGCGCGAGCGGAGTATCCTCGCCGCTACCGGCGTTGACCACGCCGGTATGCTCCTGATGCTCATGGGCCGGCTGCTGCGCGCGTGGGCCAACGAACGTGAGGCCGACTCGTTACCCGAGCTTACGTCGGGCCTCCCCGGCCTCCAGACGTATGACGAGAACCTCGGCGTCTGGGAACTCGGCCGCGTGGCGCTGCGTTCCCCGGAGGTGGCAGCTGCGGTTACGCAGGGCGATTACGCCGCACTAGACGGGTTACCCGAAGGGCGGGCACTCAATGCGGCAGTCGACGCGTTTCGAACCGAGCATCCCCATCGCGGTGCCTCGGATCGCGACCTACAGGGTCCGCGCTGGGGTGACAGCCGCGAGATGCTCCTGGACCAGGTGCGCATCTTCGTTCGTTCACCCGAGTCGCGGAGCCCTGCGGAAGCCCATGCAAGGGCCGCGGCCCGAAGGCAGACGGTGACGCGCGAAGTAGAGCGCAGGATCCGCCGTGGACCGTTTGGCTGGCTGCGTGTCTGGCTGTTCCGGGCCCTGCTCACGCAGACACAGGTGTACTGGGTGTACCGGGACAACCAGCGCCACTCGTTCGACCACTACTTCTACAACTTGCGCTGCGCATACCGTGCTCTCGGTGTGCGCCTGGCCGAGCGGGGCGCGCTCGCTAACCCGGATGACATCTTCTTCCTGTCCAAGGACGAAGTCTACGCAACCATAGACGGTCAGTTGGCCCTTCCCGAGGCCTCGTACCGCGCCACATGGCGGAAGAACTGGTGGACGGTCCGCTCGACGGAGGAACCGCCAGCTTACCTGCAGGGTGACAGTGAGTTTGTTCCCGAAGGCGCCCGCGAGACGCCGCCCGGCGAAGGGCTCCGCGGCGTGGGAGGGAGCGCTGGCCGGGCGACAGCCCTAGCACGGGTCATCCGCGATGTCCGCGGACTCAGCGAATTGATGCCCGGGGAGATCCTGGTAACCCATGCCATCGACCCCGCCTGGACTCCCGTCTTCAGCATGGTCCGGGGGGTCGTGACCGAAGAAGGGGGCATGCTCTCGCATGCCACGGTTATCGCGCGGGAGTACGGCATTCCCGCGGTGATCGGGCTGGCCGGCGCGACTCGCTCCATCAAGACGGGCGATACGGTGACGATCGACGGGCTCCGCGGCCTCGTCGTCATCGAGGGCAAAGAAGGGACAACCGTAGGTGATTGACTATAAGCTCATAGGGAAAGTTGCGATCGTCACCGGTGGAACGGCCGGCATCGGCTTCGCGGCCGCGCAGGTCATGATCAGGAGCGGAGCATCGGTCGTTATCACCGGCCGAGACGAAGCGAAGGGCCGAGCCGCCGAAGCATCGCTCGGCGCCGCTGCGTGCTTTGTAGCGGCGGATGCCGGCGATCCCGCAAGCGCCAAGCGGGCGGTCGCGTTCGCCACGTCCCGCTTCGGCGGCGTTGATATCCTTTTCAACAATGCCGGCGGTGGGGGTGGCGGGCAGATCGATGAGGAATCTCCGGAATCATGGCAGCAGGTGATCAATACGAATCTCGGTGGGACGGCGTACATGTGCGCGGCGGCGCTCCCAGAGATGCGGCGGCGTGGAGGGGGGTCGATCGTCAACATGTCCTCTATCTCGGCATTTACGGGCCCGCTGCCGACGCATCCCATGTACGCCATTTCCAACAGCTACATTGCATCTAAGGGCGGGGTGCTGGCCCTTACCCGTTCGCTCGCAGCGAAGCACGGGCACGAGGCAATCCGCGTTAACTGTGTGACGCCTGGGCTCATCATGACCGCGCCGATCCGCCAGCTGGACGCAGCCCTCGGGGAGCCGTTTATGGATCACTGGCTGGGCACGCAGGCGCTGAAGATCACCGGCCAGCCCGAAGACGTCGGCGAGGCGGTGGCATTCCTCGCGAGCGACGCGGCGCGGTTCATCACCGGCCAAAACCTCGTGATCGATGGCGGTGCGATCATCTCTACCGGCAGAGCGATGAGCTGAGGAACGAGGCCAACGGTTCCACCGTGAGTAGTCCGCGGCGCAGTCGGCATGGTGCTATGGGAGGAATCCATCCACCTGTTGATATCCCAGGGCTAAAGACGCGCGCGCTGCTACGCCGACCGCGAGCGGCGCCACGGTCTCGATGAACGTGTCAGTGAGTGGGCCAAGAGTAGCCACGACAAGGGCAGCCACGATGGCGCCGCCTCTTGCGATCACAGGCACGCCCAGTCCGCTGGCGTCTGCCCGGAAAGACCGGTCGGCGAGAGCATATCCGCGCTCGCGGGTGAGTGAAGCTTCGGTCAGAAGGTCCGGCACGGTAGTAGTGGCTCCCGGTTTGCAAGCCTCGATTTCCGCGAGACGTTGCCTGTCCTCCTCAGCCAGGAACCCGAGGAATGTTTTGCCGGGCGCAGTGGTTGCGATGGGGAAAGCCTGGCCCACAAATCTCAGCATGACCCTCCCGGAAATCACTTCGCAGACGTCGGTTACTACCACGTGATCGCGTTCATAGAACGCAAGCATGCATGGCAGCTCGACGCGCTCCGCCAGTTCCGATAGCCAGGGGCGAACGAGTTCCCGGACGGGATGCTGTCTGAGGACCCCGGATGCGGCGGTGAGGATCCGAAACGCCGGTGTGTAGCGCCGCGGACTCCCGGACGCAACAAGCCACCCGTCGTGGACGAGCGCCGCGAGCAGCCGAGAGACGGTTGCCCGGCTGAGGTTGAGATCGCGGGCTACGTCGCCCGCGGTCAGCCCGGCATCAGCCGAGGACACGCGCTCCAGTATGCCAAGAGCCCTGAGTGCGCTATCCGACAACGACCTTTCCTCTCTATGCTGTCCGCGTGTTGGGACGAGCACCCTTTAATAGCGTACCGTGGCCATCGATGTCGTCCACATTGCGAGCGAATAAGTGCTGGTCTGGCAGCGGTTCCGCGAGGTTGGGCAGCGGCCGGTCGGTCGGCAAGTGTGGGTCAACGCCGTCTGAGCCGAGGGTCGAGACTGTCCCGCAGGACATCCCCGAGCAAATTGAAGCCGAGAACCGCAATCGTTATTGCGATCCCTGGGAAGACGCTGAGCCACGGCTGGCCTAAACGGTTGCGGCTCTCGGAGAGCATTTGTCCCCAGGATGGAGTCGGTGCGCTGACACCGAGGCCAAGAAAACTCAAAGCACCCTCTGCCAGGATAACCACTCCGAGGCCGGTAGAACTGTAGACCAGTATTGGGGCTACCATATTTGGTAGCATGTGTCGGATAATTATCCTCGTATCCGATGCGCCGATCGCTCGTGCAGCATCCACATATGGTTCTCCCATCAAAGTCAGAGCTGAGGCACGAACAACGCGTGATAATCCTGGCGTCAGTAAGAGAGACAACGATACGATGAGCGAACGCGCACTGGCTCCAAACAGCGAAGCCATAAACATCACCAGTACCAGTCCAGGAAACGCCAGCAACATATCTATTATACGCTGCACCAGTAAATCGAAGACACCTTTGAAAAACGCGCTGATGAGGCCGATCACTAACGCGGCGGACGTGCTGATGAGCATCGTGGCAATCGAAAGGCCGATGGATAACCTTGCGCCGCGGACCACCCTGGCGAAATAGTCCCGTCCCAGGGCATCTGTTCCGAACCAGTGGGAGCCGCTAGGCGTCTGAAGGACGTCCCGCGAGAGCCTTGTCGGGTCGTTGGTGAACGTCTGGCCGAACAGAGCGAGGACGACCATCAGGCCAATGCACGCCCACGCGATCACGGCGATGACGGATGGCCGGTGCAAATAGATACGACGGCGACGGGCGTGGGTGACGTCGAATAGTTCCACCCCGGCTGAAGCGGTCATTTGAATCGTATCCTCGGATCCACGAGACCGTAGCTTAAGTCAACAACCAAGTTCACAACGCACAGGCTTAAACCGATGAGCAGAGTGACTGCTTGGATCGCTGGATAATCGCGTGAGACAAGCGACGATGCTGTATAGGAGCCGATCCCTGGGATAGAGAAGACCTGCTCCATTATGACTGCACCACCTACGCCAACCGCAACCGTTAATCCGATAACTGTTATAACTGGGACAAGTGCATTGTGCAGCGTATGACGCAGTATTACGACGCGAGGACTTAAGCCCTTAGCCCGGGCCGTACGCACGTAGTCCGAGCGCATAACCTCTAACATTTGGGATCTCGTCACGCGCATTAACACGGCGGCGGATGATATCGCGGCGATAGATGCAGGAACTGATAACTGGTATAAGTTCCTTGTGGGATTATCCCATAGGTCGCTGTAGCCGATCGGCAGGGACCAGCTCCACCAGACGGAGGGTAGGATAATTACCAAGGTCGCGAGCCAAAAGGATGGTATCGCCAGCAGTAAGATGGAGGTAAATCGTATACCGTAGTCGAGCACCGTATTTTGAAACACGGCCGAAAGGACGCCGAGCCCGACGCCGAGCGGAACCTGCATCAGCATTACTAGAACCAGGAACTCCAGCGTTACTGGCAACCGCTCCTTGACGTCTCGCCCGATAGACCGGTTAGTGAT
>JBJXGC010000165.1:0-4313 GCA_046154545.1 Dehalococcoidia bacterium | reverse complement strand
GCCGCGTCCACGTCGGCGCCGTACTTCCGGGCGGCGTCGAGACTGGGCACAAACGGCACGGATACATACGCGGCGCGGGCCTCCGCTTCCTTGCCCGACTGCTTGAGAGCGAACGCGTCTTCATTGCCAGCCAGGTAGCCCCCGGCGCCAGCCCAGAACTTGTCGAACGCGTCGAGCGCCTCGATCTGGGCATCGGTATGCGCCAGCGTGCGGGCCCGTTCGACGGCCGCGTTCACCTGCTTCACGTCCTCGCGATAGGTCGCCAGGAGTTCGGCCGCCTGCTCCGGGTCCGGCGTGAGGACGAACCAGGCGCCATCGTCGTCGGCCACGCGCACGCCGGAGGCGATCTCGAGCGCCGCCAGCTTTGCCGGCACGAGCTCGTCGATGACGGAGTTGAAGGTGGTACTCCGTTGTTGGCCGAGGATGATATTGGTGGCGACGATGACCGCGAGCAAGACAAGGACGCTCGCGAAGCTCAACATGAGCTTCGGCCTGATGCTCAGGTCGTTAAAAAATCTCATTACGATGTGGCCCCTTCAGCGCCCGGTCCGCGGAGAACAGTTTCAGGTCAATTGTCGGGCTAAACGGGGCGCCTCTTCGGTAGGGAAACCACCGTGTACTTCCGAATGCGACCATGGAAAGCACGCTGGCGCTAAGGGTTCGCGGTGAGCCGCGCAAGCCCGCGACTTCGGCTACTCATCCTTGCCGGCGTATTGGAGGCTCTTGAGGAAGCCGATCATCGCGGCGTTCACCTCCACCGGGCGCTCCTGCTGTGTCCAATGGCCGCAGCCCGGCATGAGCACCTTGCCCTTCAAGTTCGGGACGTTCTTGTCCAGGTCGGTAAGCGCCTGTGGGTTCATCGCGATCACCCCATCCCGCTCCCCCGCGACAAAGAGCCCGGGCTGGCGCATCGGCGCGCCTTGGAACGGCGCCGAGAACTCCCAGGTCCGGTCCACGTTGCGGTACCAGTTCAGCCCCCCGCGGAAGCCCGTCCGTTCGAACTCCGAGACGAAGAAGTCGAGGTCCTTCGGCTCCAGCCAGGTGTGCCAGGCCGGGCCCGGGTCCGTCATCTGGTCCATGAAGGTCGCCGTCTTCGGGAGCTGCTTGAAGACGGCGCCGGGGGCCGGTTCACCCGAGGCCGAGTAGAGCATCGAGCGGAGGAACTTGCGCGTGTCGGCCGAAAGGTTCGCCTCCGCCTTGCCCGGCTCCTGAAAGTAGAGCTGGTAGAAGAAGTTGTCGCCGAAAGCCGCCTTCATGGCGTCCGTCGGCTTCACTTTCCCGCCCCGCGGGTAGTACGGGACGCTCAGACCAATCACCGCGCTGAAGCGGTCGGGCCGCCAGAGGCCGGCGTTCCAGGCCACCGGTGCACCCCAGTCGTGCCCGGCGATCACGGCCGTCGGCTCGCCCAGGGCGTCGAGCAGGCCGACGATATCGCCCACCAGGTGGAACTGGCTGTACTGGGCGATCTCTTCCGGAGCGTCCGTCTGCCCGTAGCCCCGCTGGTCGGGCGCGACGGCATGGAACCCGGCCGCGGCCAACGCGGTGAGCTGGTGGCGCCACGAGTACCAGGACTCCGGGAAGCCGTGGCACATGACCACGAGCGGACCCTCCCCGCACTCGGCGATGTGCATCCGGATGCCATTGGTCTCGACGAAGCGGTGGGTGATCTCGTGCACGGAAGCGACTCCAGGAGGAAGTGGGCGGATCCTACCGCATTCCGAGTTCTGAGTTCTGAGTTCTGAGTTCTGAGTTCTGAGTCACGGCATCGACTACCATGGCCCTCGAAAGCGAGGGCCGAGTGAGCGAACAACCGTCGCCGGAGACCCTCGCCTGGGCCACCCGCGCCATTGGCGAGGGGGCCGCCCTCACCGCCGTGCGGCCGTTGGAGGGTGGCTCCTCCTCCGCCGTCTACGCCCTGGATGTCCGCGATGCCGCCGGCCGGGTGCATGAACTGGTGCTTCGGCGGTTCACCAACGCGAACTGGCTGGCCAAAGAGCCGGACCTCGCCGAGCACGAGGCTGCGGCCCTGCAGGCGGCGGCAGGCGTGCCCATCCCGGCCCCGAGGCTGGTGGCGTTCGACCCCAAACCTGCTCACGGCGATGTCCCGCTCGTGCTCATGACCCGCCTGCGGGGCGGTGTTTACCTCTCGCCGAAGGACCTCGAGCCATGGCTCGAGCAGTTGGCCGGCGCCCTCGCGACGGTCCACGGCCTCGAAGGGGCGGCCATCGCCTGGGAGTACTCGCCCTGGTTCAACGTCGAGGAGATGAGCGTCCCCGCCTGGGCCATGGATCCCGGCCCCTGGAGGGCGCTCTTCAGCCGCGTCCGGGCAGGGGCGCCTGAGACGCGGCGGGGATTCCTGCATCGCGACTTCCACCCCGGCAACATCCTCTTTCACCGGGCGAAGGTCAGCGGCATCGTCGATTGGGTGAACGCATGTATAGGTCCGCTCGAAGTCGATGTCTCACACTGCCGCGCCAACCTCGCCGTCATCCACGGCATGGAAGCGGCCGACGCCTTCGACCGCGCCTACCGCGCACACACCGGCGCACCCGCCGCCGACCCCTACTGGGACGCGGCCCAGATGGCGGACGCCGCGAACGCGGACTTCGCGGGCCTGCTGGCGTTCAACGCCTTCGGCCTCGAACTGACGGTGGAAGCCATCCAGGCCCGCCTCGACGCCTTCGCCCGCGCCGCCGCTTCACGGCTGTAGTGCGCGACGGGTGACCGCGGTTCGCCTATCGCTAACAATTCGCCAACATGGCAATTGAAGAGGCGCCGTTTACCAGCGCCGTCATCAGCTCGCACGCGCAGGAGGAGATGGCCCGGCGCGGAATCTCAGACCGCGACGTGCGCCGCGTGCTCGACGAGCCGGGCACCTGGGAAGCGGTCCGTCCGGGCCGCGTCGTCCTTACAGCGCTTGGGATCGACGCTATCTCGGGCAAGGACCAAGTGCTCAGGGTCTTTGTCGATATCGACCGCGAGCCGCCGGTCGTCGTAACTGCTTATCGATCGAGTAAGATCCGAAAGTACTGGAGCGCTCGGTGAAAATCACTTATGACAGGGAGACCGATACGCTGACCGTGATCCTGAAGGACACCGCAGTCGCCGAGAGCGACGAAGAGAAGCCGGGGCTGATCCTTGACTTCGATGCGCTTGGCGACGTCGTTGGCTTCGAGATCCTCGACGCTTCGCAGCGCGTGACGGACCCCGCGAACGTGGAGTTCACGGCGGTTGCCTGAGCGGCTCTCCGCTCTCGGGCTCTCCGCTCTCGGGCTCTCGGCTCTCGGGCTCTCGGCTCTCGGCTCTCGGCTCTCGGCTCTCGGCTCTCGGCTCTAATACGGCGTGTTCATCTCGAAGATCTTCCGCGGGTTCTTCACCGTCATCTGCTCGATATTCGCGTCGCTCACGCCGCGCTCCTTGAGCATCGGCACGATGTCCACCGGGATGTGGGTGAAGTTCCAGTTCGCCCCGAACTGGGCGAGCGTCTCGGGGGCGAGCATGTCCAGGTGGCAGCTCGCGTCGTGCGAGAGCGTGATCCGCTCGGCGTACCCCTTCTCCACCAGGGCCACCACCATATCGACCCGCTGCTCGTCGGTCCGCGGCCTGGGGATGCCGATCCGGTCCATCCCGCAGAAGCTGCCGTTCTGGATGATCTCCTCGAGATAGGTGATGTCGTCCGAGTCGTCTGAGTGGCCGATGACGATGCGGCCAAGGTCGCAGCCCTCGTCCTTGAAGATGCGCTGCTGGTCCAGCCCCGTGCGGTTGGCCGGCATCGTGTGCGTGCAGATCGGCACCCCGGTCGCCCGGTGGGCCTTCGCCGAAGCCCGCAGGACCCGCTCGTTGATCGCGTCCATCTCCGGCTCCGTCGCGCACTTGATCACGTTCGCCCGGACACCCGTCGTGCTGATGCCAACCGTGATGTCCTTGACGAAGAGGTCCGTCATCGCCGAATCCGGCCGCCCGAGGAAGTAGAACGGCCGCGCATAGTAGAGGCCCGTGGGGACGATGATCTGCATGCCGCTCAGGGCCGCCGCGTCCCGGATGAACTGGGGGTCCCGCCCCAGGTCGATGGGCGTCAGGTCGACGATCGTCGTCACGCCCGCAGCCATCGCCGCCTTCAGCTTGGTGACCGCGTTCGTCATCTGGGCCTCGCGGTCCCAGAGCTCCGGGTACTGCTGGTACATCGGCGGCCACTTCACCACCACATGCTCGTGCATGAGGGTGAAGCCCATGCTTGCCGTGTCGATGGGGCCGGTAGCTGATTGAATGGTTGCCATGAGTGCCTCCCGGAGCGTCTGCGGCGCATCATAGCG
>JBJXGC010000160.1:0-15670 GCA_046154545.1 Dehalococcoidia bacterium | reverse complement strand
TGGCGGACGATCTTCTTGGCGAGGTCCGTTTCGATGCCCTGGACAAGGGCGATCTCCTGGCGGACCGTGCTCGCCCCTGCCTCTTCGATCTTACCGCGGGTGAGGTTCTGGAGGGGCACGTTCCGCGTCACGAACCGCTGAGCCAGGACATCCCAGATGGCGTTGAGCTTGTACTCATCCGTGGTGTGCAGCCGCAACTTAGCCGCGGGGCGGTCGAACTCTATCTCGACGAGGACGTTCTTGAAATCGAAACGCGTGGTGATTTCGCGCCGCGCCTGGTTAACGGCGTTATCGACCTCCTGGAGGTCGCAGCCGGTCGTGATGTCGAAGGATTCGTCTTTCGCCATCCGCTTAGCCTACATCGCCACGCCCGGAAACGACACACAGTCGCCACTCGTCCGCTGGCCCAGACCGCCGAATAAGGGAAGAATGACGGCGATGACAACAGTCGTTGAGTTATCCGCCGGGTGAACGGTGAGGCCACCCAGGGCCTGTTCTCCGCGCTCGGTCACCGGCCGTTCGCGCTCCTCTGGGCGGGCCAGGCCACTTCACGGCTCGGCGACAACATCTACACGGTCGCGCTGGCGTGGTGGGTCCTGCGCGAAACCGGCTCAGCCGCGGCGATGGGCGGCGTCCTCATCTGCTCGGTCGCGCCGGTCGTCGCGCTCGCGCTCGCCGGTGGCGTCGCCGTTGACCGCCTCCCGCGCCTGCCGGTGATGCTGACGGCCGATATCGTGCGGGGCCTGATCGCCGCAGTGCTTGCCGTGGCCGCGGCCGCGGATGTCCTCGACCTCTGGCACGTCTTCCTCGCAAGCGCCGTCTTCGGGTTCAGCCAGGCCTTCTTCCAGCCCGCCTACACGGCGGTCGTGCCCCAAATCAGCGCACCCGCCGACCTGCCGAGCGCGAACTCACTGACCGCTCTGAGCCAGCAGATTGGGCAGGTCGCTGGCCCGGCCATCGGTGGGATCTGTATCGCCTTTGGTGGCTCCTGGCTGGGGTTCGCCGTCAACGCCGCCTCCTTCGCCGTTTCCACGGGGACGCTCGCCGCCATCGATTGGCGCGCGATCCCGGCAGTGGCTGGTGAACGTGGCCAGGGCGTCCTCGCCGACGCCCGGGCCGGGCTCGCCGCCGTCTTCCGTGAACCGTGGCTCTGGTTCACGATCTCGCTTGCCTCGCTCGCGAACCTTCTCCTGATGGGCCCAATGCGGATCGCTCTCCCGTTCCTCCTGATCGAGGAGCGCGGCGAGTCCGCCTGGGCCTACGGCCTCGTACTCACCATGGGGGCCGCCGGGTCGATCGCGGTCGCGGTCTGGCTCGGCCGCAGGCCCAGGCTGCGGCGGCGCGGACTCATCGCCTACACGGCCCTCATGGCGAACGGACTGATGCTCCTCATCTTCGCCGCGAACGGCCCGCTGCCAGCGTTTTGGGGCGCAGCCCTGGTTGGTGGCGGGGCGCTCGGGCTCTTCGAACTCATCTGGGTGGGGACGCTCCAGGAGATGGTCCCGGGCCACCTCCTCGGGCGGGTGGCGAGCGTGGACTTTGTGGGGTCGTTCGGCCTCGTCCCGGTTGGTGTGGCCCTGGCGGGCCTTTCGACGGGCGCGCTCGGCGCCCGCGAGGTCCTGGTCATCGGCGGCGCCGGCATGGTCCTGATGCCGCTCCTCGGCCTGCTTCATCCGGCTATCCGGCGGCTGGACTGAGGCGCAGGGGCCGTCAGCTCCCGCGGGGCGGTTTCTCGCGGCCTCACGTAGAATGAACGCACTACGTCGCGGGCAGGGAGTCACAGCAAACATGGACACAAAGAACGACAGGGCTCGGGAGATGCGGGCGGAGTATGACGAGGCCGTCATCCAGGAGGGCAAGGAGCTGGCCGGCCCATGGATGACGGTGAGCAGCCGCCCGATCGACCGCCTCTATGACGCCACCGATCTCCGCGACATCGACTACGAACGGGACATCAACCTGCCGGGTGAGTACCCCTACACGCGCGGCGTCCACCGCACCGGATACCGGGGCAAACCCTGGACGATCCGGATGTTCAGCGGCTTCGGCTCGGCGGAGGAGACGAACCAGCGCTACAAGGACCTCCTCGCCGCCGGGAACAACGGGCTCTCCGTCGCCTTCGACATGCCGACGCTCATGGGGTACGACCACGACGAGCCCTGGGCGGAGGGCGAGTTCGGGAGCTGCGGCGTCGCGATCGATTCGCTCGCCGACATGGAGATCCTGCTCGGCGGCCTGCCGCTCGACAGGATCACGACTTCGATGACCATTAACAGCCCGGCACCGGTGGTGTGGGCACTCTTCATCGCGGCAGCCGAGAAACGGGGCATCCCCCGGGCGAAGCTCGCCGGCACACTCCAGAACGACATCCTCAAAGAGTTCATCGCCCAGAACGAGTACATCTACCCGCCCGCCGAGTCGATGCGCCTGGTGACCGACACGATCGAGTTCGCGGCGCGCGAGATGCCGCTCTGGAACGCCGTCAGCGTGAGCGGCTACCACATCCGCGAGGCCGGTTCGACCGCCGCCCAGGAGCTCGCCTTCACCCTCGCCGACGGCGTCGAGTACGTGAAGTGGGCGCTGGCGAGGGGCATGGACATCGACTCCTTCGCCCCGCGGATCAGCTTCTTTTTCAACAGCCACAACGACTTCTTCGAAGAGATCGCGAAATTCCGCGCCTCCCGCCGGATCTGGGCGCGCCTGATGAAAGAGCAGTTCGGGGCGAAGAACCCGCGCTCCTGGCTCATGCGTTTCCACACGCAGACGGCCGGCGTCTCGCTGACCGAGTCGCAGCCGGAGGTGAACCTCGTGCGGGTCGCGGTCCAGGCCCTCGCGGCTGTGCTCGGGGGCACGCAGTCGCTCCACACGGACGCCATGGACGAAGCGATCGCCCTCCCCAGCGATAAGGCGGCGCGGCTCGCCGTCCGGACACAGCAGGTCCTCCTCCACGAGAGCGGTATCGTGAACACGGTGGACCCGCTCGGCGGCTCCTACTTCGTCGAGAAGCTGACCTCTGACATGGAACGGGACGTGCTCGCCTACTTCGACCAGATCGAGGCGCTCGGCGGCGTGATCCCGGCGATCGAGCGCGGCTTCTTCCAGAAGGAGATCGCGGAAGCCTCCGCCCGCTTCCAGCGCGAAGTGGAGACGAAGGACCGGACGATTGTCGGTGTGAACGAGTACGTGATGACCGAACCCTCTGAGATCCCGATCCTCCAGTTCGACCCTGAGGGCGAACGGCGCCACCTGGCCCGCCTGAAGGCATGGAAAGCCGACCGCGACCAGGGGGCCTGGGCTGCAGCGATGCAGCGCCTCGAGGCGGCCAGCCGCGAGGAGAAGACGAACACGATGCCGCTCATCATCGACGCGGTGAACGCCGGCGCCACCGTGGGCGAAGTCTGCAACATGTGGCGCAAAGTCTATGGCGAGTACAAAGAAGTGGTGGTGGTGTAGACGGCTCCGCCGTCGTGTACACTACAAGTTGTGACTTCGGCGACTGTTGAAATCGGAACCTTGATCGAGCGCACTCCGGGCGTAGTCGGCGGTCGTCCGCGGATCGCCGGGACGCGCATGCCAGTCGCAAGCATCGCCATGCTCTGGCAGCAGGGGTACAGCGCCGAGGATGTGGTCGATAGGGTGTACACGCACCTCGACCTTGCGCAGGTGCACGCCGCGCTGGCCTATTACTTCGCCAACCGCGAGGAAGTCGATCGCCGAATCCTCGAAGACGACATCTACGGAAAAGAGGCGGAGGCCGAACACCTGAGGAACCTATCCAACGCTCCTCACCTGGAAAACGCCGAGCGGGAGCGCCGGATTACTGACCTTGAACGAGAAGTCGCTTTACTTCGACCACGACTCAGCTGACGGGCAGCTGCTCCAGGCGCTCCGCCGACGCGGCTTCGACTGCCTTACTTCGATCGCTGCAGAGATGGAGCGGGCCACTGACGAGGAGCAGCTCCAATTTGCGTCTGGTGACGGGCGTGTCCTCGTGACGGCGAACCAGGGCGATTTCGTCAGGCTGCATTGGCAATTCGTCGGTGGCGGGCGGCATCACGCAGGGATCGTGATCGCCGACCAACGCCTCTCTCTGTCCCACCGCATTCAGGCACTCGCTTCATTATTTGACCAGGCGCCTCCGCTCGAACGGCGGGATCAGATCTGGTTCCTTTCCAGTTGGCCCGGAGGCTAAACCCGACGGCCGCGGCACCTTGCCGCGTGCGCTTTCAGACGGTGGGATACAAGATTCGCAGACGACTCACGCCCGGCGGAAGACCTCGTCCAGGGCCGCCCGGCGGCGGACAGCCGCCCGCCGCTTGAGGGCGAGGTGCCAGTCCGTGCGGTGCGCATTCCGCTTCTCGTACTGCACCCACCGCACAATGATGCCCGCAAAGGCGAGGACGAAGATCAGGTTGCCCCCGAGCCAGAGGATGAGGATGCCGAGGCGCTGGTCGTCGATCGGGCTGAGGCCTGCCCAGGTGGGCAGCCCTCCGGCGAACCCGGGGTGGAACGGCTGCTGCATGCTCAGGAACATGCCGCCAAAGAGGCCCTTGTGGGTCATTTCGACGAAGACGTAGAGGGCACGCAAGGGGTGAGGTAGCCGCCAGCGGAGCGGGTCAGTGGCGAGCGCCGGCGTCCAGAAGCAGAGCGCCACGAGCAAGAGGGTCACCTGCTGCAGGTCGCGGACGAAGCCGTTTGCCGCGGCCTCGTCCGTCAGCGATGTGAACTGCCAGGCGTAGGTGACGACCGCGAACGCGAGCCAGGAGACCACGGGAAACGTCGCAACCGTGAGGAGCCGGCCGCGGTACAGCCGGCGGAGACGGCTGCGTCCCGCCGGACCGGCCACGCGGAAGGCGAGCGTGAGCGGAGAGCCGAGGAGGATGAGGGGCGCGGCCACCATGGTGAGGATCAGGAAGCCGAGGAAATTCATCCAGAGCAGCGCATTCCCGTAGTACTCGATCGGTGAGGAGACCGCGAGCGCAACGGTGAACAACCCGCCATGGAAGGCCAGGAGCTTCCAGGTTGGGTGCCCTGGCTGCGCGGCACCCCGCGGAACTCGCCGGAACGCACGGACGTAGAGCCCCGAGGCCAGTCCCAATACGGCCAACCAGGCAAAATCCAGGGGAAAGTGGCTGAGCGCCTCGGCCAGGTTCGGGCCTTCTTCAGTCACGTGCACGCCTCGCGGCTGAGGATAGCACTGCGGCGCGGCCCGATCGGCCCCGTCCATGCGTCGGCGAAGAGGCGGCTGTCATACAATGAGCAGGAGCGATGGACGAGAGTGCGTTGATGGCAAGCTAAGAGCGCCCCGACCCCCACGATGTTCAAACGGCCCGTTTCGCTGATCCGGCGGCGGGCACCAGTTCAACAAGGAGCCCAACGTGGCGAAGCAACCCAAACCCAAACCCGGGCAGCCCGCCCGGCCCGGCCTGCCGACCAGGGGTGGCCGCCCTTCGCCGGGCGGTGCGCCCGGCAAACCGATCCGCGTGCCCGTGAAGAAGTAGGGCTCAATAGTCGTTCGGGTCGCCGCCTCCGGCGAGTGCGTCACGCTGGGCGGCGAGCCGGGCGCGTTCGGCGAGCAGTTCGAGGATGCGCAGCGCCTCCGTCGCCGTCGGCTCTTCGCCGGCTTCGTCGATGAGCGCGGCGATCTGGGCATCGAGGGCAGTGAGCGCCTGGTCGATCCGCTCCGGGGTGAGCGGCGGTTCGCCAGATGCCGGGGTGCCGCCGGGGGCCGGCGTACCCTGGCCCGGGGCGGGCGTACCCTGACCCGGAGCCGGCGTGCCAGTTGGCCCCACAGCCGGGGTGCCGGCGCCAGGAGACGGTGGTTCCGGCCCCCCAGCGCCCGGCGTGGGCGTCTCGCCATCCTGACCAGGGGGTGGTGGCGGAGGCTGCTGCTCCTCGGGGGCTTCGGGCGGCGTAAGAATGCGGAGGACCACCTCGTAGTCGTGGCGGCTCGCCTGGTCGCGCGGATCTTCGAGCAGCGCCTGGCGGAACGCGTCGAGCGCGCCCGCGTAGTCTTCGAGGGCGAAGCGATGATGCCCTATGCTGGCGTGGGCGCGGGCGCGCGTGCCGGCGGCGGGCGAATTCAGGGCCCGCCGCGCCGCCAGGCTCGCCTCCTCGTACCGGCCGTCAGCGGCGAGGGCAGCGGCGAGGTTGAGACTAATCCCGGGGTTGTCAGGCTGTTCGGCCTGCGCTTCAACGAAGAGTTCGGCCGCCCGCTTGAAGTCCTCGCCCGCGAAGGCAGCCCGGCCCTCCTCGTTCAGGTCATACCCCCTGGTCGCGCAGCCAACGACCAGGAGCATCGCCGCTGCCAATCCGCCGAGGGCCGCCGGGCGCCCGCCAGCCCGGGGCATCCGTTCGACCACCGTCGCAAGAACGAGGAAACCCAGTGAGGCAGCGGCGAACCAGCTATATCGTTCTACCGGGAGGCTTGCCGACTGGCGTTCGAACCGGGCCCGCTTGAGTGTGGCGATGCGGCCATCGACCGCGCCGGGGAGGGCGCCAAGGTCGGCGCCGATATAGCGACCCCCGGCGGCCGCGGCGAGAGCGCGCAAAAAGCCTTCGTTCAGCCGCGAGACGATGGGCGCACCGCCCGCGTCGAGCTTATCGACGAGTTTCCGGGTCTTCGTGTCGAGGACTTTGACCGTGCCTCCCTCGGGGTGCCCAGCCCCGGCCACCAGGAGATCGACGCCAGAATCTTTGACGCGCGTGGCGACCGCCGCGGGGTCGGCGCCAAGGTCGTCGCCGTCCGTGATGAGCAGGATCATCCGGCCCGCGTCCACCGTGTCGTCGAACGCGGAGAGGGCGACGTCGAGCCCGAGGGCCGCGCTCGTGCCGCCTTCGACGAGGATGCCGCCGGTTTCAAGCGACTGGATCACCTGGGTGGCGGCGGCGAAGTCGGTGGTCAGGGGAAACCGCAAGCGAGCGTCGCCCGCGAAGATAACCAGGCCGACGCGGTCGCCGCCCAGCCGTTTGAGCGTCGTGGTGATCGCCGCCTTGGCGGCCTCCAGGCGCACCGGCTTCACATCATCGACGGCCATGCTGCGGGAGACGTCGAGGACGATGATGAGCTGGGCGCCCTCGCGCGGGATGAAGGACTCGCGCGTGCCCCAGCGCGGCTGAGCGGCAGCGACGATCGCGGCCGCGGCGCTCAGGGCGAAGAGCCCGGCGACGGCGTAGCGGGGGCCACTCGCGCGCTCACGGGAGATGAGCGAGACAAGGCGGCGGCCCGCCCGCGCTCCGCGCCACCACCAGACGAGGGCGACGGGCACGGCGATCAGCAGGAGGAGCAGCCAGGGCTGGGCGAAGGTCATCGTCCCGCCCTCCGAAGCCATGTCGCCCCGAGGACCAGTTCGAGCAGGAGGATGAGTGCCGCGGGGACCGCGAACCAGGGCACAAGCTCAGTGAACTGTTCGAAACGGTCGCGGCCAACGCCGCTCTTCTCCAACCGGCCGATCTCCCGGTAGACCTCAGCGAGCGACTCCGGGTCGCCGGCGCTGAAGTAGCGGCCGCCGGTGCGCTCGGCGATGTTCGTCAGCCGCTCGTCATCGACACCGCTCGCCGACCCGCGAGGGCCATCGACGAGGCCGATCGTGTAGACCTTGATCTTCAGCGACGTAGCCAGGTCGGCGGCCTCTTCCGGGGTGATCGAGGTCGTGTTGTGTTCGCCGTCTGTCAGCAGGATGACGATCCGGGTCGCGGCCGTGGAATCGCGGAGCATGATGAGGGCCGTGGCGAGCCCCACGCCTATGCCAGTCCCGTCAGGCATGATGCCCGTCTCGGTGTCCTTGACGATCTCATCGAGCGCGGCGTAGTCGAGTGTGGGCGGCGAAACGGCGAGCGCATCGCGGGCGAAGACCACGAACCCGATCCGGTCGTCTTTTTCGCCCTTGATGAAATCGCGGATCACGTCCTTTGCGGCGTCGAAACGCGTCTTCTCCGCGCCGAGGTTTGAGGCGGTCATGCTGCTGGAGATGTCGAGCGAGAGGGCGATGTCGATCCCTTCCGCCCTGACGATGGCGTTCGCGTCACCGATGCGCGGACCGGCGACAGCCACCGCCAGGAGGACGATGACCAGCGGGCGAAGAAGCGGCAGCACCCGCGCCAGCCGCAGCCTCACCGTCGCCGCGGCGAGACCGGGCGCCCCCGCCGCCGGGAGAGCGAGGCCGCGTCCGCGGCGCCGCAAGACCACGAACGCCAGGGGCAGGCCGATGGCGGCGAGGAGCAGGGCAGCGGGCCGGGCGAAGTCCATCAGCCGGCCCCCTCGACGATTTCCCGGGCCATGTTCAGGTCTGCCGCGCGGCGCTCCGCAGCCGGCCGGTACCCCGCGAAGACGACCGCGTCGCACTCCGTCAGGAGACCCGCGACGAGCCGGGCGTTCCAGCGCTCGATCCCCTGGAGTTCCATCCTCGACTGCAGTTCGGAGGTGGTCAGCGCCGTCGCGGGCAGGCCGTAGCGTTTACTGATCTCGCTTCTTACCGTCAGCGCGAGCGCCCGGTAGGCGGCTACGGGGTCGTGGCCGAGGAGCGACTCGGCGGCCGCGAGGTCAGGCGTGAGGAGCGGTACGAGCGCCATCTCCGGGACCGGCTGAGGCCGCCCGGCGAGCCAGCGGACGGCCACGACAACGCCCGCTGCCAGGACGAGGACGCCGGCCAGGGCGCCAGCGGCGATGGCGGGGCGCAGCAGGGCGGACTCGGCGCCGTCGATGGCGGCGGGGGGTGGCAGCGGCGAGAGTTCGAGCCGCTCACCGTCGTTCACGGTGGCCACCACCGTCCAGCTGACCGGCGGGAGCAGGCGGGGCGTGACGCCGGCCCCATCTACAACGTTCACAGCCGGTGCGAAGGTACCCGCTCCCGGCCGAAACGGCGCGACGGTCAGCTCAAGCCGATGGATGATCCCGGAACCACCGGGGCGCTCACTGGTGTTCGCGACACGGACGACTTCGACGCCGTTCCAGGAGGGAGCCGCCGGGTCAACCTCGACGGTCGATCCGGCCGGGGCGGAGACCTCCAGCACCAGGAGGCTTTGCTGTCCGATCAGGGTGGTGGCCGTGCCGAGCGTAGCGGTGTCGCCTTCATCCGCTCGGACGCTCACGACGCCGGCCAATCCACCGAGGACGGCCGCCACCAGGGTCGATGTGATGAGCAGCCGCATCAGGCGGCCCCCACGGCGCGGTGGCGGAAGAACTGGAGCAGCGCGGGCACGTAGTCCTTGCCGACCTCGAGGCGCACTTCGTCGATGTTCAATTCGCCGAAGAGGCGGCGCCGTTCATCGTCGAACTCCGCCACTCGCGCCGCGTAGGCCGCACGCACCCGCTTACTGCCGCTGTCCACGTCGAGAAGCGCACCGGACTCGGCGTCTCTCACGGAGATGATGCCCGCGTTCGGCAGCTGTTCGTCCATGGGCTCACGGACGCGGAGGGCGATGAGGTCGTGGCGGCGGGCGGCGGCGCGCAGCTGGCGGCCGTAGCCTGTCGTCAGGAAGTCCGAGACGAGGAAGACCGTCGCCCGCCGCTTCTGGACGCCGGTGAGGTACTCAAGGGCGGCGCCGATGTCAGTGCCGCGCGTCTCGGGGTGGGCCCAGAGGATCTCGCGGACGACGCGGAGGACGTGCGTCCGGCCACCGGCAGGCCGCACGAAGCGCTCGGGTTTGCTGGCGAAGAGGAGCAGGCCGACGCGGTCTTTGTTGCGAATAGCGGAGATGGCGAGGACCGCGCAGACCTCGGCCGCCAGGTCGGCCTTGGTACGAGGCAAGGCCCCGGCTCCCTGCGAAGCGCTCACATCCACAAGGAAGACCACCGTCAGGTCACGATCCTCGCGATAGCGCCGGATCATCGGCTCCTGCGTGCGGGCGAACGCCTTCCAGTCGATGGACCGGACATCGTCACCCGGGTAATAGGGCCGGAGCTCGTCGAACTCCAGGCCGCGGCCGCGGAAGACGGCGTGATATTCGCCGAGAAAGAGGTCGTTGACCAGGCGGCGGGCCCGGATCTCGATCGCCTTCACCCGATCGAGCATTTCGCGAGGAAGCGTGCCGACGCCGTCTTGCCCCGGCGTTGCACCGTCCTTCCCGTTCTTTCGCCGCCGCCAGAACATCAGCCACTCCGGTCACCAAAGCTAGGGGACATCGACCCCTTCGAGGACGCGGTCGATCAGGTCGTCGGTGGTCAGCTCTTCCGCTTCCGCCTCGTAAGTTGTGACGATGCGGTGGCGGAGGACGTCGTGGGCGAGTGCCTTCACATCGTCGGGCGTGGTGTAGCCGCGGCCCTGGAGGAAGGCGTGGGCGCGGGCCGCCTGGGCGAGCGCGATGCTCGCCCGGGGGGAGGCGCCGAAGGCGATCAGCGACTTGAGCTCGGGCATGCGGTAGGCGGCGGGACGGCGCGTGGCGTAAATGATCTGGACGATGTACTCCTTGAGCGAGTCATCGAACACCACTTCGTGGACCGCCGCCGCCGCCGTCTCGAGGTCGGCCCGCGAGGCAACGGACCGGCCGGCCGGCATGCCTCCATTCAACCCCATCTCGAGGATCTGGCGCTCATCCTGGCGGCTGGGGTAGTCCACCTTCACCTTCAGGAGGAATCGGTCGAGCTGAGCTTCCGGCAGGGGGTACGTGCCTTCCTGCTCGATCGGGTTCATCGTGGCCATCACGAGGAACGGCGGATCGAGCGGGAAGGTAACGCCGCCGATGCTCACCTGGCGCTCCTGCATCGCTTCGAGGAGGGCAGACTGCACCTTGGCCGGCGCCCGGTTCACTTCGTCGGCCAGGACGATGTTGGCGAAGAGCGGGCCCTTCCGGACCGTGAACTTCCCCTCGCTCACGCTAAAGATCTCAGTGCCGACGAGGTCGGCGGGGAGGAGGTCCGGCGTAAACTGCAAGCGCACCCAGTGCAGGCCCAGGGCGCGGGCGAGCGTCGAGACGGTGAGCGTCTTCGCGAGACCCGGGACACCCTCAACGAGCACGTGGCCGCCACAGAGGAAGCCGACGAGGAGGCGGTCGATCAGCGTGTCCTGGCCGACGATCGTGCGGTGAACCTCGTCGCGCACCCGGCCCAGGGTACGGGCCGCATCCGCCGCGGCCGAGGTCAGGGTGTGCGCGGCAGAGGTCATGGTTGCTCCCACACCAGGTTCGCGACGGCAGCGCAGCGCCGACGGTTCGCCCATTGTAGTCCGGCGCCCGAAAAGGGGGATTAACCGTGCCTCAGTCGCGTGGCGGGCGCGGGCCGTCGTGCGAGGCGCGGGCGTAAGAGACGGCGTACACGAGGCGTGCTCCCTTATCGTGGAGGACGGTGGCGCACTCATCGGCCGTGGCGCCGGTGGTCACTACGTCGTCCACGAGGACGACCGTGAGGCCCTCGAGGGAGTCGCCCGTGAACGCGAACGCGCCGCTCACGTTCGTGCGGCGTTGGGCGGCGCCGAGCCCGACCTGGGTCCTCGTCTTCCGGTTCCGGTCGAGCGTGCCAGGGAGGCGCGGCCAGCCCAGTTCACGCAGGAGGACCTCGGCCTGGTTGAAGCCACGCTCGCGCCTCCGGCGTCTATGGAGCGGGATGGGGACGGCGGCATCGAAGGCCCGCCCGTCCCACAGTTCGCGCATGGATGCGGCCATGAGGGGCGCCACCGCCCGGAGGCCGGCGTACTTGAGGGCGTGGACTGCGGCCCTCGCCGGGCCATCCATCTCGAAGGCGGCACGGGCGCCGTCGAGGCTGGTCCACGAAACGCAGCGCGGGCAGTTGAGCGGCCCCGGCCAGCGAGCGGAGCAGTTCGGGCAGCGGCCGGGACCGGTGGCCGGCTCCATCTTCGCGCCGCAGGGAGCACAGAGCAGCGCTCCGAAACGGCCGCAGGCGGCACACCGTGGCGGATAGGCGAGGTCGAGCGCGGACCGGCCCACCTGGGAAAGTGCCTGTCGTAGCGAGACCATGGCGCATTGGAGCGTGCGGCGGGCGGGACGGCAACCGCGGCCGTGCCCTGGCTCGGCTAGAATGGTGCGATGAACGTCACCGTCCTCCTCTTCGCCGGTGCCGCCGAGCGGGCGGGCACGCGCAAGCTCGACCTGCCGTGGGAGCACGGCGACACGGTGGGCCGCGTCCGCGACCGCGTGGTAGCGCTGCATCCCGGGCTGGCGCCGATTGTGCCGTCGCTCATGTACGCTATCAACGAGGATTACGCGCAGGAGGGTGAGCCGGTGATGGCCGGGGCCACGCTCGCGCTCATCCCGCCAGTATCCGGGGGGTAAACGCATGCTCATCCGCGTCACCGACCAGCCGCTCGACACAGCAGAGGCGATCGCCGCCGTGGAATCGCCGGCGGCCGGGGCGATCAACGTCTTCCTCGGCGTCGTGCGCGACAACAACCTCGACCGCAAGGTGAGCCACCTCGTCTACGACGCCTACCCGGAGATGGCCGAAAAAGTGATGCGCCAGATCGCGGAAGAGGCCATCGCGCGGTTCGGCCTGATCGACTGCGCCGTCCTCCACCGCACGGGACGGCTCGCGATCGGCGAGGCGAGCCTGCTGATCACCGTGAGCTGCGGCCACCGGGCCGAGTCGTTCGAGGGCGGCCACTGGCTGGTGAACGAGATCAAGAAGAAGGTGCCGGTCTGGAAAAAAGAGGTGTGGGAGGACGGTGAGGAGTGGATCGAGGGGCCGGAATCGCTCGGCCTGCAGCAGGCCCCCGCAGGGATGCGGCGCTAACGGAGGTCGGGTGAGCAACCATCCCCACAGCTTTTCGCGCTATTGCATGCACTGCGGCGAGCGGCTGGCGAGCGCGACCCCCGAAGGGGACACCCGCACCCGCCTGGTCTGCGTCGGCTGCCGGTTCGTGCACTACATCAACCCGCGTCCGGTGGCCGGCACGATTCCCATTGGCGCCGATGGCCGCATCCTCCTCGTACGCCGCGCGATCGAGCCGCGCATCGGCACCTGGGTCTTCCCCGGCGGCTATATGGACGTGGGCGAGACGGCGGAAGAGGCAGCCACGCGGGAGACGCTCGAGGAAGCGCGCCTTGAGGTCACGAACCTGAGGCTGTCCGGGGTCTACACCCGGACCGAGCCAGGGGTGGTGCTCATCGTCTATGAAGCAGAGGCGCTGGGCGAAGGCGAAGCGGGCCACGAGACCAGCGAGATCGGCTGGTTCTACGCCCACGAAATCCCCTGGACCGAACTCGCCTTCGACTCAACCGAGTGGGCGCTCAAGGATTGGGTGGGGCGCCGATCTCAGTAGCGCGTCGCCCGAAATGGACACTCGCGTGCCACGATCACTGCGTACCTGGTCGCGGTATCCTCCCGGAGGTGGTGCGATGCCCGGCTGACCCGTGAATCCCGCTGTAGCCGCGGCCGTCGCGGCCGCTGGGGTTCCGGGCGCCGGTCCGGTGTCGGGTGAACCGGGAGAGTGCCGGAATCCAGCCCCCTGGAGGGTCGCGTCTACAGGTGGTGTGCGATGCCCGGCCGCGCGTGAATCCCGCTGTAGCCGCGGCCGTTGCGGCCGCTGGGGTCGCGGGCGCCGGTCATCGCGCAGGCCCCCGCCGGCGCGGCGGCTCGGAGCGCCCCGGGGCACGGCCGAGGGCGTAGTGGGGCGCGAGGACTTCGATCAACGACCCCGCGTGGGGGTCGAAGATGCGGGCGTAGAGCCGCGGGTGGAGCTTCTGGAACTCGCCCGGCTGGAGGTTCGTGGACACCACCGTGGGGAGGGGCAGGAGCGTCCGGTAGTTCACGATCTGGAAGAGCTTCTCCTCCGCCCAGGGCGACGACTGGTGGGCCCCAAGGTCGTCGAGCACAAGGAGTTCGGCGTTGCGCACTCGTTCAAAGAGTTCGTCGTAGGTCGTCTCGCTGGAGGGCGCGAAGGTCGCCCTGAGGTGGTCAAGAAGGTCGGGGACGACAGCGAAGAAGACCGAGAGGCCACCGGCCAGCGCCTTATTGGCGATGGCTGCGGCCAGGTGGGTCTTGCCGCAGCCGTGTTCGCCGCGAATCACCAGCCAGCCTTGCGGGTCTTCGGCGAACGTCCGCGCGGCGAGAAGCACGCTCGTGAAGTTCGAGCGCTCGGTCTCCGACCAGCGGGACGACTCGACGAGGTCGCGGAACATCATCGAACTGAGGCGCTCGCGGGTCATCCCACCGACCTGGTCGTAGCCGGCGCTCGCGCGCGGACCTTCGAGCGGCAGGATGGTTGAGACCTGGGGGTCGCTGAGGCGGGTCGCCATCCGGTCGTCGAGCAGCTTCGGCCGGGTCGAGCAGGTGAAGACGGTGGGCAGCTGGAGGTTGTAGCGATGGTTCACGACCTGGAGCAGCTTCTCCTTCGCCCAGGGCGTTGGGGCCGCCGCGTCGATGTCGTCGAGGAGGAGGAGCGGCGCGTTGCGGACATGTTCGAAGAGCTGGTCGAACCCCACGTCCTCGTCGGCCGCGTCGTAGCTGGAACGGAGGTGGTCGAGCATGTCGGGGACGACCATGAAGAGGGCGGGCGAGCCGAGGGCGATCCGGCGGTTGGCGATGGCGGCGGCGAAGTGGGTCTTCCCGCTGCCACTGGGACCGGTGAAGACGAGCCAGCCCCGGGGATCGTCGGCGAAGGCCTCGGCCGCCGCGCGGGCGCGGCCACTCCAGTCGCGGTCAGCGTCGTCACCGGCTGGGGCGAGCGTCTCGAACGTGAACCGCGTCAGGGTGCCGAGGTTGCTGATCCGTTCCAGGCGCGAACGGCGGACCTCGCCACTTTCGCGGAGGACGCAGTCGCAGGGCTCTGCCTTGCCGAAGCGCGGGTCGTCCCACGGGCGCTCGACCACGAAGCGGCCGGAGCCGGCGCAGCGCGGACACTCCGGGTCACCGGGCACCGGGTCAGGCGCGGCGGGCCGGAGTGGCGCCGCCGAAGAGACGCTGCTGGGGTCCGACAGGATCTTGCTGAGGTGCTTCATTGCGGCCCTCCTGGGCCCAGTTCTGGAGGATGCGTTCGACGTAGCGCCAGTTCCGTTTGTTCAGCTCCGCGGCTTCGCGGAAGGCGTCCTCGATCCACTCCCAGGGGTATTCGTCGGCCGCGGCGATGAGCCGCTCACCGACGATAGGCGTGATCGTGCCGACGTTCTCTTCGTAGAGCCGGAAGATGCCGGGCCGCGACTCGACGGCGATGGCCCGGACGACCGTCTCGGGCCGCAGTTCGAGTTCGCCGCCACGGGCCCGGGCGACGGCACGGCGTGAGCCTGGATTATTGACGAGATAGACGGTCTCTTCCCCATCACGGCCGACGACTTCGACGCCAAGCAGGGCGCCGACCTCGACGCAACGGCGGAGGCCGCCGTCCAGTCCTTCGCGCCCGCCGCCGAACTCGTGGAAAGCCTCAGCGGCACCGTCCTGCTCCCAGATCTGGCCGGCCGTCACGAACCGGACTTCCCCGCGCTGTTCCTGGACAAGGCGCGAAGCCCAGAGGAAGGCGAGGAGGTCGCCGCTGGCGCGCAGGCGCGGAAGCACGACCGAGAAGAAGATGTTGGGCACGGTCGTGGCCCGGGCGACGGCCGGGAACCCGGAGAAGACGGATTCGTGGGTCACCGTCCCCAGGTCCTTGCCGCCGAAGAGAGCCTCGCCTTTGAGCGCGGACGAACTGAACCGCGAAGCGCGTGCCCTGCCGGAAATGTGCACCCGCCGGCGAGAGCAAACCCCTCCTCCCCCTCGCCCGCGAGGTACGAGTCGGGAGACAAGTAT
>JBJXGC010000147.1:0-5100 GCA_046154545.1 Dehalococcoidia bacterium | reverse complement strand
GTCTACGACTCCGACCCCGCCGCCGAATACGTCGAGACCGTGAACAAGTTACAGGCGCCGATGCGGGCGATCGACATGGCCGAACTGGCGGCGGCCGAAGCACGGACCGGGAGCATCGGCTATGGATGACGACCGCTCCCGCAACCCGCGGAGTCAATCTGAGCTGAGAATCGCCAGGGCGCCAAGGCCACCAGGGCGCGCCACGAATCCCGCATCCCAGGGGGCGGTGTCGCCATCCTTTCGTGGCACCCGGACGGCGCGGACCGCAGAGGTTCCCACTGCGTCTTCGGCTCCCCCTCGCCCCGCGCGCGGGGAGAGGGGGCAGGGGGTGAGGGCCGCGTCGCCAGGCGACCCCACTTCACAAGAGGCGTTACGCCGCCCAATGCGTAGGGGTGTGCTCCGTGACTGACCGCCGGCCCGAACGCGTCTATGGCGTCCTCCGCCGCGCCGACTCCGTCTTCTTGCGCGCCCTGCCCGGTGGCCTGGGCCTGCCGGGCGGCGTATTCCGGCCCCTCGCTGAAGACCGCAAGGTCGAGCTGGCCGGGCACATCAGCGACCAGCTCGGCATTGTGGCGAAGAACATCTGGGCCCAGGGCGCGTTCAACTATCGCGACAACAGTGAAGCCGACGAGGCCTTTTCCGGCTTCTACACCGTCTGGGATTGGGACGGCGAGATCCCGCCCGGCGCGGGGTCCTGGCTCGACCGTGCCGCCGTCGAAAGCGGGGCCGGGCTCCCGGGGAGCCTCCGCATCCTCCTCCTGAGTATCCTTGATACGGTAGCGATGAAGACACGATGAGCCAACAGATCGAACTCCGGGCACTGGTCAACCGCGAGGGGCGCCTTCTCCTCTTCCGCAGCCCCGCTGGCGGGGAATGGACGCTCCCCGGCGGCTCCTTCGCCGAAGAGTCGGACGACGTGGACGCCGCCATGGACACACTTCTCCGCCAGCTTGGGATCGTGACCGTCGAGATCGCCGAGGCCTTCCTCCAGACCACGTACGTCCCCCGGGGCGAGTCGCATGACGTCCTGAACCTCTATGCGCCGATGGACTGGACCGGTGAGCCGGCGCACCCCGAAGGCCACGAAGCGGGCTGGTTCCACCTCGACGACCTGATCGATGTGCCGATGGATGGCGGGACGCGGGATGCCGTCCTCCGCGTCTACGGCGTGCTGGAGCCCGGCGACGACGGACTCCAGCTCCTTGCGGCGCTCAACCGCGATGCCGGGACACCCCCGGCAACCGCGGGCGCCCGCGAGCCTGACCCCGAACACCCGGGCCGGCACGAGGCCGGGCTCGATGTGCTCCGCACCCTCGGCGGCGCCGCCGACCCGACCCTTGGCTTCGCCCGCATGAAGAAGAGTTCGCCGGAGCTGGCCGACGACATCGTCGATTTCGCCCTTGGCGAAGTGTGGTCGCACCCCGGCCTCGACCGGCGTACGCGGAGCCTCGAAGTGGTGGCGATGCTGGCGGCTCTGGGAGGCAGAGCCGGACCGCTCCGCTCGCACATTAACGGCGCCCTCAACCATGGAGCGACGCCGGACCAGGTCGTCCAGACGCTGCGCATGGTCGCGGTCTACGCCGGCTTCCCGGCCGCCCTCGAGGCCTGGCCGATCATGGAAGAGGTGTTCGCGGCGCGAGGCGTCCCCCGGCCGGGGGCGGCCCTATGAGGGCGCTGCTCTGGGACCTCGACGATACCCTCCTGAACACGCTGCCGGGCAGGATGCGGGCGCTCGAGCATGCCTACGGCGAAACGGTGGGCGGTTGGGTGGACCCGGAAGCGCTCTGGCGCTCGCATCGGGGCGGCACGCTGGAGGCGATGGGCACGCGACTCCTCGGGGATGACGGCCCCCGCTTTGTGGCCAGCTATCGCGACTACTACTACAACCACGTCAACCGGGCGGCGCCGTTCGAAGGCGTCGTTGATGTCCTTGAGGCCTGCCGCGACCTCACCCTCCCGCTCGGGATCGTGACCTCGAAGATCTCCTGGGGCGCCACCGAAGAGCTCGAAAGCGCCGGCCTGCTCGGCTACTTTGCGGCCGTGGTCGGCTGCGACGACACGGAGGCGCACAAACCGGACCCGGCGCCGATCTTCGAAGCGATGAGCCGGCTGCTCGTCGATGACCCGGCCCAGGTCGCGATGGTCGGTGACAGCCCGGCCGATGTGTTCGCCGCCCGGAACGCGGGCTGCCCCTCGATCGCCGCTACCTGGGGTTCGCTGGACATCGAACTCCTCCTCGACGCCTCGCCGCTCTATGTCGCGCGCAGCCCGGCCGGCGTGCTGGAGGCGCTTCGATCGATCGCTGCGGCGGTGCCGCGATGACCATGACAAAGCAGGTCGAGCACCTCGCTGTGCGCTTCTACCGGGTGGATGGCGTGGAGCTCGTGCTGGTGCCGCTGATGAGGGAGATCGCCAGCTTCGCCCGCTCCGCGGGTGACGGGTACTTCCTCGTCTCCCTCGTGGGCGAACCCGGCACGGCCTACCCGGTGAACCTCCGGCTCGCCAGTTCCCTCGACGCCGACTACCTCGGGAAGAAGTTCGGGTTGGACCGGCGCGGCTACGGCTACGGTCCCGAAGAACTGGCGGCCGCCCTTCGCGAAGTGGCGGACGACCTGGCCCACGAAGAAGGGATGGACCGATGACGACGCTCCTGATCGACAACTACGACAGCTTCACCTACAACCTCTACCAGTACTTGTCCGAACTCGGAGAGACCGTCGTGGTCGTCCGCAACGACCAGGTCACGCTGGCCGACTGCGAAGCGCTGCACCCCGATCATGTCGTCATCTCTCCCGGGCCTTGCACCCCGAAGGAGTCCGGCATCTCCCGCGACGTCATCCGCGCCTTCGCCGGGCGCGTACCGGTGCTCGGGGTCTGCCTTGGCCACCAGTGCGTCTACGATGTCTACGGCGGGACAGTCGCCGGTGCAGGCGAGATCAAACACGGCAAGACCTCAACCATCCACCACGATGGCGAGGGCGTGTTCAAAGACATCCCGAACGACTTCACGGCCATCCGCTACCATTCACTCGCCGGTACTCCAGAGACGCAGCCGGCCGAGCTTGAAGTGACGGCGAAGTCGGAAAACGGGATCATCATGGGCATCCGCCACCGCGAGTTCACCGTCGAAGGCGTGCAGTTCCACCCCGAGTCGATCGCCACCGAGCACGGCAAGGATCTGCTGAGGAACTTCCTTGAAATGAAGGGTGGGCGCCGGTGACCGCACTCCAGGACGCTATCCGCGCACTGGCCGATGACGGCAGGGTGAGCGACGCGCAGGCCGCGGCCGCGCTCGAAGTCATCCTGGCGGGCGCGGCCACCGCAGCCCAGATCGGCGCCTTCCTCACGGGGTTGCGGATGCAGGGCGAGCCGCCGTCGCTCATCGCGGCCTGCCTGCAGGTGACCCAGCGCCACGCCGAGTACGTGCCCGCCGACAACGTCATGGATATCGTCGGCACCGGGGGAGACGGCATCGACACCTTCAACGTCTCGACGGCCGCGGCGCTGGTGGTGGCTGGCGCCGGGGTCCGCGTCGCGAAGCACGGCAACCGGGCCGCCTCGTCAAAGTGCGGCAGCGCCGACGTTCTCGAAGCGCTCGGTGCCCGCCTCGACATCGGCGGCGCCCGGGCGGCCGCGATCATTGATGCTTGCGGCTTCTGCTTCCTCTTCGCCCAGCGTTTTCACCCGGCCTTCCGGCACGTTGGACCGGCCCGGCGCGAGCTGGGTATCCGCACGATCTTCAACCTTCTCGGGCCGTTGGCGAACCCCGCCCACCCACGGCGGATGCTCGTCGGCGTGAGTATCAGGGCGCTTGGGCCGGTGTTAGCCGAGACCTTTCGGCTCCGCGGCCTCGACCGCGTCATGGTTGTGCATTCAGCGGAAGGGCTGGACGAGATAAGCCCGGCCCTCCCGACCCAGGCGTGGGTCGTCGATGGCGGGCCGGTGGTCGAGATGCCACTGTTACCGGAAACGTTCGGCCTGCTCCAGCATCCCCTCGAGCGTGTGGCCGGCGGCGATGCTGCCGAGAACGCCGCCATCATGAACACTGTGCTCGGCGGCGAGCGCGGCGCGATGCGGGACTTCGTCCTGATGAACGCCGCAGCCGCCTTGTGGGTCGCCGGGGCAGCAAAAGACTTCATGGAAGGGGCACACCTGGCCGCGGAGTCAATCGACTCGGGCCGGGCCAGGGAGACGCTCAACCGCTACGTCGCCCTGAGCCAGGAGGGCGCCGCCGGTGGCTGAGCCGACCATCCTCGACCGCATCGTGGCCCAACGGCGCGAGGATGTCCTCGCCGCCAAGCTGGCAACACCCTTCCCGGCCCTCCGGGAGCTCGTGCGCGAGGCCCCGCCCACGACCGGCTTCGTCGCCCGGCTGCAAGCATCCGCGCCTGTGGCCCTGATCGCCGAGATCAAGCGCGCCTCACCGAGCAAGGGCGACATCGCGCCGGGCATGAACGCCGCCCGCCAGGCGATGAAGTACGCCCAGGGCGGCGCCGCCGGTATCTCCGTCCTCACCGAACCAACCTGGTTCAAGGGCAGCCTGGACGACATGCTCCAGGTGCGCCGGGCGGTCGGCCAACTGGGTGACCAGCGGCCGGCGATCCTGCGAAAAGACTTCATCATCGACCCCTACCAGGTGGTCGAAGCGCGTGCCTACGGGGCCGACGCACTGCTCCTGATCGTCGCCAGCCTCGACGACGCGACTCTCCGGGGCCTCCTCGAGTTCACGGAAGAGTGCGGCATGGACGCGCTGGTCGAAGTGAACAACGCAACGGAGATGGCCCGGGCCGTGGCAGCAGGCGCGCGCCTCATCGGCATCAACAACCGCGACCTGCGGAGCTTCACCGTCGATCTGGGCACGACAGACCGCCTGGCCACGATGGTGCCGAAGGGGACGCTGCTGGCTGCCCTCAGCGGCATCCAGACACGCACCGACGTTGAGCGGTTCGAAGCAGCGGGGGCGGGTGCGGTGCTGGTTGGCGAGGCCCTTATGGAAGCCGGGGACCCGGCCGCGAAAATCGTCGAACTGCTGGGGTGTGCACCATGAGGGCACTCTCCCTCTGGTCTGAAAACTCGTCCTCTGGGGGCATGCTCGGGGCT
>JBJXGC010000141.1:0-2769 GCA_046154545.1 Dehalococcoidia bacterium | reverse complement strand
TGGCCCGTCACCAGCTCCGCGGGGAACGACTGGCGGAGCTCGAGGTAGGCGGGAAAGAGCGTGGCAAGAAAGCGGGCGAGAAAGGCGGCGGGGATGTCGGCGCGGAGGTCACCGTCCGCCGCGGCTTCCGAGAAGATCGCGGTGATGATCTCGAGGATTTCCGGCGGCGGGTCGATGCTCGGCGGCGTCCCGGCCGCGCCGATGGCCGCGAAGAGCGGTCCGTTCCGTTCGGCGTGGAGAAAGGCGGTGCGGGCCAGCGCCGCCAGCCGCTCGCGCCCTTCGTGGACGGCGCGCAGATCGAGCAGGTCGCGGTAGGCGTCGGCGATGCAGGCCTCCATGACCGCCTGGAGGAGTTCGTCCTTGGTGGCGAAGTTCCGGTAGATGGTGCCAACGCCCACATTCGCCTGCTGGGCGATCGTCTTCATGTCCGCGGCGAGGCCCTGTTCGGCGAACACGGACCGGGCGGCGAGGACCACGCGGGCGCGGTTCGCCTGGGCGTCACTTCGGATCACGTGGGTCATGTACCCTCTGCTCCGGGTGCATCCTAGCAGTCTCTCTACTTGACCGGAATCCCGGTTCCGGTTCTCCTGAATCGGCACGATCGTCCCCCCGTCGATGCTCTCCGGAGGCTCATTTGGCGCGCTCGGCAACCTCTTCCCGGCCATCTCTTTTCCTGCGCTGGGCCCATATCTCCTATCGCCACCGCTGGGCCGTGATCGGCGCCTGGCTGGTTGGCGTTGTCGTGGTAGTCGGCCTGGGCACGCAGTACCCCGGGAAGGCCGATACCAACTTCAGCCTGCCGGGTTCGCAGTCGCAGGCCGCTCTCGACCTCCTCGAAGCGCGTTTCCCGCAGCGGGCCGGCGATACCGCGGACGTGGTCTTCGAGGCGCCCCCCGGGGGCACCATCGCGGCGTTCCAGGGGCCGATTGAGGCGCTCATCCAGCGCCTGGCCACCGTACCCGGCGTCGTCCAGGTCGAGTCGCCCTCGGCGAACCCCGCCTTTGTCTCGGCCGATGGCACGATCGCCCGCGCCGTCGTCCGCTGGCGGGGACAGGCCGACGAGCTCCCAGTCGAGGATGTGAATGCCTTCGTGAAGCTCGTCGATGACGCGAACGTCGATGGCCTGCGGGTGGAGACGGGCGGGCGGGTGATCAGCCTCACCGAACAGCCGGCCTTCGGCTCCGAAGCGATCGGCGTGCTCGCGGCCGTGGTCATCCTCTTCGTGGCCTTTGGCTCGGTAGTCGCCGTCGGGTTGCCCATCGCCGCCGCCCTCGTCGGCATCGGGGCCGGGATATCGATAGTCCTGCTCTTGATGCGATTGTTCGCGTTCCCCGACTTCAGCACGCAGTTCATGGCCATGATCGGCCTCGGCGTCGGGATCGACTACAGCCTCCTGGTGGTGACCCGCTTCCGCGAGGGGCTGCACCACGGCGCGAGCGTCGAGGAGAGCGTGGCCCTGGCGGTCAACACCGCGGGACGGGCTGTGGTCTTCGCCGGGCTAGTGGTGGCCATCGCCTTCTTCGGTCTTTACGCCATGGGCCTGCCCTTCCTCGCAGCCCTCGGGACGGCCTCGGCCGTCGTCGTGGCCGTGGCGGTACTCGTGTCTCTCTTCCTGATGCCCGCCCTGCTCTCGGTCGTTGGCCACAAGATCGACCGCTGGCACGTCCCGCTGCTTCACTCGACCGAGGGGGTCGACCCGGAAAGCGGCTGGTACCGGCTGAGCAGGGCCATCCAGCGCCACCCGCTCCCCTACCTCATTGGCGGGGTCGTGTTCTTGCTGTTCCTGGCTGCGCCCGTCCTCACGATGCGGATCGGATTCAGCGACGCCGGCACGCGGCCTGGTCACTACCATACGCGGCAGGCGTACGACCTCCTTGCGAAGGGCTTCGGCGCCGGGTTCAACGGCCCACTGGCCGTCATCATCGACGTTTCCCAGGGCGGCAAGGAGCGCATCAATGCTATTGGTACGGTTCTCGCGAACGATAAGGAAATCGGGGAGGTGACGCAGCCCGCCCAGAATGCGGCCCAGGACACGATCATCTTTACCGTCTTCCCCAGGTCGAAGCCCCAGGCCGCCGAGACCGTCGCGCTCGTGCATCGCCTCCGTTCCGAGGTCGTACCGGTTGCCCTCTCCGGTTCGGGCGCCGAGGGGTATGTCGCCGGGTTCACGGCCGCGAACATCGACATCCAGGACCGTATCACCTCGCGGATGCCGTTTCTCTTCGCCGGCGTCATCGGCCTCAGCTTCGTCCTCCTGATGGCCGTCTTCCGGTCCGTGCTGGTGGCGCTGAAGGCGGCGATCGTCAACCTCCTCTCTATCGGCGCTGCCTACGGGGCTGTCGTGGTGGTGTTCCAATGGGGTTGGGGGGCCAATATTCTCGGCATCGAGAAAGGGCCGGTGGAGGTCTTCTTGCCGATGATGTTCTTCTGCATCCTCTTCGGCCTCTCCATGGACTACGAAGTCTTCCTTATCAGCCGCATCCGCGAGTACTACGTCCGGACGGGGGACAACGCCTCGTCGGTGTCCAACGGCCTCGCCGCGACCGCCCGGGTGATCACGGCTGCGGCCGCGATCATGGTTGCCGTCTTCCTCGCCTTCGTCCTCGGCGAGGACCGCATTATCAAGGAGCTGGGCCTTGGCCTGGCTGTCGCCATCTTCGTCGATGCGACCGTCGTCCGGCTCGTCCTCGTCCCCTCCGCGATGGAGTTGCTCGGCAACGCCAACTGGTGGCTGCCGGCCTGGCTCGACCGTCTCATGCCTGAGATCCA
>JBJXGC010000125.1:0-2549 GCA_046154545.1 Dehalococcoidia bacterium | reverse complement strand
TACCAGCGCAGCCTGCCGCTCGAGGAGGCTCTGCGCCCGGAGGTGCTGCTCGCCTGGGAGATGAACGGTCAGCCGCTCCTGCCTCAGCACGGCGCTCCCCTGCGGCTGGTCACACCAGGTTGGTACGGCATGACGAACGTGAAGTGGCTGCGCCAGGTCACCGTGCTGCGCGAGCCCTTCAACGGCTACCAGAACGCCCTCGCCTACCGCTACAGCCAGGACCGCCGCGACCCGGGCGAGCCGGTCGCGTTGATGCTCGTCCGCTCGCTCATGATCCCGCCGGGTATCCCCGACTTCCTCACGCGCTGGCGCCTGGTGCGCGCCGGAACGGTGGAGCTGCGCGGACGGGCCTGGTCGGGCCGCTCGGAGATCGTGCGGGTCGAGGTGAGCACGGACGGAGGGTCCTCGTGGGCGGACGCGGCGGTCGCATCCCCGGGCGGGCCGCACGAATGGCAGAGCTGGTCGTTCCCCTGGCCTGCCTCGCCCGGCGACCAACAGCTCCTCTGCCGCGCGACCGACGCCGACGGTCACGTCCAGCCCGTCGAACAGCCGTGGAACGCCAGGGGGATGGGCAATAACGGCGCCCACCGGGTCTTCGTGCGGGTGGTAAACTGAGGACATGGCGGCTCCGAAACTCTCTGATCGACGGACATGCGGCCCTGCTCTTGAATCCGGCGACGTACTCACCCGGGATGAATTCGAGCGGCGCTACTCCCAGCGGCACGACCTCAAGAAGGCCGAACTCATCCAGGGAGTGGTCTACGTGGGTTCACCAGTACGAATCGAAGAGCACGCCGAGCCGGACAGCCTGTTGATTGCCTGGCTCGTGAACTACTCCCTGAGCCACACCGGGGTCCGCGCCGGCAACAACGGTACGGTGCGGCTCAGCCCGGAGGACGTGCTTCAGCCGGACTCCATGATGCGGTACGTGACCGGCCAGGCCGTGATCGACGCCGACCACTACTTGGGAGGCGCCCGAGCTTGCAGTGGAGGTCGCGGCTTCGACCGCGAACATCGCCCTCAACCGTAAGAAGGAATCCTACCGGCGGGCCGGTGTCCAGGAGTACGTCGTCTGGCTGACCGAGGACGAGCGCTTCCTCTGGTTCCGCCTGCGAAACGGCCAATACGCCGAACTCGCGCCCGGCCCGGACGGCTACATCGAAAGCGAAGTCTTCCCAGGCCTCCGGGTCCACCCCGGCCGTCTGCTCGCAGGCGACAGGACGGCAATCCTGGGGTAGTCGGGTTGGAAGTTCGCCATTCGGCCCGCGACCTCGCGCCCGATGGCCCTGTTCGCGCCCTGCCCGGCAACTCAAGGATCTTCCACGTTACCGTCGGCGGTGAACAGGCATACCATGGGCGAGTGGCATCGGGGAGAGCGTGATGGCCGACTTGCCGGATGGGCGTGATGGACAGGCGCCGGCGCCCGACCCCCGCTATTGCGAGAACTGCGGCGACATCTTCGCAGCGCCCGTGGTCCGCTGCCCACATTGCGGCGTCGGCTGGCACGGGTCCGTCCCCACGACAATCCGCGAGGTGGCGCGAGCCCTTACCTTGATTGCCGCGAAGGCGAAGGACAACAGTGCCCGCCGGGAGGCGCTGGAGGGCGTTCGTGAGCAGCTCGAAGAGCGCCTGATCGCCGCCCGGCCGCCCCGCCGGGTGACGACGGCGGCCATCCCGCCGCCTCAGCGAGTGTCCTCACCGGCCGCAGCCCACCCGCTCACCACCGCCGCAGCCTTCGCCGTGGGCCCGGCCGCGCCGGAGGTTGTCCCCCGGCCAGCGCGCCCGGAGGAGCCGCCGAAACCCCCCGGCAAGCCGTTGACCGAAGTGGCCGGGGCCTGGGCCTCGGAGCGCCAGGCCGACATCCTCCTCTACCTCGGCGCCTTCCTGCTCACGATCTCTGCGATCATCTTCGTGGCCGCCCGCGGCGAACTCGTGAGCGGGCTCGGGCGCTTCGTCATCGTGACCATCTACATCGTCGCCGTCCTCGGCCTGGGGGTGAGCCTCCATCGCTGGGCGCGAGTGCGCGAAGCGGGGCCGGTGTTCCTCGCCCTCGGCGCCATCCTCGTCCCGATGGACTTCGTGGCCCTGCGCACCCAGGTGCTGGACCAGGGCGCGCTTCCGAACGACATCCTTTGGCTGCTCGGGTCGAGCGTGAGCGCCATGCTTTATGTCACTCTGGCCAGCCGCGGGTACGGGCGCCTCTATTCCCTGCCCGCGATCCCGGCCCTACTCGTCGCCTGGGGCTCACTTGGGTTGGTGGTCAACCTCCCCGCAGAGTGGTTAGGCGCCTGGTTCGAAGCGGCCGCCGGGGCGCTTTACGTCAGCGGTCTCACGATCCGCTGGCGGTACGCGCGCTGGCTGGTGAGGGCCGCCGTCGCCATCGCCGTGCCCGCGCTCCTCTTCGCGCATGTGGCGGCACCATTCAGCGAAACCGACCGGGGGCAGCTACCGGCGGCCTACGCCTTCCTCGCGGCGGCGGTCGCCACGGGCCTCTACCTCCGCCCCAGCGCCGTACGCATGGCGGCCCTGCCCCCGTTCGCGGCGATGAC
>JBJXGC010000117.1:0-3937 GCA_046154545.1 Dehalococcoidia bacterium | reverse complement strand
GTCCGGACGTAGCCCTCCGGCTCGGCCAGGGTCAGGGCGCGTTGCAGGTGGGAGAGGCCAGCGGCGATGTCGTCCTGGGCCTGCTGGACGATCGCCTGCAGGATGAGGATCTCGATGACCGCCCCCATCCGCCCGCCCGCCTCGGCAGCGACCCGGAGGCGCCCGAGCAGGCGGTCGATATCACCAAGAGCGTGCGCGTCTCGTTCCCGCTCAGCGTGGGCGATGAGCACTCGCGCCAGGGTGAGGTGCTGGTACTCCCGCCGGTAGTCAGGGTCGTCATCGACGGTCAGGCCCTGGGCGTGCACCCAATCGAGGGCCTCGGTGAGCCTGCCCTGGGCGAGCCGCAGCCGTATTCGCCAGGCCCCAACCGGCCGGAAATCAGGGACGGCGCCGCGGATCTGCAGCCGCTCCGCTTCGTCGAGCAGTGCGATCGCACCGTCGAGGTCGCCCTGGCTTTGGTGCAATCGAGCGCCAGCAAGGCAGTGGCGGTAGGGCATTCTTGGCAGCAAGAGGCCCAGCGCCTCGGCGAGCCGCAGATGGTGGCTAGCGCCTTCGAGGTCGCCGTACTCGCAATGCAACTCGCTGAGTCCCAGGTGTAAGTTCGCCGCGCTTGGTGTCGCGGCATCGCCGTGCCGGGCAGCGAGTTGAAGCCATCGCTCGTACTCCCTGCCTGCCTCGGCCAGGCGGCCTCGCCCCTTCAGGAGGTCAGCGCCGTGATAGGCGGAGATGATCGCGAAGACGATGTCGCCCGCTCGCTCAAAACTGGCGAGGGCGTCGTCATGAAGAGGCTGGGCCGCCGCAAGATCCCCGCTCGCCCAATGCGCGAGCTCCAGAAGGCCGGCGGCGGCGCCGCGCCAGTGATGCTCGTCCTCCAGCAGGAGGCCCAGTGCCCGGCGGGCCAGCTCCATCGTGCCGGCCAGGTCGCCCGAGGCCATTGCGAGGAAGCCCCGCCCGAGGGCAATCCGCGACGGGAGCGACCGGAAGGCCGCCTGATCGACGACCACCATCCCGTCCGATTCTGCCGTGCCATCCATCCAGCGTTCGGCGTCGGTTAAGCGGGCCGCCGAGCCCACCATGTCGCCGAGGCCCTGGAGAGCCATGGCGTAGTAAGTGCTGAGCACGGGCATCGCTCGGATGAGGTCGTCCGGGATCGGCTCGAGCCACTCGACCAGCCGAGCGGGCTGGTGGCCGCGGACGATGGCCTCCGACTCCAGTTCTACCAGGCCGGCCGCCCGGGCGAGGTCGTGCGCGGCAAGCGCGTGCGTAATCGCGGCAGCCGGTTGACCGTTGCCCGCGTACCACTTGCTCGCCTGCGCGTGAAGGTTGGGCGCCTCACCCGGCTGCTCATCCGCGAGGTGCGCCCGGAGCACGTCCGCGAACAGGTGGTGATAGCGAAACCACCGGCGGCTGTCGTCCAGCGGGACCACGAACAGATTCCCCCGCTCCAGCGTCTCCAACATCGTCTTACTGCCGGCGCTTCCGGTGACCGCATCACAGAGCGGGGCGCAGAGGCGGTCGAGGATGGAGGTCTGCAGCAGGAAGGAGCGGATCGGTCCCGGCTGACGCTGGAGGACCTCTTCGACGAGGTAGTCCACGATGTAGCGGTCGTTGCCGGTGAAGGCGGTGATAAACCCGGCAACGTCGTCTCGCCCCTCCATCGAGAGGGCGGCCAGTTGAAGGGCGGCGATCCAGCCTTCCGTCCGCGACTCGAGATCGGCAACGTGCTGGGCCGAGAGGTCCAGCCCCATCGCCCCGTTGAGGAAGGCGGCCGCTTCATCGGGGCTGAAACGCAGGTCGGCCGCCCGGATCTCCGTGAGTTCACCACGCCCGCGGAGACGGGCGATCGGCGCCACGGGGTCGGCGCGGCTGGCTATCACCAGGTGCATGTTCGGCGGCAGGTGGTCGAGCAGGAACGCCATACCATCGTGGATTGAGCCCGCCTCGATCAGGTGGTAATCGTCGAGCACGAGGACGACGGCACCGGAGAGGGCGGCGACTTCGTTGAGGAGGACGGAGAGGAGGGCCTCGCCCGGGGGCGGTTGGGGCGACTGGAGAAGCGCCATGGCGCTCCTGCCGACCGTGGGTTGGACGGTCTGAAGGGCGGTGATCGCGTACGTCCAGAAGGTCGAGGGGTCGTTGTCCCCGGCATCGAGGGAGAGCCAAGCGGCTGAGCGGCCGCCTGGCGGGGCCGTTGCCAGCCACTCCGCCAGGAGGGTGGTCTTGCCGAAGCCGGCGGGTGCGGAGATCAGCGTCAGGGTCGATTGGGCTCCGCGGTCGAGGCGCTCGATCAGCCTCGGGCGTGGCACCAGGCCACGCGGCCGGCGGGGAGCATAGAGCTTGGTCTCCAGCAGCGCGACTGCCATGCCTGGTCCGCCTTCCTCGCTGATACCGGCCCCGGAAACCATCCCGTTGCCGCCTCCCCAGTATCCGGCTTCCCTCCCCGCTACGCGAAACCTCGTGCAGCTCGAACGGCATCGCCGCCTCCAGCCGGCCGGAGCCCGGTTGGGGAAGACCCTGTAGCCGCGACCTTCCTGGGTCGCTGGATGCCGTACGCCATGCCGGGAAACGGGTCGTCGGTGCTCGCTCGGACACCAGCGGCCGTGACGGCCGCAGCTACTGGCGACGCGCACGGCGACCGCCCTTGCGCTACGCGAAGACCTGCCGCAGTTCGAAGGGGACGGCCGCTTCGAGCTGGGCGAAGCCGCAGGACTGCGGCCTCCGGTCCGGGCGCCATCGCTTGAAGGTGGCAGCGTGGCGGAAGCGGGTGCCCTGAAGGTAGTCGAAGGTCACTTCGCAGACGAGATCCGGGCGCAACCGTACCCAGCTCAGGTCCTTGCCGGCGCTCCAGCGGCTGGGGCCGCCGGGCGTGCGCCCGCCGCCGAAGCCCTCGGATTCGTCCTCGGTGCGGTAGGGGGCGAGCAGGGGCACCAGCTCGCGTTTCTCCTTCGCCGAGAAGCTGGCCGTGTGACCGACGAGGTGGAAGGTGCCATCCTCGTCGTAGAGGCCGAGGAGGAGCGAGCCAACGGCCGTGCCCTCGGCCTCCTTGTACCAGCGGAAGCCACCGACGACGCAGTCGGCCGTGCGCAGGTGTTTCATCTTCGCCATCGCCCGGACGCCGGGCTGGTAGGGGCCGGCCAGCGGCTTGGCGATGACGCCGTCGAAGCCGGCCCCTTCGAAGCGGGTGAACCAGTCCTGGGCGAGGGCGCGGTCGGCCGTGGCGGGCGTGAGGTGGAGCGGGGCCGGGACGCCAGCGAAGAGCGCCTCCAGCCGCCGCCGCCGCTCGGCGAAGGGGCTCGGGCGGAGGTCCTCTTCGCCCACGGCGAGGAGGTCGAAGGCGACGAAGGAGGCGGGGGTCTCGCCCGCCAGCTTGCGCACCCGCGAGGCGGCGGGGTGGAGACGGAGCTGGAGCGACTCGAAGTCGATCCCCTTCGGCCCCATGATCACGATTTCGCCGTCGATGACGGCCGTCCCGGGCAGGAGCCGGGGGATGGCCTCTTCGAGTTCGGGGAAGTAGCGGCCGAGGGGGCGGCTGTCCCGGCTCTGAAGGTAGACCTTGCCCTCAGCCAGGAAGGCGAGGCAGCGGAACCCGTCCCACTTCGGCTCATAGAGGAAGTCCCCGGCGGGGATTTCGGGTGTGAGCTTCGCCAGCATCGGCTCGATCGGCGGCGTCAACATGCACGGAAATGTACAGGCGATCGGCGCCGGGGCGATACCCGCCGATGGACCGCCGCCATCTAGGCCGCGAGCTTGCGCTCTTCGGTGGTGATGAAGTCGGCTTCGGCAATCCAGTTGCGGAAGTCCTTCTCCACCTTGCAGACCTTGCAGATGCCGCGGCTTTGAGGCCCGTTGGGGGTCTCGATCAACCAGCGGTGGGCGTGGTCCGCGGGGACGGCGTTCAGTTCTTTCGTTTCCATGTCGCTCTCTCCTGGCCGGTCAT
>JBJXGC010000098.1:0-7201 GCA_046154545.1 Dehalococcoidia bacterium | reverse complement strand
ACCCAGGCCGTGAGGTCGTTCCAGGCGGCGGTGTACTCGGCGTCGCTGAACTGGCAGTGGCCGGCCGCCCGGATAGCCCGCTGGACGAGCAGATCGCCCTTGCCGGCCGCTTCGACCTTCTGGCGGTAGCTCGTCTGATGGGTGATGGGCACGAAGAGGTCGCCCGTGTTGTGCAACGTCAGGAGCGGGTCGTCGATACGGCCGGATGTCGGCACCGCGTCGGGGTGGGCGGCCGCATCCCGGGCCGCCGGGTCGGCGGGGAGGCGGCGTACGCCCGTGTTTACTTCCGCGTCCGTCAGGCCGAGGGCCTCGTCCACGTCGTAGACAGCGCCCTCGTTCGTGGCGGCCGCCACCGGCAGCGTGCGCCGGTCCGGGTCGAGCGCGAGCAGGCCGAAGTTCGCCTGGAACTGCGCGGCGAAGCCTTCGGCGAAGAAGGGCCTCGGCCCTCCCGTGAGGTTCCGGATGATGCTCTCGAACTGGCGGCCCGACGCGGTCGGCTGTGAGGGGCTGCCCAGGGCGGGGGCGAGCCGCGAGACCAGCGCCACGGCGACCGCCTGGCCGCCGCCGATGGGGATGGTCACGCCGCTCGTGAACTCGGCCGCCATCGCCCAGGACACGAGGTAGTCCAGCTGCTCCTCGCCGCCGAGCGCGCCACAGACGGCGAGGGCGCCGTCGAACTTCTCGGGAAAGTGCTCCAGGAGCAGGGCGATGACGTTGCCGCCCATCGATTCGCCTACGAGGTAGACGCGGCGAGGCTTCCCGAAGTCGGCTTCGAACCGGGCGAGCAAGGCCACCGTCTCATCAGCGCCGATGCCGGGGACGTAGAAGTTCTCGCTGTAGCTGCTGGCCGCCCAGGCGTAGCCGCCATCGATGAAGAGCTGGCGGAGCGGGCCGAGCGGGTTCGAGACGTAGACCTCGGTGCCGGTGAGGCGGACGCCGTGGGCATAGAGCACGAGGTCGCCGTTCCACGTGCCGGGCATCTCGATCCGATAGGCTGCCTTCCCGATAGTGCCGAACGACGCCTTGGCCCCGGGGAGGGGCTCGAAGTCCGGTGGCCGGATGGTCGTGGGCGAGCCGCCCGGCGTGCCAAGGCGCGAGCCGGTTGGGGGGGCGGCGGTGCTGGGCGGCGCGGTGGTCACCGTCGCGGGGACAGCCGAGGGGGTGGGCGCGACCGCGTCGCCGCCGCAACTGGCGGCGAAGGCTGCCAGCACGATCACAAACGTCACCGCGAAGCGCCGCAAGGTCGCGTTGGTGTCCATCGGCGCCAGTGTAGCCGACGCCCGGGAAGCGCCCGGTTTAGTCGCGGGAGTCGTCCTTCTTGCCGAACATGCGTCCGATGCGGCCACCGACCTTCTCGCCGATGGGGCCGAGTTTGTCGCCAACCTCGCCGAGCTTCTCACCGACCGGGGCGAGCTTCTCCTTCGCTTCGCCGAGCTTCTCTTTGGCATCAGCCATGCGGTGGGTCTCCGGGAGGCCGACGAGGCTGGAGATGTCGGCCGGGTGCTCCTTCAGAAAGGCGAGGACGGCGTCCACCACCTCGGTGGCCTTATCGGGCGGGAGGCCGGCTTTCTCGGCGACGGCGGCGATCAATTGGTCCTTCATGGTCCCTCCTCAGGGTGGGCGTGACCTGGTCGTTAGTAGATCCAGACGATATCGAACCGGATGATCGAGACATCGGTCTTCGCGGGCTTCACGACGCGCCGCTCGAACCGCGACGGGTCGATCCGGCCCAGCTCGCTGAGCTGGGCCTCCAGGGCCGCAACCTCTTGCTGAAGCTGCGCCGCCCGGGCCTCGCTCGTGTTCTCCATGCGGTTCTTGCTGAGGACACCACCGAGGCCCGTGACTGTGCGTTTCCTGCCCGTGAAGAGGCCGATGTTGGAGAGGAGCGATGTGCCAAGTGAGGCCCACTTCTCCGTCTTGCGGCCGGCCGCCTCGCGTTGCTTCATCCCCAGGTCGGCCCGTTTCTTGTCGAGCCGTAGCTCAAGCGCCGCGCGTTTACTGTCCGCGCCGGGCGTCTGCCCCAGGCGTGTGGCGAAGGCGAACTCGTTCTCATCGGCCTGAGCGAACTTCTTCGTCACCGGGTCGTAGAGCAGCTCCCTCTGGAATCGGTCGTCGAGGCGGTCGCGGAGGACCCGCTCGATCGCCCGGGCGCCGTCTTTTCCAAGAAACGAGGGCAGCTCGCCATAGCTGATGCCGGCGGGGGCAGCCTCTTCGACCGCGGATTCGTCGATCACGATGGGGTCCGACTCGAGCAGTTCGCCCACCGCCATGTCCGGCGTCATCACGAAGGAAAGCGTGTGCGTCTCCTCGTCCGTGGCGACGCCCCCGGCCTTGTAGCGGACGGCCGCCTTGACGAAGACCGACGGGTTGGCGACCTGGCCACCGTACTTGCGGAAGTAGCGCGACTTCAGGGGCGAGGGCAGCGGCGGTGGGCCGCTCGCCGGCGGGGGCGCGGTAGCCGCCGCTGGGGCAGCCCCAACGGTGGCCGCCGGGGTCGCGGCAGACGCCTGCCAGGACACGACCGCCGGCCCCAGCCGCTTGATCTCGTCCCGTGTGATCGGCCCGCGGAGGTAGGACATCGCGAAGCGCGATCCGACCAGTTGGGGCGCCTTGCGGTGGATGTTGTGGATGAGGAAGACGCGCTTTTGGACGCCCGCGATCAGCTCGTCGAAGCTGGCGCCGCCGGGCACGTTGGCGAGCGCGCCCTCGATCCCTGCCTTCACGCGGTCCTGGTCCTGCTCCGTCTGGAGTCGGCCGATCGCCCAGAAGCCCATGTTGGCGAGGCCCTTGTAATCCAGGTCGACAGGGTTCTGGGTCGAGAGGAGGATGCCGACGCCGTAGGCGCGCGCCTGCTTGAGCAGGGTGAGCAGCGGCTTCTTCGTCGGTGGGTTCGCCGTCGGCGGGAAGTAGCCGTAGATCTCGTCCATGTAGAAGAGGCAGCGCAGCTCGCTCGTGCCCGGCTGCTTCCGCATCCAGCTCTTCAGCTTGTTCAGAATGAGGGCGGTCACGAAGGTCCGTTCCTCGTCGTCGAGGTGGGACGTGTACACGATCGAGAGCTGCGGCACACCGTCCCGCGACCGCACCCAGCCCTCGATATCGATCGCTTCGCCCTGGCGCCAGACCTCGAACCGGGGCGAGGCCACGAGGTTGTTGAGCGCGAACATGAGGCCGTTCCGGTCCTTCGCCGGATAGAAGCTGTCCATCGGCAGGGCGCCAACCTTCTCAATGGGCGGGTTGGCCACCTGTCCGATCAGCGACTCGAGGTCGAGGCCCTTCCCCTGGCGCCAGGCGTTCTCGACGAGGCTGAAGAGGAGGATGTATTCGCGGCTGCTCACCGGGTCGGCATCGACCTTCACGAAGCCGAGGAGGGCGGTGACGATCGAGTCGATTTCGTCGCGGTACTCCTCCTCGTTCGCCTCGAAGTCGCCCCCGGGCGCGGCCAGCGAGTCGATGAGGTTGAGGGGGATGCCGGCCGTCGCGCCGGGCGTGAAGACGCGCAGCCGGTGGCCGGCCGCGTAGACGGCGACATCGGCCGCCGTGATGCCAGAATCCGCCAGGCCCTTCGTCCACAGCGAGGCCGCGTCAGCCGCGACCTGGGCGGTCGTCTTGCCCTCGCGCGCGGCTTCGTCTTTGTCGATCCAGGGCTCGAACTGCTCCGGGGCCAGGCGGTCGAAGGCGAGGGCGAGGTTGCCCATGTCGCCCTTGGGGTCGATCACGATGACCGGGATCTTGTTCTTCAGAAGCTCTTCGATGAGGCCGATGGAGAGACCCGTCTTCCCGGACCCGGTCATGCCGATGACGATGCCGTGCGTCGTCAAGTCCGATGAATCGAGGAGGAACCGGTCGCCAAACGACTTGTCGGCGGCGTTGAAGGTCTTGCCGATATACAGGTCGGGCATGCTTCCTGGGGCTCCCTGGGCGCGGCGGCGCCCACCTATGGTGGCCCGGATATCCCGCCCCCGGCAAGCCGGGCGGACGTGGCGGCCCGGTCTGGCGGCCCTGGGCCATCGCCTGTAGCAGCGAGCCTCGGGGTCGCTGGCCTCCGCACCGCCGTCCCGCGTGTCTGAGATCGGCCGTGGCCGCTGCGGCATCGGCCGCCGCGCCCCCGGATGGTATCCGGGTGTGTGGACCACTTCCGGACTCCAGCGGCCGCGACGGCCGCGGCTACAGCCGGAATTCATGCGCGACCGGCCGTGTCCGGGACTAGTAGGTGACGGCGGGCGCCAGGGTCTTCGCGTCCGCCACCCAGGCGGTCACTTCCGAAAGGCTTGGCGGCCGGCGCACGAAGTTCTTCGCGGCGTTCACTTCAAGCATCTTGGCGTGGAGGTTGTCCGCCTTGCGGGTGGCGAGCTCCTTCACGGTATCGACGCCAGCGTTCTCGAGCAGGTCGCTGTACTGCGAGCCGACGCCCTTCACGCGGAAAAGGTCGGCGCGGTTCACCCATTCGAGGATCTTCTTCACGTCGATCTTCGTGGCCGCGGCGATCTCTTTGCGCCCGGCGGGCGTTGCCCCACGCTTGAGGAGCGCCTCGGTCGTGAGCAGGCCGGCCGTTGCCAGCGTTGCCGCGTAGGTGGGGCCGATGCCCTCGATATCGATGAGTTTCGCCATGTGTAGTCTCCATTCAGCCGGAGCGGTTGCCGGCGCCTTGAGGCCCTGGCGGCGGCAACCGCATCCAGGGCACACGAATCCCTGTGGTCAGTATGGTGCTCCTGTCTACTCAGGTAAACACTTAGCTGGACGCCCCGGGTCTCATCGGCGCCGGCCCGGCGATTCCCGCATGCGACCCTCCGAGGGGTAACCCGCGTTTCGCCCCATTTTTCTCAATGGTTACTGTCTCGTTACTCGATTGAGGTGCTGCCGCGCGGGCCGGAGCCGACTGTAGAGCAGAGAGACGGCCAAGCAGCCGTGCACAAGGTGGTTCGATGTCTGTTCGTAAGCGTCTATTCATGGCCGGTCTTCCCTTATTCGGGTTGGCCCTGGCGATCCTCACTATCGCTTCGCCTTCGTCACACGGTCCACGGACCGCGTCCGCGATAACGCTCCCGCCCCTGCCTGCAGGGTGGCCTTCCACCCTCCAGATCGGGATGGCCGACCCGCCCGGTGGCGCCGCCGCGATGAAGCGGACCGCCCCGTTCGGTTTCCGCTACCAGTACCTCGCCGGCGGCGTGAACACCGGCGGCGGCTGGGCGAACTGGAACGCGAACGGCCAGTTCGCCACCTACTACATCCAGGATTCGGCCGCGCAGGGCATCACCCCCGTGTTCACCTACTACATGATGTTCCAGTCGGCGCCCGGCAACGCCATGTCGGAGTCGGCCGGCGTGGCCGCGAACCTTGCCAATACGGCCACCATGACCGCCTACTGGAACGACCTTAAGCTCTTCTTCCAGCGCGCTGGCGCGGCCGGCGGCCCCGTTGTCCTTCATGTCGAGCCCGACCTCTGGGGCTACGTGCAGCAGAAGACGACCGGAGATAACGCCACCACCGTCGCCGCCAAGGTGGGCGGTACCGGCCTCCCCGAACTCGCCGGCCTGCCCGACAACATGTCCGGCTTTGCCCGAGCGATCATCAAACTGCGCGACCAGTACGGCGCGAACGTGAAGCTCGGCTACCACATCAGCGTCTGGGGCACGGGGAACGACATCTTCCTCAGCAACCCCCCGGACGCGACCGTCGATGCCCTCGGCGGCCGGGCCGCGGCCTTCTACACCTCGCTCGGGGCCAACTTCGACGTCGCCTTCTCCGAGTTCAGCGACCGCGACGCCGCCTTCAAGCAGTACCAGTATGGAGACGGCGGCCAGTCATGGTGGGACGCGGCCGACTTCGCCCGCAGTGCCCGCTTCCTCGGCCGCTTCGTCTCGCTCACGAATGAGCGCGTCGTGATGTGGCAGATCCCGCTGGGCAACACCAAGATGCGCAGCATGAACAACACCTGGAACCACTACCAGGACAACCGGGTCGAGTGGCTCCTCGACGACGCAACGCGTGGCCACCTCCAGGACTACATCAACAACGGCGTGATCGCATTCATGTTCGGGCGCGGCGCCGACGGTGCTACCTGCGCCTGCGACGCCAACGGCGACGGCGTCACCAACCCGGCCGCGATCGGCGGCAACACGACGGTGGCGACCAGCGCCGACGATGATGGCGGCTTCTTCAAGCTGAAGGCCGCGGCCTACTACACCACCGGCGCGATGCCGCTGTCGGGTGGTTCGAGCGTGCCCCCGACGGCGACGCCGACCGTAGGCGTCAATACCCCAACGCCGGTGCCCCCGACCGCGACATCGACGCCCGTGCCCGGGACGGCAACACCCACGCGTACACCCGTCCCGCCAACGGCGACACCCACCCGGACGCCCGTGCCGCCGACGGCAACGCCGACGACCGTACCCCCGACCCCGACGCCCGGCACCCTGCCCACGCCCGTACCGCCGCCAGCCGTCACCGGCTGGTCGAGCACGGGAGCCGTCTCCAAGGCGGCACTTCCCGCGGGGACGTCGCAGGTCGTGATGGTCGATGTCCGCACCGGGACCGCCGCCAGCGCCCTCATCGACCTCGAGATCTACGGACCGACGGGGGCGAAGGTTGGGCAGGTGTTCTACGACAACCAGACCTTCGCGGCCGGCGCCGTGAAGCGCTACACCTGGACCTGGGCGGTCCCGGCCGCCGCCGCAAAGGGGACCTACACCGTGAAGGTCGGGGTCTTCGCACCCGGCTGGGGAGCCTTCCAGTACTGGAACAACGGCGCCAAGACCTTCGTCGTCCAGTAAGCCTTCAGCCCCGGACCCAACCCGCCGAGCCCCTTCTCTCGCCCCGCGAGAGAAGGGGCTTTTCACGTCCGGGCCAGGCGCGGCGCGCTTTGTGGACCTGGACGGCGCCCGTGGACGTTCGCCGCGTGGGTCACTTCAAGATGCCGCCTTGACATGCCGCCCCGGCCAGGCGTGCTCGGGTGCGGTTCGTGGTTTGGCGGAGCGACGGTTTAGGCGCCCACGGCGTCCGGAGCCGTTGGAGCCGTTGGAGCGGACGAACGGACCGTCCGTAGCGCGCGCTTGAGCAAGCGCCGCGCTGGCCCCGCGTCATCGGTCCCTGAAAGCGGACGGCATTGTCCGGGCCACCATCCCAGCACTCCTTCACCGTAGTGCCCTGGATCGGACTCGCCAGCCAGCAGCCAGCAGCCAGCAGCCAGCAGCCAGCAGCCAGC
>JBJXGC010000089.1:0-3609 GCA_046154545.1 Dehalococcoidia bacterium | reverse complement strand
ACGATGATCGGCCCCAGGGCGCTGATGTCCCGGATGCGGACGAAGCGGGCTTCGCCGCCACTCATTTCGATGTAGCCGACGGGCTTGGCGGCCGCGCCGCCGCCACCACCACCGCCTTCGCCCTCTTTGCCAGCTTCCTTGCCCGAGCCGCCACCGGCGCCGCCGCCCCAGCGGACGCTGGCCACGGGGATGACGGTCAGGCCTTCCCGTTCCACCGGCTTGCCAAAGACGGCGTCGGCGCTGGCCATGCCGCCGATCCGCTCGATCAGGCCGGTCACCATCCTCCCGGGACCACCGGCGACCAACTCCTCGGCCTCTCGTACGGCGTCTGACGTGTCTGATGTGTCGCTCATGGCGGGCCTCCTCCTGGTCTGGTTGACCACCGACTGTGGACCGGTCTGCGCCGGTTGAAAAGCGGCCAGCAGGCCCGATCCCAGGGGCCGTTCGGCACCGCCAGCCGGCCGGTACGTAAACGGGTGCGCCTACTCCGTTACTCCGGCACTCCGTTACCATGCCTCCATGGCCGAACGTCCCCTCGCCGCCGTCCTCACCCTCGGCTGCAAGCTCAACCTCGCCGATAGCGAGGAGATCGCCCGCGGCCTGCGGGCCGCCGGCTTCGACGTCGTCGATCGCCCCTGCGAGGCCGACGCCTACGTCGTGAACACCTGCTCCGTCACCCACGTCGCCGACCAGAAGTCGCGGCGGCTCATCCGCTCCGTGCGGCGGCTCGCCCCCGGGGCCGCCGTGGCCGTGACCGGCTGCCACCCCCAGAGCGCCGGCTTCGACGCTGTCCGTGCGACCGGCGCCGACTTCGTCATCGGCACCCGCGACCAGGACAAAGCCGAATTGGTGGCCTTCCTGCGGGAACGGCAGGTGAAAGGACTCAAGACTCAGGACTCAGGACTCCCACGCCGCTCCCTTCACACGCGCGCCTTCATCAAGGCCCAGGAGGGCTGCAACGACGTCTGCGCCTTCTGCATCGTGCCCCAGACCCGTGGGCGGGAGGAATCCCGGAGCATCGCCGCCGTCGCGGCCGAGGTGCGGCGGGCGGAGGAGGCGGGCGCCCAGGAGGTCGTGATCACGGGCACGCAGCTAGGCGCCTGGGGCCGTGACCTGGACCCGGCCCTGAAACCGCACGACCTGATCGGCGCCCTCCTCGCCGGGACCGAGGTGAGCCGCATCCGCTTCAGCTCGCTCCAACCCCAGGACATCACGCCCGAGCTGCTCGCCCTCTGGGAGGACCCGCGGCTGATGCCCCACTTCCACCTCGCCCTTCAGTCCGGGAGTGAGGACATCCTCCGGGCGATGCGCCGCCGGTACACGGCCGATGCGTTCCTCCGTGCGGCCGAGCGGATCCGCGCGGCCGTGCCCGCTGTCGCGATCACGACCGACGTCATCGCCGGCTTCCCCGGCGAGACAGAGCGCGACTTCGCTGACACCCTCGCCATCTGCCGGGCGGTTGGATTCGCCCGGCTCCATTGTTTCCCGTACTCCCAGCGCGCCCGGACGGCGGCGGCCCGGATGCCGGGCCAGGTGGACCCCGCGGTCCGCCGCGAGCGGATGGCGCGCCTCCTCACCCTCGGCGAGGAGCTCTCGCTCGCCTTCCGCGAGGGTGCCGAGGGGTGTGTCCGGCCCGTCCTCTGGGAGACCGAGCGGCCGCTCGATGGGGCGCCCGCCTCGTCCGGCCATACCGACAACTACATCCCGGTCGCGATGCCCGGGACCGGCCTCCGCAACCGGATTACCCCCGTCCGGATTGGCGCCCCTGAGGGCGATGGTGTCCGCGGCGCCCCGGCCGGGCTGCCCCGATGAACGACGTCCGCCGTGGGCTCCTCGTCCTCTACGGCCTCTTGCTTGTCGTCGCCTGTGTCGCCGTCATCGGCCTCGCCTGGGACGAAGGCCGCCAGTTCGACATCGACCTCACGAACTTCCGGGCCGTCGCTTTTGTCGATGTCACGGGCGGTGCGCGTCTCGCCTTCACCGTCTTCATGGGCCTCCTCGCCTCCCTCGGGCTCCTTACGGTGATGATCGCGCTCATCCCATCCGGCGGCGGCGCCCGTGCCCGCGCCCTCCACGTCACAGGCCCCGGCGGCGAGCGCGTCGAAATCACCGCCAGCGCCCTCGAGATGAACCTTCGGAACGAAGTGGAAGGCCTGCCGGACGTGGTCCAGGCCTGGCCCCGCGTCCGCTTCGGCGGCAAGGCCGTCCATACGGATATCGCCGTGAGCATCCAGCCGGGGGCGAACATCGCCTACGTCAGCGGCGCCGCCGCCCACACGGCCACGGCCATGCTCAAGGATCTGGCCGCCCCGCTGGCCGTCCATCGCCCGACCATCACCATCACGCCGGCCGCCCCTGTGCACGAGCCAGAGCCCGCGGAAGAGCGGCCAGGGCAGCCCCCCATGCCCCCCGCCACCGGCTACGACGCCTTTGGAGGGCGCGATGACTGACGAGATAAAGATCAAGCCACCCTCGACGGCGGAGCTCCCCTGGGCCCTCGAAGCCATCCTCTTCGTCTGCGAAGAGCCGGTGACGCTGGGCGCCCTGGCCTCCGCCGTCGGCGTCAGCGACGGCGCCGCGCGCAAGGCCCTCACCCGCCTCAAGGCCGACTACGAGGCACGCGGCCTCCGCCTCATGGAGGACGGCCAGAAGTATCAGCTCGTCACGGCACCTGAGTACGCCCGTTACGTGGACCAGCTTCTCGGCAAGGAGCCGGGCCAGCGGCTCACCCGCGCCGCCCTCGAAGTGCTCACGATCATCGCCTACCGCCAGCCCTGCGCCCGGAGCGAGGTGGAAGCGATCCGTGGCGTGAACAGTGACCGCCTCGTCGCCACGCTCGAAAGCCGCGGCCTCGTCGAGGGGGCCGGCTCCAGCGAGGGGCCGGGGCGGGCCAAGCTCTACCGCACCACCATGCGTTTTCTCGAACACTTCGGGATCAGCAGTCCCCAGGACCTGCCGCCGCTGCCGGATGCCCCTCCCCCGGAACTGGTCAGCGACCCCCTCTGAGCCGGGCGGCCAGCCCGCCAGTTTGGGTGTGTGCCCCCGCCGCCCCTGCCGTGCTACCGTGCGCCCTCAACTCACCCGGGGGAGGCGCAGCGTGTACGACACCCATTCCTACGAAGGCATGATCGCGGAGACGGTCACCATCCATGGCGACGGCGGGGAGCCGATCCTCGCCTACTTCGCCCGCCCGCTCGGCCCGGGCCCCTTCCCCGGGGTCGTCTGGATCCACCACCTGCCGGGCTGGGACGAGTGGAGCAAGGAGGCGGCGCGCAAGCTCGCCTACCACGGCTACGTCACCATCTGCCCCGACCTCTATCACCGTGAAGGCCCCGGGTCGCCCGAAGACGTGGGCGCGAAGATCCGGGCCGAGGGCGGCGTCAGCGACGACCGCGTGATGGGCGACGTCGAGGGAGCCATGCGTTTCCTTCGCGCCCTCCCTTACAGTAACGGCAAGGTCGGCGTCGTGGGGACCTGTTCGGGCGGGCGTCACACGACCCTCGCCGCCTCCCGCATCGACCGCTTTGACGCCGCCGCCGACCTCTGGGGCGGGCGCGTCGTGATGACAGCCGAGGAGCTCTCGGCGAAGAACCCGGTCGCGCCGATCGA
>JBJXGC010000084.1:0-4359 GCA_046154545.1 Dehalococcoidia bacterium | reverse complement strand
TCGCCTTCCTGATGGACGCGGCGCCCGACCGAAGCGAAGCCGACCTGCGACGGACTGCCCATCACGGATTCCGGCTCAACTTTGCGAACCGCTACGTTTGGAAGCACGATCCGGAGCTGCAGTGGATCTCCGGCGCCTTCGGCGTGACCGAGGTTCCGCACCTCTGGCGCCAGGTCGAGAAGATCAACTGCCCGACGCTGGTCGTCCGCGGCGAGACCAGCAACGTCCTCGACCAGGAGACGGTGAACCGGATGCTCGACGTGATGCCGAACGCCAGTGCCGTGGAGATCCCGGGTGCGGGCCACGGCGTGCCCCAGGACCGCCCGAAAGAGTTCTGGGCGGCCGTGAACGGGTTCCTGGCGCGATAACGGGGCAGTGAGGGCCGCACATCACGCAGTTGGCACGCTGAGCCGCCTGCAGATGCGGCGCACGAGTTGATCACCGATCTCCTGGTGCCGCGGCACTGCCTGCCGCTCGCCAGTTGCGGTGTTCCACCACATCGCGTGCCGCCCGCCTTGCCGCAAGAGTTCGCATCCATGGCTCCGCAGGTGCCGTTCGACATCCCCGAGCTTCATGCCACCGTAACGACATCGCGAACGGCCCGTGGATCCATGTCGGCGAAGGCGCGATCTCGCTCGAACTCGAGCACAAAAGCGATGCTGGAGGCGAGATCTTCCTTGGCTTCTTCGACCGAACGGCCCTGGCCGCACGCGGCCGGGACCTCCGGTGATGTTGCCAGGAAGTAGCCGTCGTCACCTTGTTCGATGATCGCCGTGTACTGGTTAGCCATCGCAACCTCCAGTTTCATCTAGCTTACAGTGCTAGAGGCGGGCGAGGAGTGGCGCGAGCTCTGCGAGTGAGGCGATCCGGTGGGCGCCGTCGGGAAGGTCGGCCTCCGTGCCTAAGCGGTCGATCCAGGCGGCGGCGAGCCCGACCGCGAGGGCCGGGGACACATCGTGAAAGAAGCTGTCTCCGACGTAGAGCACCTCGGGTGGGGCGAGGCCGAGCTCACGCGCGAGCATCTCGAACGCCGAATGGCTGGGCTTCGCACGAGGGTCAGATTCATCGATAGCGATAATCTTCTCGAAATGGGCCTCGAGTCCAAGGACCCTGAGACCCTCGGGCGTATAAGGATTGTTCGAGAGCACCGCCAGCCGGTATCCGGTTGCGAGCCCGGAGAGGGCTGGCGCAACGTCGGGGAAGGCCACTGGCTGCACCAGTGCTCGGAAGCGATCTCCGAGCCCGATTGCTCGCGTTGCGTCGGCGATGACCGCCGCGATCACGTTCTGCGCCTCGAAGAACAATGGCCCGGGATTTCGTGACGGATAACGCTCAGCGGCAAGGTCAAGGAATCGTTCGGCGAAGCCGGCCTGGCTGTCAGCGGGCATTTCCAACGCGAGCAGCCGGATGGCCCGGCCTACCGCCGAGGGCCAGTCCGAAAGGGTATCGTCAAAGTCGAATGCCACGGCCCGGATGCGCGCCATGTTCTGAGTCTACGGCCGCTCGAACACTCGTTCTACATCTGCTACCCTGACCCTCCGGACGGCGATTGGTGGCCCTCGGCCCCAATCGGCAATCCGCAATCTGCAATCTGAAATTGCCCATGCCCCTCGACCACATCTCCGTACGCGGCGCGCGCGAACATAACCTCAAGAACATCGACGTGCGCATCCCGCGCGATCAGCTCGTCGTTATCACCGGCCTCTCCGGCTCCGGGAAGTCCTCGCTCGCCTTCGACACCATCTATGCGGAGGGCCAGCGGCGCTATGTGGAGTCGCTCTCGGCCTACGCCCGCCAGTTCCTCGGCCTTATGGAGAAGCCCGACGTCGACCACATCGACGGCCTCTCCCCAGCGATCTCCATCGACCAGAAGTCGACCTCGAACAATCCGCGCTCGACCGTCGGGACGGTCACTGAGATCTACGACTACATGCGCCTGCTCTGGGCGCGGGTGGGCGTCCCCCACTGCCCGAAGTGCGGCCGCCCGATCGAGAAGCAGACCGTCCAGCAGATTGTGGACGCGACCCTCGCTTACCCGCCCGGTTCGCGGCTGCTCCTGCTCGCTCCGGTCGCACGGGCGAAGAAGGGTGAGCACCAGGGCATCATCGACGACGCCCGCCGCGCCGGCTTCGTCCGCATCCGGATCGACGGCGCCGTCCACGACCTGGACGAGGTTCCAGCCATCGACAAGAAGAAGCGCCACGACATGGACGTGGTCGTGGACCGCCTGGTCGTGCCCGACCCGGGCTCTGACCCGACGGCCACCAGCCGGATCGCCGAGTCGGTGGAGACGGCCCTGAAGGTCGGCCAGGGGGTGATGTTGGTCGCCCAGGCGGGCGCCGCTGCGGGCGCCGAAGAACGGATCTTCTCCGAGCATTTCTCCTGTGCCTACGACGGCACCTCGATCGGTGAGGTCGAGCCGCGCACGTTCTCGTTCAACAGCCCGCACGGGGCCTGTCCGAAGTGCACCGGCCTCGGCGTCGAGATGCAGGTCGATCCGTCGCTGGTCATCCCGGACCGCTCGAAGTCGATCCACGACGGCGCTGTCGAACCCTGGTCGAAGACGGCGAGCGTGGCCGGCTGGTACATGCGGATGCTCGAAGGCGCGGCCGAGCATATGGGCTTCGACGCCGACACGCCCATCCGCGACCTCTCCGAGGAGCAGCTCCAGGCCGTCCTCTTCGGCACGGGCGATAAGGTCCTGCCGCTCCGTTTCACCAACCAGTACGGCCGCACGCAGGTCTACGACTCGAAGTTCGAAGGTGTCGTCACGAACCTCGAGCGGCGTTACAAGGAGACCGACTCCGACTGGGTGCGGGGCGAGATCGAGAAGTACATGGCCTCGATCCCCTGTGCGGTCTGCAAGGGGAAGCGCCTCCGGCCCGAGGCCCTGGGCGTGAAGATCGACGGCAAGGCCGTGACCGAGGTCACAGGCTTGAGCATCAAGGCGGCGCGGGAGTGGGCCGACCAGATCGCTGGCGCCGATACGCCCCTGAGCACGCGCGACCAGACGATCGCCTACCAGATCATGAAGGAGATCCGCGGCCGCCTTGAGTTCCTGGTGGACGTCGGCCTCGACTACCTCACGCTCGACCGCGTCTCCGGGTCGCTCTCGGGGGGCGAGTCGCAGCGCATCCGCCTGGCCACGCAGATCGGCTCGGCCCTCATGGGTGTGCTCTACATCTGCGACGAGCCGTCGATCGGCCTGCACCCGACCGACGGCGACCGGCTGATCAAGACCCTCGAACGGCTGCGCGACCTCGGAAACACCGTCCTCATCGTCGAACACGACGAGGCGATGATGCAGGCCGCCGACTGGATCATCGACATGGGCCCCGGGGCCGGCGTGCACGGCGGCTACGTTGTCGCCGAGGGGCCGATTGAGGTGATCAAGGCCTGCGAAGGGAGCATCACCGGCGCCTACCTCTCCGGCCGCCGCGAAATCCCGGTGCCGAAGGAACATCGCCCAGGGAACGGCAAGCGGCTCGTCGTCCACGGCGCCCGCGAGAACAACCTCCGTAACCTCGACGTTGAGGTGCCCCTCGGCCAGTTCGTGGCCGTGACCGGCGTCTCGGGCTCGGGGAAGTCGTCGCTCATCACGGAGATCCTCGTGAAGCGCGCCGCCCAGGTCTTGAACAACGCCCGCCAACGGCCGGGCCTGCACGATTCGGTCGATGGCCTCGAACACCTCGACAAGATCGTCGATATCGACCAGTCACCGATCGGACGCACGCCCCGTTCCAACCCCGCCACCTACACCGGCACCTTCGGGCTCATCCGCGAGATGTTCGCCTCGGTGCCGGAGTCGAAGGCCCGCGGCTATAAGGCCGGACGTTTCAGCTTCAACGTCAAGGGTGGCCGCTGCGAGGAGTGCTCCGGCGACGGCTACAAGGTCGTCGAGATGCAGTTCCTGCCCGACGTGACCGTGCCCTGCGAGGTCTGCCACGGCAAGCGCTACAACCGCGAAGCCCTCGAAGTCCTCTTCCGCGGCAAGAACATCGCCGAAGTGCTCGACATGACCGTCTCCGAGGCGTGCGAGTTCTTCGAGCGCTTCCCCCGCGTGAAACGCATCCTGGACACCCTCGAAGCGACGGGCCTCGGCTACATCCACCTCGGCCAGCCCGCGACCACACTCTCCGGCGGTGAGGCCCAGCGGATCAAGCTCGCCAGCGAACTCTCGCGCCGCTCGACCGGCCGCACCCTCTACATCCTCGACGAACCGACCACCGGCCTCAGCTTCCAGGACGTCGCCCACCTGCTCGACGTCCTCCACCGCCTGGCCGACGCGGGCAACACCGTCATCGTCATCGAACACCACCTCGACGTGGTCAAAACCGCGGACTACATCATCGACCTCGG
>JBJXGC010000083.1:0-2689 GCA_046154545.1 Dehalococcoidia bacterium | reverse complement strand
CAGGAGGCCGAAGAAGCGCTTGCGGTCATCCTCGTAGATATCCTTGCTGCGATGGACGCCACGCACCACCTCCCAGGCGCCCGTGTCGAGGACGCGGGCCGCGCTGCGCGCCTGGTTGAGCACCGTGTATTCGATCACCTCGACGGGGATCGGCAGGTCGCTGCGGTTGATGGCCGAACGAAGGAGGAGGAAGAGGTAGCGAAGGTGGCCCCCGCTAGCCCGGCAGAGGGCGTCGAGCTGACCTTCCCCAAAGACGCCGGCTTCCCGCAGGGCGGCGCGTTCGAGTCGCTTAAGCACGACGCTACGGAGCTGGGCGAGGGCAGACTCGTTTATCGTCCCGTCCCGAGCCAGCACCGGGACGACGCCGTGGTTGATGATTTCGCCGCCGTAGGTCGTCTCAAGCCGCACCCGGCATTCACTGTAGGCGAGTTCGATCGGCACGGTGTACAGCGTGTGGCAGGCGAGGGCGCGCAGGGGCCCGGCGCTGTCGAGGAAGATCCGCTCGTGGTTCGTAACGCCTTCCTGCACCTCCTTCACCGGGATCCGGTCGAGTTCGTCGATGATGACCAGGATGTCGTCGTAGGCTCCATGCTGAGCCAACCACTCCTTCGCCCCGCGAATCACGTCGTTGATCAGGTCAAAGATCGCGGGCATGCGCGGCTCCAGCAGTTCGCGAAAGTCCTTCCGCGCCTGGGGCGATTCCTTTGTCACCACGCTGAGCTTCGCGACTTTGAGGTCGATTTCGTCCAGTTGCAGCCGGACGTTCAGCTTTCCGGCGAGGTCCTTGAACCAGTTATCGAACCGCGCACGCGCGGGCTTGAAGCCCTGCCCGGCGAGGTCATCGACGAGTTGACGCACGACCTGGAAGACGATGTCGCGCGCGTCCACATCTTCGAGGGCTAGCCACTCTTCTGAAGGGAGAATGGAAACGAAGATCTTGCGGCCCTCTTCGCCGGATTCAAGGAGGCGCTTGACGCGCTTCAGTTCGGTCGTTTTGCCTGTGCCCCGGTGGCCGGTGATGAGGCGCGTCTGGGGCGTCGTCCCGCCCAGGGCGATGCTTGAGGCGAGGTTCGACTTGGCGTCCTCGACATCGACCTGGCTCGGCCAGTCCACGTAACGCGAGTCGCCCGGATCGAGCGCCTCATCAGGTGCGAACTGCTGGTAGAGCTGGGCTTTGACGGAATCGGCCATCGCATGGTCAGTCTAGCAGATCGTCAATCGCGCCCCGGACCGTAGCGAGCGCCGTCCCGCCCTTCCCGCTCGGCGCGCAGCCGGGGACGCTTGGCCGTGTGTCATGCCTCCGACGATCGTCTCGGTCCAGGATCGACTGCCACCCCGAGCCGGTTACCTGCCAGCACAACCCGCCCACGGGACGCTTCGAGTCCGCTCTGCCACCGCATGTTTCTCGCATCCGTCACCGCGCCGAACCGTGTGGTCACCGCACGACGACCGCACGTTTTTTCGCGCGCCCACCCCGCTCCGGCGCCCCCTCGATAGCCGACCCCGATGGCTGGCCGCCCTCCCATCTCGGCGCGCCCGTGGCGAGCGCGTTGGGAGGGTCTACAATCCAGACATTCGTGCAGGCGGGGCCTTGGCCCTCGCAACTCGGCACTCGGAACTTCGAAATGGAAGACGTTGTTATCGCGAGCGGTGTCCGCACCGCCATCGGCCGGTTCCAGGGGGCGCTGACCGATACCTCGGCCTCGGACCTCGGGGCGGCGGTCATCCGCGAGACCCTGACTCGGGCCGGTGTGGGCGCGGACGACGTGGACACGGTGATCATGGGCATCTGCGGCCAGATCGGGGAGGACACCTACCTCTCGCGCTTCGCGGCGGTGAAGGGCGGGCTGCCGTATAGCGTCCCGGCGATGAACGTGAACCGGCTCTGCGGCAGCGGCCTCGAGGCGATCCACAGCGCGGCGCGCTACATCCAGTCGGGTGACGCCGATGTCGTGGTGGCCGGTGGGGCCGAAAACATGACGCGCCTCCCCTACCTCCTGCCCCAGGGCCGCGCCGGCTTCCGGATGGGGAACGGCGTCGTCGAGGACAGCATGATCCGCATCCTCAGCGACCCCTTCAGCAACCAGCACATGGGCCTGACGGCGGAGAAGCTGGCGGAGATGTACGAGGTCACGCGAGGCGCCCAAGACGAGCTGGCGGCCGAAAGCCAGCGGCGGGCGATCGACGCCATCGAAGCGGGCCGCTTCAAGGAGCAGATCCTGCCGCTCACGGTGAAGTCCGGGCGCGAAGAGAAGATCTTCGACACGGACGAACACCCGCGGGCGACCACCGCCGAGGCGCTGGGCAAGATGCGGGCGGCCTTCAAGGACGGCGGCATGGTGACGGCCGGGAACGCCAGCGGCATCAACGATGGTGCGGCGGCGGTCGTCGTGATGAGCGCGACGAAGGCGAGAGACCTGGGCCTGAAGCCGCGCCTGCGGATGGTCGCGCGGGCCGAGGCGGGCGTGGACCCGAGCATCATGGGCCAGGGGCCCATCCCGGCGGTGCGGAAGGCGCTCGAAAAGGCGAGCATGACGATCGACCAGATGGATGTGATCGAGCTGAACGAGGCCTTCGCCAGCGTCGCCTGCGCCTGCTCCCAGGAGCTGACGCTCGACCCGGCGAAGACGAACCCGAACGGCGGCGCCATCGCCCTCGGCCACCCGGTGGGGGCGACGGGCGCGATCCT
>JBJXGC010000080.1:0-43386 GCA_046154545.1 Dehalococcoidia bacterium | reverse complement strand
CTGACCTCGTTCACGCATTTCCTGGGCGCGCCCGATAGCGGCCAGGAGCGGCACGTAGTGTTCGTCGATAACGGGCGCTCGCGCATCGCCCAGGACGAGCGCTATCGCGACGTGCTCCGCTGCATCCGCTGTGGGGCCTGCATGAACGGCTGCCCCGTCTACCGGGCGGCCGGTGGGCTGTCGTACGGCTCTCCGTATATGGGACCGATTGGGGCCGTCCTCTCGCCGCTGCTCTGGGACGACGGCCGGTTCGCCGACCTGCCGTTCGCGTCGAGCCTGTGCGGCGGCTGCACCGAGGCCTGCCCGGTCGGCATCCCACTTCACCGGATGCTGCTCGACCTCCGCGCGGACGCAGTCAAGGATGGGAAGGCCGGCCTGCGCGAGCGGGCGGTCTGGAAGGGGTGGGCGCTGACCTTTGCGAACGCCACGACGGCGCGGGCGGCTTCGGCGATGGGCCGCATCGGGTTGCGGACGGTTGGGCCGCTGGTGCGGTCGAAGGGCTCCGAGGTCGATCCCCGGCTGCTGCCCGACGTTGATTTGCGCCGAGACCCGCTCTCGCTCCGTCCCGACCCATCCGTCAGCTACGCCGGCCCGGTGCCGCTGCCGCTCGTGGAGCTGGAGCCCGAGGATCTGACGCTGCTCTTCCGCCAGCGGGCTGCCTCGCTCGGTGTCGTCGTCGCCCAGGCCACGGCCGCCCGTCCCGGGGAACGCAGGCTGCGGGCGACGGCCGCCATCGCCTCAACGGGGAGCGTCCTGCTCACGGGCGCGGCGGCAGCCCGGCGGCCGCTGCTCGCCGCCAGCCGGGTGGTGGTAGAGGTCGATGCGCGGACAGTGGTGCGTTACCCGCGCGACGTCGAGCCGTACCTGGGGACGGGCGACGCGCTCATCCTCACGGGCGCCAGCCGGACAGCGGATATCGAGAAGCAGATCGTGAAGGGTATCCACGGGAGCGAAGAGCTGGTGATCATCGTCCGGTAGGGCGTGCAAGCCAGGCCGCGCGAACTCCACCCTACCTAACTTCACGTTCGCGTTAAGGTGTGGTAGGGTGAGGATTGGGAGCGAACTGTGCGTCACCTACTCCGCTTGAAACCGTACCTCAGGCCCTATCGCAAGCAGCTCGCGCTGGCGTTCCTGTCGGTGCTCCTCTCGGGCGCATTCGTGATGGTGAGCCCGCTGCTCGTCCGTTACGCCATCAACCTCGGCCTGGACCCGCAGAAGGACGCCGAAGGTAAGTTCTCCGGGCTGGCGGGCAACGAAACCCTCCTCATTGTCAGCGCCCTGGCGATCGTGCTGTTTGCGGCCGGGCGGGGGCTCGCCCAGTTCGGCCAGCAGTTCCTCGGCGAGTCGATCGGCCAGCGGCTGGCGTACGACATCCGCAACCGGATCTACGAGAACCTCCAGCGGCTGAGCTACGCCTACCACGACAACGTCCAGACCGGCCAGATCATGTCCCGCGTGACGCAGGACGTGGAAGGCATCCGGATGTTCATCGCGATGGGCGGGATCAGGCTCGCCTACATCGCCCTTATCCTCCTCATCTCCGTCATCGGGATGTTCGTCATTAGCCCGCAACTGGCCGCGCTCAGTGTCATCAGCATCCCGATCCTGGGCGTCGCCTCGTTCTTGATGGCCCGGAAGATGCGGCCGATGTGGCTCGAGATCCAGCAGAACCAGGCGGAGATGACGCAGGTCGCCGAAGAGGGGCTTTCCGGTATCCGGGTGGTCAAGGCTTTCGCCCGGGAAGATTTCGAAAGCGAGAAATTCCGGCAGGTGGGGCAGAAGCAGGCCGCCCTGAGCTACCGCGCCTCCGTCGTCCAGGGCAAGTTTGGGCCGTTCATGATGGGCCTGGGCAACCTCCAGATCGCGGCCACCGTCGGCTTCGGCGCCTGGCTCATCTCCCGGGGTAGCCTGAGCGCCGCCGACCTGTTGACCTTCACGCTCTGGCTCGGTCTTCTCCAGCTCCCGGTGCGGACGATCGGCTTCTCGATCACCTTCATCGCCCGGGCGGCGACCTCGTGCGAGCGGATCTTCGAACTGATCGACGCGCAGTCGGCCGTCCAGGAGAAACCGGGCGCGGTCGCGCTCACGAACGCCACGGGCCATGTCCGCTTCGAAAACGTCAGCTTTGGCTACGACAAGCTCAGCGCCGTCCTGACCGACATCAGTGTCGATGCGAAACCGGGGACCGTGATCGCCCTCCTTGGGCCGACCGGGAGTGGCAAGTCGACCGTCGTCAACCTTATCCCCCGTTTTTACGACGTGACGGCCGGGAAGATCACGATCGACGGCATCGATGTACGCGACATGACGCTGGATTCCTTGCGGTCACAGATAGGCATCGTCCAGCAGGACCTCTTCCTGTTCATCGGCACAATCCGCGACAACATCGCCTATGGGCGGCCCGACGCGACGCAGGAAGACGTGGAACGGGCCGCGAAGGCCGCCCGTATCCATGAATTCATCACGAGCCTCCCCTACGGCTACGACGAGTGGGTGGGTGAGCGCGGCGTTACCCTCTCCGGCGGCCAGAAGCAGCGCATCGCCATCGCCCGGACGTTGCTCATGGACCCCCGGATCCTGATCTTCGACGACTCGACGGCGAGCGTGGACTCCCAGACGGAGTACCTCATCCAGCAGGCGTTGAACGAACTGATGGCCGGCCGCACCACCTTCGTCATCGCCCAGCGGCTGCGGACGGTGCGCCGGGCCGACGAGATCCTCGTCCTTGACCGCGGCCGCGTCGTGCAGCGCGGCCGGCACGAAGAGCTCCTGGAGCAAGAGGGCCTCTATCGCCGCATCTACGACCTTGAATTGAAGGACCAGGACGAGGCTCTGAGCGGCCGGGCCGTCCCGGCGCCGCATTCGCTTCCTCCGCCGCCTCTGGCCGCAGCCACGGTGCATACGAACGGCGGGTCCGCCGGCCACCGGCCCCAGGCCGACAGCGCCGCCGTCCAACGGAGCCCGGCCGGTCTCCCCGGCGGAGGGGCCCAGTAATGGGGATGTGGGGAGGAGGCGCAGGGGCCGGCGGTTGGAGCCAGGGCATTGGCGGGCAACAGATGGGCCCGCGCTCCGGCCGCGGCGTCGATGGCTGGGACGACGACTACCTGGGCAAGGTGTACGACGCCCAGGTTATCCGCCGTCTGTTGCCTTATTTGAAGTACTACCGGCTGCACGTCAGCGTCGCCTTCGTCGCGATGGTGGTCACGGCGTTGACCAACTTCGGCCAGCCGCTGCTGATCGGCCTGGCCGTCAAGGCCGGTGTGGAGGGCGACACAACCCAGGTCGGCTGGCTCTGCGCCAGCATGGTCGTCATGGCCCTCCTCGGCTGGGGCGCCCAGACCGTCCAGCAGTTGACGACGGCCTATATGGGCAACCAGCTGCTCCTCAAGCTCCGGACCGAGATGTACGAACACATGCAGGGCCTCTCGCTCGACTTCTACGACAAGATGGAAGTGGGGCGGATGATCAGCCGTCTGACGAGCGACGTCACCGTCATGCAGGAACTCCTGACGAGCGGGTCGCTGACCTTCGCGGCGGACTTCGTTGGCCTCGCCGTCGTCATCGTCGTCCTTTCCGTGATCGACTGGCAGCTCGCCCTGGTGACGTTCGCGATCGTGCCGCCGCTGCTCCTGGTGATGGTCTGGTGGTCGAAGCACGCCCGCCAGGCGTTCGTGAACGTGCGGATCAAGGTGAGCCAGATGTATGGGACGCTCGCCGAGAACGTTTCGGGCGTGCGGGCCGTGCAGTCGATGTCCCGCGAAGGGGAGAACGCCAAGCGCTTCGACGCGCTCAACCAGGACAACCGCAACGCCAACATCTGGGCCGGCATGTTGAGCGCGGCGATCATGCCCGTGATCGAACTGACCGTGGCCATCGCCACGGCGGCGGTCGTGATCGTCGGTGGCCTTCGGGCGCTGAACGCCGAGACAGTCAACGTCGCCGTCCTCCTGGGCGTACTCACGACCTTCACGATCTACGTTGGCCGCTTCTTCGACCCGATCCGCGACCTTGTGCTCCAGTACACGATGGTGCAGCGGGCGATGGCCGGTGGGGAGCGGATCTTCGAAGTGCTCGACACGAAGCCGCACATCACCGACAAGCCGGACGCGGTTGAGTTGGAGACCGTCGAAGGGCGGGTGGACTTCGATAACGTCGAGTTCCACTACATCGAGGGCATCCCCATCCTTCGCGGCATCGACCTGCACGTGGCGCCGGGCGAGACGATCGCGTTCGTCGGCCACACGGGCGCGGGCAAGACGACGATCACCTCGCTGGTCAGCCGCGGCTACGAAGTGACCGGCGGGGCCATCCGCGTCGATGGCCACGACATCCGCGACATCAAGCGCCGCTCATTGACTCGGCACATGGGCGTGGTGCTCCAGAACCCGTACCTCTTTAGCGGCACCGTGCGCGAGAACATCGCCTACGGCCGCCCGGACGCGCCCCAGGCGGCGGTCGAAGAGGCGGCCCGGGCGGTAGGCGCCGACGAGTTCATCACGCGCCTCGAAAAGGGCTACGACACGGTCCTCCAACAGCGCGGCCAGAACCTCTCCGTCGGGCAGCGCCAGCTGATCAGCTTCGCCCGCGCCATCCTCGCCCAGCCGCGCATTCTTGTTCTCGACGAGGCGACCGCCTACGTCGATACCCAGACCGAAGTGATCATCCAGCGGGCCCTCCGGGAGCTGCTCAAGGACCGGACCTCGTTCGTGATCGCCCACCGCCTCTCGACGATCCGCGAAGCCTCACGCATCGTCGTGCTCGACCAGGGCAAGATCGCGGAACTGGGGACGCACGACGAGCTGCTGGCCCACGACGGCATCTACGCGAACCTCTATAAGATGACGTTCGAGCAGGAGCAGGCGGCCCAGGCTGAGTCCCTCGTGGGCGAGGATGTGGCGGTTGCCCGGCGGCGGCAGGGCGAACTTCAGGTGAGTCCGGCGGCGGGCGGCGGCTCGTAGGTGTGATAGACTCGGCCGAATGTTTGCGGAGTACGTCGCGGCCGCATTGGATCGGGCCGAGTTCGAGCCACTGGAGGACGCGCCCGGTTACTTCGGCCGGATCCCGGGGTTCCAGGGGGCTTGGGCGACTGCGGAGACAGTCGAGCGGTGCCGTTCCGAACTCGCGGAGGTCATCGAGGAGTGGATCCTCTTCAGGATAGCCGCGCACCTGGAACTCCCGGCCGTGGGCGGCGTCCAGCTCCGCGTGCCGAACGTCGCGTAAGGTGCCGCACTTCGGCCCGATCAGCGCCAGCGACCTCATCCGGGCGCTTCGCCGCGCGGGGTTTGACGGGCCTTTTCCCGGCGCCCGCCACCGGGTCATGAGACGAGGGGATCTGGTGCTCCGGGTGCCAAACGAACACGGCAGGGATATCAGTACCGGGCTACTTGCACGGATTCTTCGTGAAGCCGGGATGGGGCGCGACGAATGGGAGCGGCTGTAGCCGCGTCCGACGGTTGGCGCCACCGTCCACGGTACCGCCGAACGCAGCATCATGCGAGTTCGTAGCGGGGTGGTTCGATCCAGAGGTCGCTGGCCGGGTTCTCCTGGGCGCGGATCTCTTCGCGGCGCTGCTCCGCCTCGTACTTCTTCGCCTGCTTGATGACCGACGTGCGCAGCCGGACGTGCTCTTCCTGGCGGGCCTGCTTCAGGGCCGAGGGCTTCCGCGGTTTCCCGCCATAGGTCTTGAGGCGGCCTTCGTCTTCGAGCTGCTTCAGGTGGGAGCGGACGTTGCCCTCGGCCGCGCGGCGAAGGCGCTTATTGATGTCCGGGTAGAGCTTGAGCATAATCTCCCAGCTCGATATTGGCCCACCCTCCTGCATCGCCGCGATGATCTGCTGTTCGCGCATTTTGCGATGGTTGATGAGCCCTTGTAGCCGTTCGCGCGGGTCATGGACCAGGGGCCCGTGACCGGGGCAGATGACCTTCAGGTTAGGCAGCGTGAGGAGCAGGTCGAGCGAGCGGCGGTATGGCCCGAGCTCATGCACCGTCGTCGTGCTGCTGCCGAGGAGCGTGTCGCCGGAGAAGAGGACGCCCTCGTCTTCGAGGTAGTAGACGACCGAATCGGTGCTGTGGCCGGGCGTGAAGATGACGCGGACATCGACGCCGCCACCGAGCGAGAGCACTTCGCCATCGGCGAAGGTGCGGACACCCGTGCGCGGAAGGCGCCCTTTGAGCAGGGGGATGCCATGCTTCGGGGCGACGATCTCGGCCTTCAGCTCTTCGCGAACCCATTTGAGGTTGCCGGAGTGGTCGGCGTGATGGTGGGTGATGCCGGCGAGGGCGATCTCCGACTTCTCGACGGCGGCGAGGTAGCCGCGGAGCATCCAGCGGTAGCGGTCCATCGCCTCTCCCGAGTCGATGGAGAGCACCTGCCCCTTGCCGACGAGGTAGATGCTGGTGAAGTCGGGGTGCATGGGGTTGTCATCGGGCACCTGGACAGCGCGGACGGAAGGTGAGACCTGCATGGGCGGCAGTATAGAGGGAGGAGGGAGGAGGGGAAGAGGCGCTTAGATGCTGACGATGCTGAGTCCCGGGACGCGCTCGAATGCCGGATATTGCGCGTGAGGAGGGCGAGGCCGTTCGTCAGCGCCGTCCCGGCAACCATGCAGTCGGCCTCGCCGATTCGAAGGCCCGCAGAACGAAGGAGCCGGTAGACGCCCGCCCCCGCCACCGCGGCTGCACGGTCGAGTTCGAAGACCTCTACGAACTCCAGCAGATCGCGAATGCCTTCGGCCTCCCGGTTGGTGCGCGCTCCGACGTAGAGTTCGAAGACGGTCACGGCGCTGGTCGCCAGCTCGCCGGCGGCGATGAGTTCCCGCACCCGGCTGCGCGACGGCTCGTGGCGCCGAATCGTGTCGATCAAGATGTCCGCGTCAGACATTACGCTCGCCATGTTGTCCGCAGTTCTTTCAGCGTGGCATGGAGGTGCTCGCCGAATTCTGGTGAGATCGCGTCCAGTGCATCGAGTGCCCTTCGGCCGCACTCGAGACGCTCGGCTTTGGATTCGCGCGCCAGGAGTTCATCCACAGCTTCACCGATCAAACGCGAGAATCCCTTTTCGCCGCGTTCGGCCGCGAGTTTCTGGAGCGCCGCTCGCCGCTCGTCGCTAAGTTCGATGGTGGTGCGCATCCGCCCATGGTACGGCATCCATGCATGTGCATGGATGCCGTACGCAAGCCTGTCACTTGGCACCTGCCACTTGTACCCTATTCTTCGTGCCCCCGTAGCTCAGGGGATAGAGCAGGCGCCTTCTAAGCCGCCCCCCGTAAACGGTAGGGCTCTAGGTGTGGCGAGGCGAGTGGAAACGCGATAGTTGTCTGCTGTAAATCGAACCCCGGAATGGGCCATGTGACGCGGGTCCCGCGGGAGCAAGTTACAGCAGAATTGGGCGTCCGCATAAGACACATCCCAGGAAGCCGGCCTCACCAGCCGCCCGTCGCGTCCCGGAACGGCGTCGGGCCAAGCGATAGGACCGTCTGTTGCCCGTCGCGTTCTTCGGTCTGGGCAGGCATTTCGGCGGAAGCTTCGGGAACGTCGTGACTGAGCATTTGCGCCCGCGCCTCCCCGACCGTCCTGTATCGACGGTGCACAACAGTCCCGCCGGCGAGGTGCCTCGAGGCGCTCCCGGCGCCGTGGAGGGTTTCAATTCGCCACCGTGTGCCCGGTGCCATGATTCGATAGCGGCATCGTGGCCCTGAGGTCGAGGGTCCAGGCAGTAGGTGTGTCAGCGCCCGGCTGATGCTCCAGGAACGCGACCGCCCCCCGCACAGATCCGCGCCGCGCGGAGTTCGTCTTGGGAGCAAAGACTTGCCAATTCGCGAGAGGTCCATTGCCACGGTGCTCAACCATCCCGATGAGGATCCGCGGGCAGCCACGACACGGCGACGCCGGATTCGACCAACCTCGCCACGAAACAAGGGCGGCCAGCAATGGGGGAGGGGGAATCGCCATTTCCAACGCAAACGATATCCCCGGCAAGAGTGGGTAGGTAATCCCGTGTGTGGGCACCATGATCCGAAAAGTTCACAGGCGTTTTCAGGCCTGAGGCACAACGTATGAGCATGGCTTTTGAATCTGAGAGGCACGATCCACCATGGGATCGCATCATCCGGAACCCGCATAAACAGCGTGCCAAAAGTCGCCCAAAGTATGCGGTTTGTAGCTCAACGGCAGAGCGTTCGCCTTCCAGGCGAAAGACGGGGGTTCGACTCCTCCCGGCCGCTCCATCATGCCTTTCTTAGGCACCATCCCGGCGAAGTGCCGGCCCATCCTCCACGAGATCGTGACCGAGTGGCAGCCCAGGGCGCTGGCCATCGGCTGCTCCGGCAACTTCACGATCGAGCGGACGATGGCGGACCTCGGACTCGACCTGTACTCCTGTGACGTGAGCCTCTACAGCTACGCCATCGGTTCGGCCCTTAGCGGGCAGGCCGTGGACATCCGCCTGTCGGAGCGTGGACGCGAGCTGGCGCCCTGGGCGGAACAGAGCCTCGGGACAGCTGACGCGGCTGCGGCGGCCGTGATGCTGCTGCTCGACTTCGCCCCGTCGTTCGGCCACCCTGAGCGGCTCTACTCACAGCGTCTGCTGGCGACGCTCGAACGGGAGTGGCTGGGGCTGCACCGGCGGACGCTGGACAAGTTCCAGGAGAAGCGCCCGGCGGTGGTGAAGAGCTACTTCAACGGGGACGTGCGCCAGTACATCCGGGACCTGCCGGAGGACGTGCCCTTCATGAGCTTCCCGCCGTTCTACAAGGGCGGCTACGAGAAGATGTTCAAGCAGCTCGGGGAACTTCTCGACTGGCCGGCGCCGACCTACGAGATCATCGACGACAACGCCGTGGAAGTGCTGCTCGAATCGGTCAAGGCGAAGTGCGAGCGCTGGTGCATTGGCCTCAAAGAGCCTCACCCGCCCATCGCTCACCTGCTCCGGGGAGTGGTCGAGCAGCGCGGCAACATCCCGATGTACGTGTACGCATCACAGGGACCGAACCGCTTCGTCGGCGTGGTGCCGGCCAAGACGGAGCCTCTGGGGATCCCGGAGCTTGAGGACATAATCGAAGTGACGGCCGCCTCGAAGGTGGAGCTGATGAAGGTGCCGCTGCCGCGGTTCGAGTTCCTTCGGGTGAAGCATCTGGCGAAGCACATCGCGACCGTGGCGCCGACCGCCGCCGCCCTGGTGCTGGTGGACGGCAAGGTGGCCGGCGCCTTCGGGATATCGGCCGAACGCTTCAAGTACAACGGCGCCTACCTGCTCTCGGACTTCTCCGTGCTGCCGAATAGCCGCCTGTCGAAGCTGGTGCTCTACGCCGCCCTGAGCCGGGAGGGACAGCTGTTCGTCCAGCGGGTGCTCAACAAGCGCGTGAGGACGCTGCTGACGACGGCGTTCTCGACCCACCCGGTGAGCATGAAGTATCGCGGGCTGTTCGACTTGCAGAGCCGCAAGAAGGCGAAGGACAGCGACCGCTACCAGCTCAACTACGTGGCGAAGACGGGGCAGTGGACGCTCCAGGAAGGCTTTGAAAAGTGGCTGGCGAAGAATCGATAGAGGTTGAGACGATCGAGGTGGACCCGCGTGACCTGCTCCTCCTGGAGAAGAACGCCCGGTTCATGAAGGCCCAGACCTTCCGCCGCCTGGTGGAGAACGTGAAGCGGGACGGGACGCTGACGAGCCTGCCCTTCGTCGTGCGAGAAGAGGACGGGCGCCTGCGGGTGCTCTCCGGGAATCACCGGGTGATGGCCGCCGTTGAGGCCGGCCTGACCTCTATCAGCGTCCTCCTGAGCGTCACCGACCTGCCGGTGGACCGGCAGCGGGCGATCCAGCTCAGTCACAACGCCCTCGTCGGCGAGGACGACCCGCTCACCCTGAAGGCGATCTTCGAAGAGATGGGCGACGTTGCCTGGAAGGCGTACTCGGGCCTCGACGATGCCGGCCTGGGGCTGCTCCAGGACTCGAAGGCGGCCGGGATGGGGACGCTCGGGATGGACGTAACCACCCTGACGCTGACCTTCCTCCCGGGTGAGCTGGAGCGCATGAAGGAAGCGCTCGACGCTGTCGGGCCGGCCATCAAGGGCGAGGCCTGGCTGGTGCCGTTCGAACTCTACGACAGGACGGCGGACATGCTCGACACGGTGTCGCTGGCCTGCGAGGTGCGGTCGATGGCGGTCGCCTTCGCCCACCTGCTCGATGTCTTCGAGCGGCACCTCGGTGAGCTGCGGCCGGAGGTGGAGCGGAACAAGGTGGACTTCCCGCTGAACGTGCTGTTCGAGCGGAGCGAGGTCCCGAGGGCGGAAGGAAGGGCCGTCGCCAAGGCTCTCGCGAAGCTTGACGACGACCCCTGGACGGCGGTGCTGAAGGCGCTGGTGAAACCCTAAGAGGGCTCTCCTCTTGTCTCTCGGCGATCCACCCACTTGCCTACTCCGTTCCGGCACGCCGGTTAGAGTCCAAGGGTCGGATGCCCACGTGCGCCAAGAAGGGCGTTTCGTCCTACCAGATGGCGCGGGCATAGGCTGGCCATGCGAAACGCGATGAGCGCCCCGACGGGGGAAAGAGCTCTCGGGCGCGTGTGGTACAATGCTCGGAGCACCAAAAAACCGCCCGGGAAAGGCGGGCGGTTTCGAGGCGAGAGGAGGGGTAAGCCTCTCGTTGGGGTGCGACGGGGGGATTCAGTTACAAAGTCGCTGCAATCAGCTTAGTGGCTCTGCGGTAGCATGTCCACCAAATGGGGGGCAGAGCCGCAGCGGCACGGAGGGGCTTACCAGATGACTGCGACAGCGGCGTTCGTACCTGACGAGAAGAAGCTTCGAGAGCTTATCGTTTACCTTGCAGTGAAGTGCCAGGACGATGAGCGCTTCGGAGGCGTGAAGCTCAACAAGATGCTTTACATGATCGACATGTTCGCTTACGCGGAGACCGGCAAGCCGGTTACCGGCGTCGAATATATGAAACAGAAAGCTGGACCGGTTCCACGACGGTTCCTTCCCGCCAAGCGAGAGCTGCTGGACGAAGGCGCGATCTTCGAGGTCGAGGTTCCGGTGTACGGAGTACCCAACCCGCTCCGAAGGATCATACCCCAGCGCAAGGCGGACCTGACTTTGTTCACGGCGGATGAGATTGCCCATACCGATAGCATCCTCGACATGTGCCGTGAATTTACAGGGACGGCGTTGTCCGCATATTCACATGAACATTTGGGTTGGCGCATAGCACCCAAGATGGGCGATACTATTCCGTACTCGGCCGTCTTCCTCTCGGAGGATCCGGTCAGCGACTACGAGGTAGCGAGGGCCGAGATGCTAATCAAAGAGCATGATTGGGATGTTCGCGGAAGAGTCCTTCCACATTAGTGAATCGGCGCTCTTTGAGGCGCAGCGAGATGAAATCAACCCAGACGTGCGGCGCATGGATGAGGTGCTGGACGGACTCATGTGGGCGCTCGGGCACGGCGCGGATGTCTTTCCTGTGGTCACCGGGACACTTCGGCGAGCCCGTACGGACCCATATCCCGGCGCCCCTGCACTTCGCCTATGGTTCACCATCGACGAGCGGGAGGTTACCTTGCTAAGCATTGAAAGGGTCGCCGACGATGAGGGCTGAGGAGCGGTTCGCGGATGCCCTACGACGGCTCTTGCGCGTCTCCCGGCCGGTGGCGCCTTACTAATCCACGTGCGCTCAGGGGATTAGTTCCGATGTCCACTCCTCCGCATTGATCCCGAAGTGTCCCTGGAGCGCCTCTTTGATGACGGTACGGTGGCAGCCGATGGGCGACGGGCAGACGCACATGACCAGGATTGGGGCCTTCTGCATGGCGGCTACCAGGGCATCTACCCCGGCGGCCAAGTCTACGATCGCAATGTCATCCGTCTTGTAGAGCCGGTTGCCGAGGGTGTCGCCCATCCACAGGTAGTGGCGCGGGCCGAGGCGCGACTCAAGCGTCTTGCGGTTCCATGTCGGATTCCGCGAGTGGGGACTGAAACGCACGTCCACGAGGACGGCATCGCGCTGGAGAACTTCGATGACGACATCGTCTACCTTGCGCCCCTGATAGCCGAAGAATGTGATCGGGTTCATGACTGGTCTCCTTCAAGTTCGAGGGCGATGGCTCGCCCGGTTTCGGTCTCCACCTGCCGCTTGATGCTGGCAAGGGCGCGGATGGCCTGGTCGAGGCTCTGGGACAGCTGTGACAGCTGGGCGCCGCCCTGGCGGAGGTCTTCCACTTTGGACCCCTGCATCCGCTGGATGCCGAGGTAGACCATCGACACGGCGTCGTGGAAGTCCTTCGTCTTCCGCACCGTCTCGGGCGACACCTTCGTCTCCGGAAACATGTCGGGCTGGTTCTCGACGATGTAGATCGTATCGCAGAGTGCGCCCCACTCGCGGTCATTCAGCGGCCGGCTGCCGGCCTTGCGGAGCACTTCGAGCTGACCGTTACGGCTGAGGCGGGACATCTGGATCGCCTTGGTCTGGTTGAGGTGGCCCTTGTTGACGAGGTCCTGGGCTTCGGGGATGGCGTCGAGCAGCTTGACCTTCCAGGTCACCTGCCCGCCATCGTCCGCCCCGTAGCCGACGGCCGCCGCGGCCTCGCACGGGGACATCGTCTCGAGGAGCTGCTTGAGCGCCGTCGCCTCTTCGACCGGGGTCATGTCCTTGCGCGCCATGTTCTCAAGGACGGAGAGCCGGTAGGCCTCCGTCTCCTCCTGATCGACCACGAGCGCCGGGATGGTCGCCCACCCCAGTGTAGAGATGGCGCGGTAGCGGCGCTCGCCGGCGATGATGCTGTACGTCCCGTCGCCGCGGGGACGGAGGGTGATGGGCTGGAGCAGGCCCGAGGTTTTGATGCTCGCGGCCAGCTCGTCGATGCCCTTGAAGAGGCGGCGGGGCTGGTTCGGGTTCGGGATGACGGCGGACACCGGGATGTCCACCAGGGCGCGGGATGAGAGGCGGTCGATGGAGGCGGTCACGACTTTCGTGAAGTCGGGACGAAGCGGCGGGTGATGTCTGCGATCCGGTAGACGGAATCGTCCATCGGACCCTTGCCCTTGCGGTCATCGTCGCGGTCGATCATGCCCTCCGCGAGTTCGATTATCTGCGCGAGGGCGTCGAGCATGGATTCCGGCTTCACGAAGCGGCGGGTGATGTCTGCGATCCGGTGGGTGTCGGGGTCCATCGGAGCCATGCCCGTGCCGAGGGTCTCGGCCACCGCGTCGCGGGCGATGATGGCCTCCGCGTGTTCGAGTATCTGCGCGAAGGCTTGGAGCATGGATTCGGTTGTTGGGTTAGGATTGATTACGGCCATGATGGGTGAACTCCATTCTGGTTACTTGGGAGAGGGGGTGTAACCCCTCTCCCATATATGCATTGTACACTATGTCACGTTGTTTGTACACCGAATAGTGTAGGGAAATTGTGACGCGGACTAGTGAAGCCGAAGGGTGGCACCTCCTGCGCCGCTGAGGGCTGCGGACCGGGTGAGACTCACGCGGTCGCCCGCGCGGGCGCCGTCCCGCATCCCGTCGCGGCCGGCGAAGCTGCCCATGCCGCTCCAGCTCCCGAGCCGCGGGAAGGCCCGGCTGACGGCCTCGCCCACTTCCCTGCCGCTGACGACCACGAGCGCCCGCGTCATGTCGCTTTCGCCCGTGAACTTCGCCATGGCGGCAGCGAGGCGGGCGTCGATGCGCTGGACGGCGGCCTTGTAGAAGCCGGCCAGGTAGACGGCCTCGCTCTCGGTCCCCTTCGGGGTCCACGGCTGGATGCGGACGTGCCCGTCGTCCGTGAACTTCCAGCGGGCCTGCTGGGGCGGCTGCATGTAGTCGCGCAGGCTGTTGAAGCCGAGGCGCTCCAGCTGTTCGGACACCCACGACCACATGTCGAGGACTACGCGGATGTTCTCCTGCTTGCCGAAGACGTGGACGGTGCCGCGGTCACCCTGGTCGGATATGACGATGCGGCAGAGGTTGGCGCGAGCGACCGCGCTGAGGAGCGAGGCCCGCCACTTGAAGCCGGCGGCGACCTCCACGTCCTGCATGCCGACCTTCGCCCGCATGGCCGCGTTGCCGTCGGCGCGGGCGAAGACCTGTTCCTGTGAGAGGTTGTAACGCAGGAGCAGCTCCTGGGCCTTTTCGAGGGCGCTCGACGCTTCCTGCTCCGTGCAACCGTTGCTGGTGGTCTTCGAGAGCAGGGCGGCGATCACGCCCTGGATGCGGTCGAGCTTGTCGGGGGCGGTCATCGGAGCACCCCCCAGACCCGGCATTCGCGGAGCGGTGTCGGCTTCCAGGACGTATCCCGTTCGATCGTGAGGCCGAAGCGGACGCGCACCGAGAGAAGCTCGCTGAGGCTGAAGTACCCCAGCTCCGGCTCGCCGAACCCGAGGTCGCAGAGGCCGAAGAAGAGGTCGTCCCCGTCGAACTCGGTGGCGTACCAGGTGGCGGCGCCGGTGGGATTGAAGAACTTCACGTAGGCGATGGCGTCGCAGCCCTTGCCGTCCTGCTCGTAGAGCGGGGGGAGGGCCTTGCGGTCGGCGACGGTGAGACTGGCCGGGTGGCGCTTGGTCGTCATGACTTCAGCGTCCACGTCGGCAGCCGGCGGTAGCCGACTTCGCTCAGGAAGTCGATGGCCTCGACCACGTGCTCGCATGGGCCGGAGCCGTCGCGCAGGTTCTGGCTGAACTGGCTGCAGCGGCAGGCGATGCGGAGGTCACGGGTGATCTCCACGGTCCGCAGGCCTTCGCCATCCGGAGCGTGGTAGTAGCGCTTGTCCTGGACTCCATAGACCTCGTTCCAGCTCCTCAGCCGGTAGGTGGTCATGGCTTCGAATGTGGGGGCGGCGGTGGTAGGATGGGTGACGGCCATGGTGGAATCAGACTCCATTCTGGTTACTTCCCGAGGGGGCTTCCGACCCCCTTGGGATATATACATACTACGCTATAACGCGTGAATAGTCAACTGAATAGTGTCAAGGATTAGTGCATATGGCTGGGGCAAGGCAGAAGGCACCGATACTACTCGCCGATAGTCGGCGCGGCCGTGGACGCGGGTTGGTGGTGCCAGTTGTGCAGAGGAAGGCACCAGCGGCACCGAGTGGACTGCACAATACGGCGCGTGTGGTATGGCGGGAGTTTTGGGCCTCGCCGGTGTCCCAAGCGGTAGATATACAGGCCGACCGGTACGCGCTCCAACAGTGGATCCGGGCGATCGACGAGGCGGAGCGCCTGAACGAGATCGCCGTGAGCCAGCCGCTCATCCCCGGCAGCCGGCACACGAAAGAGAAGCCACACTTGATCCTGAACCCGTTGTTTCGGCGCATCGAACGGCTGCAGGATGACATCCGCCGCTCACAGGAGGCGTTTGGGATGACGCCGCTGTCGCGCTTCCGGTTGCAGCTCACCTTCGCCGAGGCCGGTAATTCGATGGCGGACCTCAAGGCGCGGGCCGATAGGCCGGCCGGCCGCCGCGGACCCCTTCGTCTGGATGATCTTGCGTGACCACAGCGATGTTGGAGGCTCCTCCCTGTGCTGGGGCGGAAGAGGTCGAGCTGGCGGGCCGGGTGTTCTGGTCCACCGGGGACCACGTCATCGAGTTCATCGAGACGCACTGCTGTTTCACCAACGGACGCTGGACGGGGGCCCCGTTCATCCTCCAGGGGTGGCAAAAACGGCTGATCTACCGGCTCTTCGAGATAGACCCACGCACCGGACTGCGCCGATACCGGCGCGCGCTCGTGGGGTTGCCGAGGAAGGCGGGCAAGACCGAGCTGGCGGCGGCCCTCGCCCTCTACCTGATGGCCGCGGACGGTGAACGCAGCGCCGAAGTCTACTGCGCGGCGGCCTCCGAGGACCAGGCGGACCGGGTCTTCGAGGCAGCCAAGCGGATGGTAGAGAAATCCCACACGCTGAACGCCGGCGTGACGATCGCCGTGGGGCGGCTGTCGGTCACCGAGGACCCCTACTCGTATGTACAGCGGCTGACCTCGACGGGGAAGACCAAGCACGGCCTCAACATCCACGGAGCCATCCTGGACGAGTTTCATGCCTGGGGAGTGGGTGAGGCCGACGAACTCTTGACGGCCCTGACGACGGGCATGGCCGCCCGTGAACAGCCCATGATGGTCATGATCACGACGGCCGGGAGCGACCTGGAGACCAGCCGCTGCGGCGGGCTCTACGAGTACGGACGGAGCCTGGAGCGTGGCGAAATTGAGGATGACGGCTTCTTCTTTCTCTGGCATGAGGCCGCTGAGAAGGCGGACTACCGGGACCCTGAGAGCTGGAAAGCGGCGAATCCCAACTATGGCGTGACGGTGACGGAGGCGTTCCTGCGGGGGGAGCTGGCCGGTACGAACGTGCTCGACGGCAGACGGAAGGGCGCGATCACGGAGGCGGAGTTCAGGCGGCTCTACCTCAACCAGTGGGTCGACTTCGCGGCGACACCGTGGGTGACACGGGAACAGATCCGGGCCTGCCGGGTAGAGCCGTTCGACCTTAACGAAGACCAGGCAGCCTGGGCGGGGATCGACCTGTCGGAGACTCGGGACTCGTCGGCGGTGGTGCACGGGCAATGGTGGGCGGGCCAGGAGCGGCCCTGCGGCCACACGGACGAGCCATGCCTCTACGTCCGCGTGCAGACCTGGGACCGGCCGCGCGGTCCGGACGGGAAGCCGGTAGAGGGCTGGGTCGTGCCGCAGGCGGAGATCCGCCAGTACCTCCGCGACCAGGCGGCGCGGATGACGGTGGTTACCAATGTGTTCGACCCCTGGCATTCGCGCCTGATGGCAGAGGACCTGCAGGCGGAGGGAATGCTGTGCGAACAGATCCACCAGACCGGGTCGCGGCGCTCCGGGGCGTCGGCGGCGCTGTATGACCTCATCGACCAGAAGAGGCTTCACTATTGCGACGACGTGTTCGAGCGCCACGTGCTCAACGCCACGACGAAATCAGCCGGCACTGAGGGTGGGTACTACCTGGTAAAGCGCCGGGCCGGGCGAGTGATGGACGCCGCGATGGCGGCTGTAAACGTCGTCTATGGGACGATGAACGAACCCTACGAGGAGGAAGGACTTGACCTCCACGTCTATGTTTGAAGCGTACGGAGGAGCGGAGCGTCCGGTCGTTCGTCTGAGCGGTCGTCAACCGGTGGGTGGGACCAGTAATTCGTACGCGCTCGTCTCATGATACGGAGCGCGGCCGACAGCAAGAGCGGCGCGGGCACGCCCGCGACCGAGCAGAGAAAGCGCCCTTTGCTCGCCAGCATGGTTAATCACCTCGTGCCAGCGCTTGAGCGCCGCGAGAAATACTTGACCAGGTGTCAAGGATGTGCGGCCTGTACGCGCGCCCGAACGCGCCGGCGAACAAGGCAAGGGTTCTCGAGGAAATCGCTTGAACTCGCCCCTGACGACACGGTCGAGGCTAGTCGACGCTCGACCGTGGGCCGTTCGCCGATACCTTGGCCTCCTCGGACAGGCGGGCCGGCTATCGGTCAAGCCAGGACACAATTGACGGTCGCCCCGCGCGGATCGTGTCCTGGCTTGACGACGACGGGACTCGTATCGTCGCCGCGCACGTGCCGGGCTCGCGGGCAGGGCCCCAGGTCACGGAGAGCCTCACGGTCGTAATTCGGTTGGACCCGACGGTTGCAAACGATGAGGTGGCGTACCGGATCATCCGAAGCCTCAGATTTGGCGGAGACTAGGAGCCAATCAGGGCGGCACTGGGATTGGTACCCGTAATGCGGGGCGCGAGCGGCATGCGCTGGTAGCCGCGATCACCGTGGCCCGGTCGGCCGCCGGGCCACGAACCGGACGGGGGGCGCGCTCATGGCGCGCGTGGTGCGTCTGACGGCACCCGGGCGTATCTGACGCCGCCCGCTTCTGGCGAACCCCTACCATCTGCACGGCGGCGAGATTGGCCACGCTTGTCGGGTGATTCGGCTTCGCCAGAGATCGTCATGCCCCCTCGCCGGTTCGCCCAGGGCCTTGCGTCTCGCCTTTGCGACCCATTGCCGCGGGACTACCCGAAGTCGCCAACGCTTGATGGCGCCGTGTTGAGGACCATCGGACACTCAGAAGTCAATCTGGAGTTCCAGCTTCTTGAGTGTGCCGATGTCGCGGGCGGCCCGGTCTCGGACCTCCAATGACCACTTGCCCTGAGCCGAGCGGTTGGTGAACTGGCCGAGCGCGGGCACCCGGAGCGAGTCGTATACGAGAACGAGGTCATCGCTCGATCCGCCGGCCCGATCGTGGAGGACCACCGGGTTGCCGGCGCCGGCCGGCGGCATGAGCGTGACCACGAGGTCGCCTCTGTAGGTGTGGCGGATGTCCACTGCTACGCGCAGCGCCTTCACCGCTCGCGCGTCGGCCACGTCCACGCTGAGCATCGCCGTTCCCAGGTCGGGGATAGGTACATCCTGCCGGACCGCGAAGATCGCCGTCGGCGCCGGTTGCGGGGGGCCAGCCAGGTCCACAGCCCGACGCGCGTCCAGTCTTCCGAAGCCGTACAGCTTGCTGTGTCCTGTCGCGTCGTACCCCCCACCGGCGGGGTCGATCTGGTCGCACGCTCGCTTGAGGATCTCCTTCACCTGGTCCCAGCGAAGCTCTGGATTGCGAGCGATGACCAGGGCGGCAACGCCAGCCGCGCCAGGGCAGGCAGAAGAGGTCCCTCCGAAGGAGTTCGTGTAATCGCCAGCCGCGTCGCCTCTGCTCGCGCTACCGAAATTGTAGCCATCGTGGCCCCGGCGGTCGGTCGTCCAGATACCGGGTACCTGAGACGCAGGGATCGGGTCGCTGCTCGGGAAGGCGCACCAGACGGCGTCGCCGAAGTCGCTGTAGAAACTCCGCGTGCCGCGGTCGTTGCAGGCGGCGACAGCCGTCACTCGCGGATAGCTGGCATAGCCGTCGCGACCGACATCCTCGTTCCCATTGCCCGCGGCAAAGAACACGACACAGCCCCGTCCTTCCCGTCCCTGGTTCGTGGCGTAGTCGATAGCGAGCCGCGTCGAATCTGGCAACGGCACGGTGCGGAAGTGGAGCGGGTCGTTCGGATTGCGCGGGTTGCCGTCCTGCGGACCCCAACTGCAAGAGATGACATCGGCGCCATGGTCGGCTGCCCAGGCGAACGCCTCTGCCTCCGCCTGGGAACCGAGGTCGGCTACCATCCGGATCGGCATCAGCTTTGCCGCCGGCGCCACCCCGGACGCACCGTCGAGCCCATCGGCGCAGGCGACACCGGCACACGCGGTGCCGTGGTTGTTACCCTGGCCCGGACGGGGGTCCGATGTGTTGAAGAGCGCATCCCGTGGGAACACCACCTTGTTGGGCCGGGCGAACTCAGGATGCCCGATGTCCACACCGTCGTCGATGATGGCGATAACGGTGCCTTCACCACGAGTGAGTTGCCACGCGGCCTCAACATTGGCGTGGGCCACGATGTTCTTGCCGTTGATCGTCGTGGGTCCGAGGTGCCACTGCATCGGGAACGCCAACCTTCGGCGCACCTTGCGGATGAGTTCCGGGTGGCAGAGATCGACGGCGTCCTGATCGAGAAGCCTCTCGGCGATGTCGAAGATCTCGAGGCCGATGCCCTCGGTGGCCTCAACGAAGTAGGCGTTGCTGGCGTACCGCAGTTCGCGCTTCACCTGCAGCCCGGCATCGCGGAAGATCCCATGGGCATCCTCGCGGGTGACTTCACGGGCGAATCGAACGAACAAATTCTCCGTGTACAGGACGGGTTCGACGCCATCTTCGCCGACGAGCACGCGTCCCGCGAAACGCACCGAGGCTTCGGCCTTCAGTGCCGCCCGCACGCTGTCCCGCCGTGGCGTGCTCCCGGCGGTCAATACCTCGACCCCGGCCTCGCGGAACTGCGCCTCGACATCAAGGCCGATCAGCGATTCTTGGGCGCCGGGGCTGAGCGGCGTCCGCTCAAGAGAATCACGTGCGACGGTGCGCACCGCGACCAGTTGTTCACTGTAATCGAGTGTGTAGGCGCGGCCTTCTTTGCCGCCGTAGCGAACGGTTACCATAGCGCTGTTACTCCTGTTTTGGTGTGAGGATGAGGGAACGCACTTGACGATCCCGGCCGAGACCTTCCCGAAGCGAATCATGGCTACAAGGGCTGCGGCCGAGCCGTTGGTCTATGAGCGCGACGACAGTGTACTGGCCCTGCCGACGGCCGTGGCTACGGCGCTCGATGCCGACGTAGTGTTCGCCCTTGCTGGCCAGGGAGTGACCGTCGTGAGCGTTGCCGGGCTGCAGCTGGCCGGAGGTGCCACTGCAGAAGGACTCGCAGTGTATCGCCTGACGGATGGTGGGCGGGCTGTGCCGACAGGACGCGCCTTCGTCCAGTTTGCAGGGGGCGAGCGCGCGGCGGACCACGCAGACGAGCTTCATGACGCGGGCTACGCCGTCGACCACCTTCCTGCATATGCTCCCCACGCTGCTTGGGTGAAACCCCTCTCGAATCGTCCGGCTGACGGCCTGCGAGGCATATCGAAGCTTCAGGCACTCCCGGATGTCGTTGCGGCTGAGCCCGAGATGCTCTGGCCCATGACCCGTCGCTGAAGCTTCCATGTTCGTGCTCGTCCTGGACGGAAGCGTGGCAAGTCTGACGGGTCCTGTCTGCGCTGAAGTTCACACAACGCGAGGGCCAGAAGTGATGTTCGCGCCTGGTTGGCGCTTGCGGCGACGTGCCCGTGTCTGGCGCCACCGCCACCGCCGGCACGCCTCGCCCGCCGCACTCCGGCTGGGGGCGCCCTGCGGCGCAGCCTTAAGTGCAGAACGCACCGCCTATGCTCACGACCCGAGAATGTGAGGAGATGCTGCCGGGGATGATCAACGCTGGTGGCGATTGACAGCCCGGCCTTCGCACGAACGCGTCGCCGGCCAAGCCGCTAGCATGTTGCCATGCGGATTGCGTTGCGGTCAGGCGCGCTCTCACCCAGCCCCCGTCGAAGTGGACCTTTGCGCCGCGCGCGGCGAGTTCTCGGCGTCCTGTCGCTCGGAGGGGCGCGCTTTCAAGGTTTGCTGGAACGTCGATTCCCTTGGTTCGTCGCGATCGTCGTCGGAGCGGTCATTGCGAACGAGGTGGTGCTGTTCGGGAGCGATCCGCGGGTCTGGGATTGGATGCTGATTTCGGGAACCATAACGCTTCTCTGTGGCTTGGCGCTCGCGCGGTCGTTCCGCCCCACCTTTGACCAGACGATCAATCGGCTCCGGCACTCGGGCACGATCCGCGAATCTGAGCCACTGCGCCTCGCCGGCTGGTTCAGCGACAGGCTCGACTCTTGGTCGCACAGTTGGGGCCTTATTATCGCTGCGACCATGGGCCTGGCGTTCTTGGGCGCCTATGGCCCTTCCGCGATCCTGCATTACAGATGGGTCGCGGTCTTCACGGTGCTCAGCATGGCGGCCGGATACATCGTTGGGCGATATGTTGGCCAGGCTCTGCTATTTGCGAGGCTGCACAGCGCCTGCCGTCAGGTCGGGGTGGAGCTGCTCCTCCAACCTGGTCATCTTGATGGTGCGGCGGGCTGGCGGCCCGTCGGTCAACTGTACTTCAGGCAAGCGTTGCTGCTTGCTCTTCCGGCCGCTCATCTCGGGCTGTGGTGGTTCTTGATACCGGCGTTCGACCAGTACCGCGACTGGCGGACGCCGTACGTGGGGCTACTCGCTTTCGTGCTGCTCTGGGAGGGTGCCGCCTTCATCGTGCCAATGTGGGCGTTCCATAAGGAGATGTCGGAGAAGAAGCGTGGGCTACTCATGGAAGCCGACGAGGTAGGCCATGAAGTCGCACAGCTGAAGGCGAAGTTGGCAGCCGAAAAGGACGCGGCCGAGCGAAAGCTGCTGAAGGAGCGGCTCGACATTCTTACCGACCGTTATGAAACCCTCGAGCGATTGCCAACCTGGCCTTTGGACGCGCCCACGCGCCGGAGATTCAGCGTGAACAACGCTGTTCTGGCCCTGCCGCTACTCGCAGCTTGGCTCGACAAAGGAGTGATAACCTGGTCGGAAGTAGGCAAGTCACTCGGGTCATGGCTTGGGTGACCGGCGCGTCAGAGCGGATGCGGTGGGGCACGCAAACCACACGTCGTCACGCGCCCGGTCCCATCGTCTCCGTCGCGACACTGGGCGTTTGGCGCCCGGGGCGGGTGGACACGTCGCGGAGCTATGCTGCGGGGCAGCGAGGCAGGCACCAGAGGCTGGCCAATGCGCGAGCAGCCGGAGTTGAGTAAGAGCCGCGACCCGCGGGTCAGTCTTGGTCCCGCAATTCTCGCGAGGCTGGAGGGCACCGGCCCAGGCGGCACCGTGCCTTTCGGCATGCTGTCGGCCGTTGCCGCCGAGTTTGGCGTCAGCCCTCAACGCGTCGCCCAGATCACGAAACAGGCCGGGATCCGGGTCTGCCGGCTGCCCACTCGCCGCGTTGGATGTGCTGAGTGCGGAACACCCCTCGGGAAGGGCAACGTCTCCGGTTTCTGTCGAAAGCATGTGAGCCCGCCGCTGGTGCTTACGTGCGTGTCCTGTGGGCACGCGTTCGAGCGGAACCTGAGTGTCCAGCGTGCCAAGACAGAGCAGCGCGGGTACAGGCCCGATGGGCGCGTCTGGTGTGCTCGGGGATGCTTCCAGCGTGTCCTCGTTACGGAGATGGAGCGTCGATTCCCTACCCGACAGGTCACCCCGGCGGAGGCCAAGCAGGTGCACGATGAACTCTGGCCGGACGGCTGGATGCACGTGGATGGGGGCCGCGTGTTACGGGCGGCGGGGTTCACGTTGTGAGACCGGCGGCGGTGGGGCTGATAACCGCCCCTGCCCATCGCAGGTGGCGCACTGGGGCACGAAACGCCCGTGGATGTTCTTGAGCGGCGGTTAGGCGTGACAATCCGGGCAGTCGATGACGCCGGTTCGAGGCTTGAAGCGGTTCCCATTCAGTCCCATGGGCATAAGGATTACCCGGAAAGTCTCTGTCCCCGAGGGGTCGATGTCGGTTGCGCAACACGGTTCCCCGGCGGCCCCGTGATGGCGACGGAACCGGATCGCCGCGGGCCGCGATCGTTGCTTTTGTCTTGGGAAAACCTTGGAGAAATGTGAGGGTGTCGGGCCAACCACTTTTCCGAACGCGTCCAGGCTCACGATGGAACGGCAGTCGCCGTCATCGACTCCCTCGCGCTGCGCGGGAACTTCCGCAACCGAGTCGCGTTCCTCGGAACGCGAGGGGTCGAAGAACTCCAGGAGCTGCTCAGTCTGCGTGCGCCTCACGCAGCCGCGGGAGGACCTCGCTTACGAACAGCGGGTCGAACAGCGGCATGTGGAAGCAGTCCACCCCCATCCGGTGGAAGGCCAGTATCCGCTGATAGATCGTTTCCGGCGACCCGATCAGGCGGCTGGCGAAGCCTTCGTTCGAGTCCAGTGCTGTCAGCGGATCGTCCGAAGGCGCCCACATCCCCTCCGCCCCGGCGACGCGCGACCGCCGTGCCGCGAGCTTCGCCGGGTCCCGCGCCTCGACCATCGCCTCGACCACTGCCTCCGCTTCGGCATCGGTTGGCCGGCAGAGCGGGATCGCGTAGAGCGCGAACTGGAGTGTCCGGCCGCGCGCGACCGCTGCCGCCCGGGCGCGTTCGATGATCCCGCCGATCTTCGCCGGCCGGCCACCATTGAGGAACATCCAGTCCGACCGCTCGGCCGCCATGGCGAGAGCGGCGTCGCTCTGGCCGCCCTGGAAAACCGTCAGCGGCCCGGAAGGCGGTGGGTCGATGATCAGTCCGTCCACCTCGTAGTACCGGCCCCTGAAGGAGGAGGGGCCGCCCGCCCACGCGCCCCGGAGCACATCGACGAACTCACCCGAACGCTCGTACCGTTCGTCGTGCGGGATAAGAGTCGCCCCGAACATCCCGAACTCCTGCTCGTGCCAGCCCGAAGTGACGTTGATCGCCCACCTCCCGCCGGTGAGCCGGTCGATCGTCGCACCCCACTTCGCCGCCACCGCCGGCAGGACGAACCCCGGGTGGACCGCCGTGATCAGTCGCACCCGCTCCGTGTGCGCCGCGTAGAACGCGGTCATCGCGAAGCAGTCGAAGGTCGCGGCCTCGATCTCGACTCCGGTCCCCCACCAACGTTGCGCGACCAACAAGAAGTCGACACCAAGCGCCTCCGCGCTGCGGACCGGCCCCAACAGTCGTTCCCGCAGCTCAGGGCCTGAGAGCGCCGCGAGTGGCGAAGGCCGCGGCGCGCCGAACAACAGCTGCGGTCCAGTCAGCGCCGTCGGCGCCCAGGTGCACGTCAGGATGCGCCCCATAGCCCGGAGCCTACCGCGGGCCGAGCGAAATGGCGACCGCTTGTTTGGTGCTGACTGTCGGGCGGTCAGAAGTATCGGTGTCGAGTCCGGGGCCATATCGTTGCCGCCCAGGTCATCCGTGAGCGAACGGGCCTCCTCGGAAGCCAGGCAAAGCCTCACCTCGGCCGCCGGAGGGCCAGGCGGACCGGGCGCCACAAGTCGCCTACGCGCCGCCGGGCGAAAAGGAAGGACTCACCCTCAATCATCCTGCCGGGCGCAGGCTGTTCGACCAGTTCGACGATGACGCTGCGGGGCTCACGGTTGGCCGGGTCTTCCATCCCTGCCCACCTCCGGAGCGTGCGGAGCATCGACGCGGCGAGTCCGTACTGTTCGGCCGCGCGAGTTTCGGCGACGATGGCGACGGTCTCGGCGATGATGCGGTTGCGGCCCCATGCGCGTTCCACCTCGTGGTTCAGGCGCATCGGCGCAATGCTCATGGCGATCTGACGGCGCGACACGACCAGGACTGCTCCATTGTCGACTACGGCAAGGCTCATGTTATCGGCGTTGTAGGCGCCCCGGTAAGTCCTCGCGTCGGGTCATGCCCTCGATGGCGATGTTCCATGCGAAGCGATGCTGCTTGGCGGTAAGTGGGCGGGTCATGGTCGAGATAGTGGCGGGGAGCATGAAGGTCACGTGCTGTTGGCCTTCTGCGCCCCCGGGCGCAGGCAGCCACGATCGACGACGTGAAGGCCATCAGTGATCAGGCGGAGGCGCTGCGTGCTCATACCCGCCGGTCTCGGCAGGGCCTCGAAATGCAGAACCGCTGTGCTGGGAATTAAGCTTTGGGCGGAACGGAAGGCGGGCGCCCTGCTTTCGCTGGTGGGCCTCCAATTTTCGCCTCTCTGCACGCAAGCGATCGATCGGGCCTACCCGCGTGACTACCGGCGGCTTCCGGCGATGTCGCGCAGAATTGTCTTCAGGTCGATGCTCACCCCGAAGACGCTCGGCTTCAGCTCGACGTAGCTTGCAAGGCGGGCCATGGTGCCGACCCTCGCGTGGGTGTCACCGAGGTCGTGCGTGAGTTGCGCCCGTGCAGCGACATCGTGTAAGTGGCCCACGAGATCCTCGCCGGCACGCACGAGCCGGGAGAGTGTGATAAGCAGCGCCCGCACCTCATTCGGGTTCTTGTAGTCCGAGAGCCAAATGATGGCGTATGGGTGCTCCTTGGGGTTGAAGGTCGCGAAGTCCCGGTCAATGGCCAGGATGATTGGCTCGGCGTCGTTTGCGAACCGAGCCGCGATATCTTCCGGCCATGGCTTGGCCAGGACCTCCGCGCTGGTCTCGTACATCCGCTGATCGTAGGACTGGACGAACTGGCCCGCCCGCCCGAGATCGGCGCCGAACGCGTCAGCCTGACGGTTCAGCTCGTCGCGGACCGGATCGGCGTAATCGTTCCAGACCACCAAAAGGAACGTGTAGTGGTAGGGCTCCCCGCCGACGTTGAGGAACGTCGAGACCTTTGCGCTCATCTTCTCCCTCCCGTTCAGATGTCGCCGATGATCGTCGCGGGAACGTCGTCTCGCAAGGGGCAGCGATCCTTCGGGACGGGTCCTGTGCGATCGTGGGTCGTGTTTTACGGGGCCGCGCGGCTCACATTATGAGGGCCGTGGCGTTGGTGCCGGCAGTCGCCCCTGGCCGCCGCAGGTGGCGCACTGAGGTACAAAACGCCCGTCTATGTTCTTGAGGGGCGGCTAGCCGTGACATTCCGGGCAATCGATGACCCCGGCGCGAGGTTTGAAGCGGTTCCCATTGAGTCCCATGGCATCAGTGTGGCTCGCTGCGCTCCCAACCCAAAGGCGTTGATGTCCGTTTGGCGAGCGATGCTGTGCCAACGGCAACCATCGCAGCGGCGGCCTAATCGTCATCGTCGGCCCCGCCCGTCAACCTGGCCGCCATGGGATAGGTGCCGGTTCGTTCACGATGACCACTTCGATCTTTTCCGCGCGAGCGTCGGGCCGCGCATAGAGCCCGAGCACCTTGGCGATCTGCGCGTAGGCGCTCACAGCGGCGCCACACTGGCGATCCGCACTGGCGGCCGTCGCCTGCCGCTCCGGCGCCGTCACAAGCCGCTCAGCGTCCCACATGGCCGCCTCTGCCCCGCCCCCCGGGTAATCTCCGGGTTCCGGGCAGCCCCGCTACTCCTTCGCGGGCCGTCGATTGTCGCTGAAAACGTAGGGGAAACATAGGGGTGATGTTGGGGTCCCAGGTCGCCGCATCCCGTGCCCCGGCGCCCCGTCGTTGGCTACACTCCGGTCGCAGGGCGGCCTGACGACGTCCCCACACCCTGGCGCTTGCGCTCGGTGAAGCTGCAGCCTTCGGGACGGGTTCTGCACGTGCCGGTGGACGTCCGCCGCCTCCAACAACATCATGAGCCTGTGAGGACTCAAGTCGAGCTCCTGGTGGAGCTTCTACAGCGGTCATTCGAGCCGGTTGCAGGCGACGAATGGAGCCGTGAGCACAGCCTTCTCGGCAACCTCGCCACTGTTCGCGAGACGGAGTTCGACCGGCTTCCGGGCCATGGAGTCCGAACCGTTCGCGACATCGCCCACCACGTTGGCGGGTCCTATCGCGTGTATGCGAACCAGGGGTGGGGGGACGGTGCCCTCCACTACGATCGGCCGGGCCTTCTGCCGTCGCCGCAGGCTTCCCAAGGCTCGCTGGAGCTCTGGCTTCGGTCAGCTTTCACCGAGTTCATCGCGGCGCTTGGAAGCGTGACCGACGATGCCGATTTGGCAGCTCTCCGGCAGCTCCCCTGGGGTGACCGGCGTCCGGCGGGCGACATCGCTCGCGCGATGTTGCAGCACACGCTGTATCACGCAGGTGAGATCAACCACCTTCGCGCGCTGCTTCAGGGCGACGACCACTGGGCCTGGGACACATGAGCGGCGCGCGCTGCTGAGGGACGCGGACGAGCCAGCTGGCCTCTTTGTAGAGGGTCGCGAGTGTCATGCCGGCCGCGTCGAAGGCCTCTCGGTAGGCGTCGGAGTAGTTGGAACCCGCGGCGACTAATGAGGCGAACATCTCCCGGTTTCCGGTGAGCGGCCCGAGGGTCGTGGAAGTGGGCATGTGGCGATCGTAATGGCGTTGAGCCTGCGCGTCGCCTGCCCTGGTCTTCCATCTGTGCCCGCTTCCCCAGCCCCTCGCCGGTTGCGATCGCGCTGGGCACCCTATCGCGCGGAACCCTGGCTGCGCGGTTCGGTACGTGGACATCGCGATCATCGGTAAACGCCATATACTACCGCGAACCGCGGCGGGATTGACGCTTCGACCGAGAATCCAGTCGGCCGCTAGGGGTGGCTTATGCTCGGCTCCACGATGATCGAGGTCGCGATCGGCGTGATCTTCGTGTTCCTGCTGCTCTCATTGGTGGTGACCGCGCTGACGGAGGTCATCGCGCAGGTCCTGGCGCTTCGATCGAGGACGCTCGAAGACGGCATCAAGAACCTGCTTGAGGACGATGCCGCAAGCGAGCGACTAATGCAGCATCCGCTCCTACGGACTCTCGGCCGTACGACATGGGCGGACCGGCTCAGGCGTCGCCAGGGGAAACCGTCCTACGTTCCGAAGGAGACGTTTTCGCGTTCGCTGATCGACGAGCTGCAGAAGGCTGGTGGCCGCGTGCGGGGAGAATTGGCCAACGCCCAGGATGCACTCGACCAAGTTCGCAAGGGGCTTGAGCACCTGAAGGTACCAGCGTTGGACGTGATTCTGGACGACATCCACACAACGTACGACAACGCCGAAGACAGGCTCAGGGCGTTTCGCCTGGAGGTCGAGCAGTCGTTCGACTCCGTGATGGAGCGGGCGGCCGGCTGGTACAAGCGGCGCGCGAACTACATCGTCTTCGTGGTCGCCCTGGTGCTGACAGTGGTTGTGAACGCGGATGCGATCGCATTGGCGAACCGATTTGCTACCGATGACGAGCTACGCGCAGCGGCAAGCGACGCCGCCGAGCGATACGTCGAGCAACAGGACGCGGGCAACCTGGACGCTAACGTTGACGCCGTTCAGGACCAGTTCGACGCGCTCGACCTGCCGCTATCGTGGTCGCGAGACGTCGTGGAGTACCCGCAGGACCATTGGTGGCTCATTTTCCCGACGTGGTTCTGGTGGCTAAAGGCCGTGGGACTGCTGATCACGGCGTTCGCCTTGACGCTGGGCGCACCTTTCTGGTTCGACGCGCTGTCGAAGGTGGTGAGCCTCCGTCCCGCTGGCAAGAAGACTACTCCCGGCGCTCAGGGGGCGAAGTGACGCACCCCGACGATGAGCGGGAGGGGCTTGGCGACCTGTTTGGACAACCTTCCGTCCGCTGCTCTCGACCGAAGCTTCGAGGCCGTGTTCCGCCACTACCTGTGTTACGGGCGTCCCGGTTCACGTTGTCACGTGCGGCGCCGTTGGCGCCGGTGACCGTCCGTGCCCGCCGCAGGTGGCGCACTGGGGCACAAAGCGTCCGTCGATGTTCTTGAGCGGAGGATAGCCGTGACATTCCGGGCAGTCGATGGCCCCGGCGCGAGGTTTGAAGCGGTTTCCATTGAGTCCCATGGCCGGAGGATGGCCGGTCACGACAGTCAGCTCCTATGAGTCGTTGTCACTGCCCGCCGCGGCGAAGGCTCGGCTGGCCATCGCGCGACTCGTCGGGAAGCGGCTCCTGACCGCGCCGCGCGACGAGCTCAACCCTGCTTGGGCCAGCGTCCGGCCGCGCGATCGGGCCGAGAACCTTCGCGATCTGGGCGTAGGCGCTCACAGCCGCGCCATGCTGCCGATCCTCAGCGGCCGGCCATCGCCTGCCGTTCAATGGCCGCTACGAGGCGCTCAGCGTCCCACGTGGCGGCCTCTTTCCCGGTGCCTATTGCGAGAGGCTCCTCGGGGAAACCTATGGGTAATCTTGGGGTCAGGCGCCTATTTCGGCCTGTCGTGCCACCCTGCGCCAGCGTGTCCCGAGGTGCGCCTCGAACTTGGCTTCGGGGATAGCGGGCACGCCCTGCCAACGTGAGGCTTGGTTCTCCGATATACCTACCTCTTCAAGGCTGCAGGGCGGCTGACATCGTGTTCGGCCGTGTCGCCAGGCCGGGTGCCGCCCCGCTTCGGCATATGTCGCGGAGGAAGAATTTCAATCGTCCAACTCACCAAGGAGACGGCCAAGTTCATAGGAACGATCTGTCCCTGCCGGTAACCTTCGAAGCAACTCCTTCAGTTCGCGGGTGGTATTGCGATCGAGTACACGGCCCACTTGGATAAGTTCGTTCAAGCTCCGTAGTCCCCAATAAGTGCCGAACGGCCGATCGCCGAATGCTCTGGCGTCCGAGTCGGTCAGGTTTTGGTCGGCGAACTTGAGCACGGCACGGGCAATCAGTAGCGGGTCAATCTTCTCGGGGTGGGTGTAGCCGTACGCGTACCCCAGCAGCCGTTTTTCTCGCTGGTCGCTTTCCAGCCATTGTTCCGCCTCCACCGCCTCCGCGCTTCTCAATCCGACTATCATCTTCGACACGACGTCCGTCATGGCCCTCGTTCGCGCCGGACCGGAGCCCTGCGTTAGGCGTATCGACTTGTATTCCTGCGCTAGCGCGTCCAAATCCATGGTTGAGGGCTGTCGCGCCGCGTCCGCCGTCGCCCGTGATAAGTCTGCTTGACTCCGAGCGCTCTCCGATGCTCCTCGCGCGTCTTGGGCCGCTGACTTCGCCTCGGCGGCGCTTTGAGTGACCTGTTCGACCGTTCTCTTCAGCGTGAAGCCGAAGCCGGACACCTCTTGAAACAGAAAACCGGCCAAGAGCAGCATCCCGAAACCAGCAGCGATGATCGGAGGATCGTTGACCTGGAGGTGGCGACACACGCGCACCTTGGCACCGCCCTGGATCGGCTGATCATCGCACACGCGCACGGACGAGAACGCCACCGCGATGCCCGCGCCCGACGCCGCGAGCGCCAACACCACTACGGTCGGCAGCAGTCGTTTCCGCCCGAGCGCTGGTATCGCTTTCCGGCCGCTGACCGTGGCCAACTTCCGTCTACGGGCTTCAGGGCCGCCGCTTGCGTGGGGCCGGTTTCGGTCACTGGCTGGCTCGTTGGTCATTGGGCACACCGCCGGTCGTGATTTGCTGAACTGCCACAAACCATACGTCCCTGCGAGTCCTTCGCGGCGGGAGCCTCGTGATTCTTCTGTGGGGCGGCACTACGGCGAGTAGTCGCACTCCGGCGCCGGGCGGGTTCGGCGAGCTTATGCACCATCGCCGCGCAGGCCTCACGGCTTGCGAACCCATGTTCCGGCGTGTCGCAGCCGCACGGTGCCAAACGTCGCCTCGACTGGGTTGCCGTGCGGGGGTCGGCCGGGAAGTCGTAGAGGGTGAGCAGCTCGTCCCGGTCGTTCGTCAGCCACTCGGAAGCCTTGGGGTACTTCGCCCCGTACTTCTTTTGGGAACAGGTCGAAGGCAGCGTTGGCGGAGGGTTCATCGCGTCCCCAAATCATTGAATCTTGCGTCGTGTAGCTTTGGTGGCGCCAACAGCGGAAGCGAGGCTCGAACCGCATCTTTGACCGCGCCGATGGTGAACCTGGACGACAAGGCGCCTTGCTGCACCCGCAAGAGAAGCTCGCCGGATAGGGGCGTGTGCCTCTGAAGCGTTCTCTGCTCGGACGCTCTCCGAAGCGGATCGATGTCCGCAAGGTAGGCGGGGCGGTAGACCACACAAGTCACGTGGCGGACGAACGGATGCTCCCCAGGGTGGATGAGGCAGGTGCTATCGGAGGAGGAGCCGCGATAGCTGGTGACGTTGGCGACCGCAATTTTTCCGCCCGTCACCTCGTTGCTCACGACGATCCACAGGTGATTCTCGAAGTCGAACCCCCGGAACGTCTCGCCGGGGTTCACCGGACCAGCCGGCCGATTTTCCTGAAGGACCAGACCTCCGCCGCTTGCGATGCTATCTCGCGGATGTCCTCATCGGACCGACCCGCGTCGCGGAGAATGACTTGTGGATCGATGGGGGTAGAACTGCCTCCGGGGTCGACCCACTCCGGCAGCTCGTGCGTGAGCTGGACGAGCGCCCACCTGTCCCATCCGCCGTACTGGGCGTGAATCTCGTCTAGAAGGTCCGTGTCGTATCGCGACAGGTTTTCGTCCGTTGAGGGTTGGGTGAGAGTCACCGCATAGTTGGAAGGGGCGGAGATGTACTCTCCCCAAATCGAACCTTCCGGCGCGCCCTCGGTGACGTAGTCCAGAACCTGACTCAATACAGGACCGCGAGGCATGGATACCAGCCTCGCTCCAGTGATCGGGTAGCCGGTTTCGATTAACGCTCTTCGATCGGCGAGATACAAAAGCTTGATGAGCTTGATGTACTCCAGCTTGCCGCCGCTCAATTCAAGCAGCCGCGCAGCTGCTTGCGTGGTCTTGCGATCGTCGAAGACGAACCTCATCGAAAAACTCCCGTTAGGGTCGGTTGGGCGTCGTGCCGTGACACTGGCGATGGTCTCTCACTCACTATCATAACGTCGGCGCAAGGGTGCAGCTTAAGAACCATTCGCGCCATCCGTGGGCGCCTCAGCGGCGTCCACGACCTCGAACCGCATGCCCGGCGCGGCCTTGCCCCGGCGGCCACGGGCCTTCGGTGTCCCACCGGACGCGGCGCGCTCGACCTTGATCCACTCCAGGAGCTGGGCTCCCGTCTCGTAGTCGCGGCCTTCGCGGCGGGCGAGTTCGGCTTCGGTGGGGACCAGTTCGCCCCGGAAGGCGCGGGCGAGGATGGCCTGCGTGAGCTTCTCGGCGCTGGCGCTGGCGGTGGTGACGCGGGCCTCGATGCTCTCGGCGAGGGCGAAGAGGGCTTCGACGCGCCGCACGATCTCGTGCTGCTCGGCGAGGGGCGGAAGCGAAATGCGGACGTTGCCCACATTTGTCAGATTCAAGCCCGGCTTCCCCGCGCCATAGGCGGCCTCGACCAACTGCGCGCGTCCGTCCGTCGGGCTCACCAAGACAAGCCACAGGTATGGTGCCATGGCTTGGCATCGGGGTCTGACCAGGGCGACATGCTGGCTCACATACGCCTCGCCGGGCTCGCCCAACACGAACGCACACTTCGTCACGTTCGCTCCCGTGATCGTGACGAGAACATCATATCGCCGCACTCTCGTTCTCATGCCTTCCGTGGAGCCCGTCGGAAGCTGTACAAAGGCAGTCGGTACTGGCGTCAAACGGTCGCTGTTGATGTCCTCGGACCGGATGAACCGTGCTCCTGAATCTGAATAGTACCGCGCCCATCCTCGTGAACCGCTAGTGATGAGAGTTGACTCCGCGCTAAGCGTCGTTGCCGCCCAGTCATGCCCGCCGGCTCCCGTTATTCTCCAGTCCTCCGTGAGCCGGCCTGAGCAGGCGGCGGCCAGGACGGACTGGCGGAAGCGCTTGAGCAGGGTTGTGGCGCGAGCCAGGCGGGCGCGCACGGCATCCACCTGGGCGAGGAGGGCATCGACGCGCTCGGCGATGCGCCGTTGCTCCGCCAGCGGCGGGAGGGGGATGGTGATCGCGTCCAGGTTCTTCCGGCTGATCGCGGTGAAGGTCGAGCCGGTGCCTTCAGAAGCGAGGTCCGTCTCGATCGTCCGAAGGTAGAACAAGAGAAATTCCGACGGGATGCCAGGGCTCGGCCTCACGGCCGCCAAACCCCGGCCAATGGCGCAGTCTGCGTCTGCGAGGTTGGTTGGACCGACTGGAGCGCGCACGGAAATGAGCACATCCCCGGCCGCAGCCAGTTTGTTGGGCGCCGAACAGTAAACTCGGACCGAAGGGTGGCGGGAGCCAAAGTCAGCCTTCCCCTGGAAGAATGGAAGACCATGCCCGATCTTGTTGTAGGTCGTGCCGGGGGGTGATTGGCCCATGGTGATCAATGCGACATCCGGCAGACGGGCCGGAGCCCAGCCCATGGGAGTTTCGCCACTACCTGATTCGCGACTCTGGGAGTCCTGCGCGGGCGAAGTCATCCGGCGGCCGCTGCGACTGCGCCCAGGGCGGGAATGGCGGCGCCGTCTTCAAGGAGCGCGAGGATGCTGTTCAGCTCCGCCACGGCCGCCTCCAGCTCGCCGATCGCATCCGTGGCGAGTTCGTCGGGTTCCGGAAGTTCGTCCGGGTCGTCGAGGGAGTCGTCCTTGAGCCACTTGAGGCCGTCGAACTTGAAGTCGCGGGCCGCCAGCTCGGCCACGGGGAAGCGGCGCCAGCGGTCCTCGCTGGAGTCGGTTGCGAGACGCGGGCTGCGGCCGTTCGGGTCGGCGCCATAACAGCGCTCGAACTCGGCGAAGTGGGCGGCCGTGAGCGGGCGGTCCTTCTTCGTGATCGCCGGCACGTTGCTGCGGGCGTCGTAGATCCAGGTCTCCGTCGTGGGCAGGCCCTTCGTGAAGAAGACAACGTTCGTCTTCGTGCCCGGGCTGTAGGGTGTGAACGTGCCGCGCGGCAGCCGCAAGACGGTGTGCACGGAGCACTCCTCGCAGAGGATCTTGAAGACCTCGCCCGCCTGGTCGGCGAAGAGGCAGTTGTCGGGGAGGACGACGGCCGCGCGCCCGCCTTTCTTGAGCAGCGTGAAGATGTGTTGGAGGAAGTTGAGCTGCTTGTTCGATGTCGCGATCGTGAAATCGTCCCGGTCGGGCGCCTGCCCGGCGCCCTTTGTCCCAAATGGTGGGTTGGCGAGGATCACGTCGAAGCGCTGGCCGCCCGGCGATTCGGCGATGCTGTCGCCCAGGCCGATCTGCGGTTCGAGGCCGTGCAGGTAGAGGTTCATGAGGGCGAGGCGGCGCGGCCGGGCGACAAGCTCCTTGCCGAAGTAGGTCTCGCGCCGGATGCGTGGCTGGTCGTCGTGCGCGATAGCGGCCCCGTCGTTGGTCTCCGCCATGAGCCACTCGTACGCACAGACGAGGAAGCCGCCCGTCCCGCAGGCCGGGTCGCCGGTCGTGAAGTCTCGCGAGGCACGAGGGTCCGGCCGCATGCAACGGACGATCGACTGGATAAGGAGGCGCGGTGTGAAGTACTGGCCGGCGCCCTTCTTGCCCTCGCTCGCGGCCTTCTCCAACAGCCCTTCGTAGGCCGCGGCCTTCACGTCCACGTCGAGCGAGGTCCAGTCCGCCTCGTCGATCACGCCGATGATCTGCTTGAGGTTTACCGGGTTGTTGAAGCGTGATTGGGCACCGGCGTAGATGTCGCCGAGCAGGCCGTACTGGCGTCCGAGGGTGCGCAGGGTATCGACGTAGTGGTCGGTCAAGTCCGTGCCGCTACGGGCCTTGAGCGACGGCCAGTCGGCATTCTGTGGCAGGGCGATCGCCCGTTCGTCGGCCATCTTGAGGAAGAGCAGGTAGGTGATCTGCTCGATGTAGTCGCCGTAGTCGATACCGTCGTGGCGCAGGGTGTGGCAGAACCCCCAGAGCTTCTGGACCACGTCCGTCATGCTGCTACCGCCTCGTTGATGTCGTGGATGAGCGTTTCGAGTTGGCCCCCGAAGGCCCGGTTGGCGGGCGCCCAGCCACCGGCCCGGGTGAAGACGAAGAGCGTATCGAAGTCCGCCCGGTCGATCGAGAGGTTGGTGACGAGATGGTCGCGGATACGCTCCAGCCATTGCCGCTGGTCCGCTGAGAACTCCCGTCCCGCGGTGAGTTTCGCTATCGCCAGGTTCACGCGCTCTTCCGCCGTGAAGAGGTCGCGAGCCTCGTCCGCCGCGTGCTTCACCATCGAGATGATGTCGATGAGGGGCTTCCGGTAACGGGCCTCGTGGGCGCGCTGAAGGGTCGTCTCGTCGAAGCGTTCTGGCGTCCGCAGGAGGTTGTCCCGCAGCTCCTTCAAGGGCTGCGAACCCCATTGCCGCGGCCGATCGAGCAGGATCCGGATCGCCTCGATGTGCGCCGGGTTGTCGCGGACGTACCGGGCGAAGCTCGCGAGGTACTCCTCCGGCCGGTACTCGCGGCCGTCGGCGCCACGGATAAGCCACTCTGAACTGACGATGTCTTCGACGCCGTGCGCTACGAGGAACGGGGCGCGGCGCGCCCGCGGAAAGTTCATGAGCAGGTCCTGGAACCCGGAGTCGCGCAGCAGCTCCATCGTGGCCGTGAATGCTTGGCGCAACCTTCCCGGGAGCACCGTTGCGTATTGGGCCAGGTCGCCATCCGGGACATACGCCGCGAAGAGGTCACGCGCCTCGCCCGGCATCTCCTTGTCGATCCGGTGCAGCCGCTTCACCAGCACGCGCGTGTTGTAGTCGCGGTCCCGGTTCGCCCAGATATCGCCGATGATCTCCGTCAGCGTGCGAGACGGCGGCACGGGGTCCTCGCCCGTCATGTCCGTGGCGTTGCGGAAGTAGGCCAGCAGCGTGCCGTCGAAGCAATCGAAGACCGTGAAGTGGGACTTGTCGGGCAGGTTGTCGCTCTTGCGCGTGCCCCGGCCGAGCATCTGCGTGAAAAGGATGCGCGACTTGACCGGGCGGAGGAAGACGATGAACTCCAGGTCGGGCACGTCAATCCCCGTCGTCAGCAGATCAACCGTCACAACGATCCCCGGCTTCGGCCGGTTGCGAAACTCGCGGATGTGCTGCAGCGGCCTATCGACCTTCCCCGTGATCTTCTCGACGAAGCCATCGCCGCGCCCGAAGATGTCGCGCGCCAGGTCTACGAGCTGGTCCGCGTGAGACTGCTGGGGGATGTCATTGACGGCGAAGATCAAGGTCTTGGGGAATCGCCCGTATTCGGCCTCGTGCGCGTCGGTGTAGCTCTTCAGCTCCCTCAGGATCTTCCGGTTCGAGTCAGGCGCTGTGACTTTCCTCTCGACCTCTGTGTCGGTGAAGGTGCGTTCGTCTTCCAGGAGATCGAGCTGACGGGTGCCACGCTCTGGATCAACGACATCGACCTCTTCCCCCTCCTTGAGGAAAACCCCGTGCAGCCGCACGTCCGACTTGATGGAGACGACGTCGTAGTCCACGAGGTAGCCCTCGCGGACCGCACGCTCGTAGTCGTAGCGGTACGCCAGCTCCTTGAAGTACCCCGTCGTGTGCGATGCCGGCGTAGCCGTGAGGCCGATCTTGATGGCGTCGAAGTGGTCGAGGGTTCGGCGCCAGATCGATAGCTCTTGCGACGTGTACCCGCGGTGGCATTCATCCGCGATGATCAGGTCGAAGGCGTGGATCGGGATTGAAATTTGCTCGGCGTCCTCGTCAATAGCCTCGTCACCAAAGGCCATGACCGCGTCCCGCCCGAACAGGTTGGCCGTCATCCGCTGAATGGTGCACACGTAGACGAAGGCGTGAGCGGGCTGCGGGTCGGTCAGGTAGCCGTTGGGCATGACGGTCGGGTCGAAGTGGTCGCTGGCTTCGAAGTCTCCCGACTGAAAACGCTGGCTGTAGACCTCGTAGATGTTGTTGAACTTCAGGCCCGGCTCGGGCTCGAACTCCGAGAACGCGCGGACCGCCTGCGCCGCCAGTGCCCGCCGATCGACGAGGAAAAGGATGCGCTTGGCGACGTCCGACTTCATCAGCCGGTAGACCTGGTTGACCATCGTGAAGGTCTTCCCGGTGCCAGTGGCCATCGCTATGAGCATTTCGCGCTTCCGCGCCGCAATTGCGGCTTCGGTCGCGGTGTTCGCCTCAACCTGGTAGGGCCGGAGCTTCTTGTGAGCGTTCGGTGTTGCGGTGAGGCGCTCACAGGCGCCATCGAAGTCGCGCTCCAGCATCTCCATGAGCGCGTCAGGCGTATGGAAGCCGGCCACCTCCCGGGAGCGATTCAACGCGTGCCGGATATCGTGGAAGCGGATCAGCGGGCCGTTCGTCGAGTAGAGGAAGGGGACGCGGAAGCCGTCGAAGTTGAGGCGGCTGATGGTCGCGCCGCGTGAGTAGCGTTCGGCCTGGCTCAGGACCGCGGCCGGGCTCAGCCCCACCTTCTTCGCCTCCACCACGCCGAGTAGGTCGCCGTTGTCCCAGAGCGCGTAGTCGGCCGGGCCGTCGTCGGTTGGGAACTCCGTGAGCGCGACCGGTCCGGTTTCCCCGAGTTGTCCGCCGACATAGGGCCGGACCGGCCATCCCGCATGCCGTAGCCGCGGATCGACGCGATCCCGCCGGGTCTGCCACTCGCGCTCGTCGGCCGGGTTGTCCACGTGCGTCCGCTCCGATTTCCGAGTGTCCTAGGATTGTACGCCCGAGGCGACGCGCGGCGCAGGACCACCTTCGCGATCGCCTTCGGGATCAAGGACCGCCGTCAGAGCGGTTTGTCGATGTGTCGCGGCCCAACGGTGCCGCGCGGAGCCCCGGCACTTCACCATGCGGGGCGGCGCGACCGTTCGAGGAACTGGGTCGCCGCGCGTAACTCGATTTGGTCGGCTTCCCATTCCAGCATCTCGATGCGGTCGAGGGTGCGCACGTAGGTGTTCTGGTGCATCCCTGGTGGTTTCATCGGGGGTGGAAGCGGAGCTTGAGCCCACCCCCGGCGCCTCACACCGTTCTGGCCGAGGCGGTGCCGGAGGTCGGCCGCCGTCGCCCACAAACGGGCCGCCGCGCCGCGCCGCTGCGACTCATAGGCCAACTCGTGACAGTGCCGGCACACGAAATAGCGGCCGCGGTTGTACAGCTTGCCGACCCGTCGGCCGCACGGGACGCCGTGAACAACGCCCGGGCATACGAACCACGGACGCTGGCCCCCGTAGTTGCACCCCGTATGTGTCAGGCGAACCACGTACGAAATCTCTTCGGCCTCGCCGTCCGGCTCGCGCAACGCGTAGTGCAACCTCAATTCCCCTTGGGTTGCAGCAACGCTCACACTCGCAATCACGGTGGCATCGGAGACACGCGTCCACGAGACGTGGCACGTGACGCCAGGCTTAAGTGACCCCTCGCGGTGTAGTTCGTTCACGTCGAGGCAATGGCACCCCTCGACCGTCGCCCTCACGCCAGTCCGCGTCCACTCACCTGATCCCAAGCCGCCCATACGGCCAGTCTACACCGCGCCGATTTTGCCGAAATCATTAGGCAACTCGACGGTCGCAGATTCGAGCGGGTCTACGTACGCTACGGTATGTGGCGCGGGCTGCGAGGCTGGTCAGGAACCCATGCACCCGCGTCCGCGCGGAGAGGCAGAAAGCCATGAGCGCCGATGATCCCAAGATAACCGCCGGCCAAGCTGAGGCTGCTGGCCGGGAGCTTGACGCGCTCCACGAAGCGCTTGCGGCTGCCATAGACGCAAACGGACTTGAACCCCATCCAGGATCTCCGGCGGCGGCCGACGTCCGCACCTATGGACCGCAGGCCGCGGGCGCTGTTTTCACCGTGGCGTTTGACCTCGCGGCTCACGCCGCAGATCACGCCAGCGCCATCCGTCAACTACTCGTTGAGCCTGCCCACCCGCGTGCGGCCCACACGGTGGCACGCGCTCTCTATGAAGGTGACGGCTTGTCCCGGTGGCTGCTTTCACCAGAGGATGGTCGGGCGCGCCTTGAGAAGGTCTTCACGCTGCAGATCCACGACCTCCGGGAAGAGTTGAAAGTCGCTCTTGATTCGAAGAGCACGTTGGACCCTGAAGAGTACCGCGTTCGCCTCCGGCAGGTTGGTGCGGACGCGAATCAAGCCCGTCTGGGGCTCAAGAACGCGAAGGACGGGCTCCCCGCGTACTGCGGCACGCCATTCCCCCAGTCTTCCGACTTGCCGACTGATGATGTTCTGCCCCTTTGGAGGTTCATGTCCGGTATAGCGCACGCACGCCCGTGGGCGGCCCGCACCCTGAGTTCCTTTTCACCCCCGAACACAACGTCCGCAACGACCGCCTACTTCCTGTGCCTCATGGCGGCGCATTGTCTGGCGGCATGCGTGTGGCGCTTGGCGGTCTACGGTGGTTGGGAAGCCACCCTCAGACCGCTTCTTGAGGACCATCTCGGTCTACCGGGGATGGCGCCAGAAGCAGCCTTCTGGCGCACGCCGAGATCATCCTGAGGCGACCAGCTATCGGCCCGTCGCGGTCCTTGACCGCACCAGCCGGGGATCGCGGCGGAAATCGCACCTCGCTGAGACGAGGCGGGACGCTGGGCCGGGTGGCCGTCAGGCAGGGTGGCAAACGCCGCACACCCATCGACCGTCAACCGACCGAACGCGGCATCGGATTCATCCAGGAGCATGGCCGCTCGACCTTGCGCACGAGAACCGCGGCGTCAACCCGGCCCGTCTTCCACGACCGGGCGACGAGAAGCGCGAGCACCGCAAGGAGCCGGCTCTTGCCCGAGCGCTTCTGGGCTGGCCAGACCTCAAGGTAAGGCGTCGCTTCGGCCGCCGTGAGCGCATGGGTATGAAGCACCCAGAGCCCGAGCGCGACGCGTTGGGCGGGTCAGAACGACGAAACGGCCGAAAGACGTCGCCGCTCACGGCCGGTGGTCCGACGCGCGGAGCAGCGCCTCGGCCTCGCCGACAGCTTGGGCCGCTTCGCGCACGCGATCGTCCGCCTCCAGTTCGAGTTCGTCGCCCAGCTGCCGCATGAGCCCTGCCCATTCGCGGAAGTCCAGGGGTTTCTCAGCGCCCGCCAGCAGGCCTACGACGTACACCGCGTGGCACGCCGGGCACCGGATGTAGTTGGCCGTCACGGCGTCAGCTCCTCGCGGCGGTTGTCGGGCTTCGTGATGCCTCGCCCGCTTTGCGATTCGTGGAGGCACAGCTGCGGCGCCAGAGACCGGGCGACGCAAGGTGTGCACATTTCCGCCGTCCCGCGTTTCGGGCCGCGGCACTGCGCACAAACGCCGACCAAGACGATGGGCTCGACCACCGCGATGCGCCCGGGGACCGGTTCGCCCGCGAAGCGAGACTCGCAAATGGCTGTCCCGTCGGCGTCCTCGGTGTAACGGGTGCCCGGACGGCCGCAAATGATGCACGGCGGCATGCGCGAGTCCGCCTCGTCTGCGCCGGGCTCGTCTCGTGCGAACCTCTTACCGGATTCCGGATTCCCCTCAGGGGCCGTGATCTTGGCGCTTTCTTCTGAGGGAGATAGATCTCCCTTCTCCGTAAAAGAAGGAATTAGGTAAGAGGTTGCGGCCGGGAGGCCCGTCGCGAGTGCCTCCCTTGTCCAGTCCGCCAGGCTGTACATGAAGGCCCGGCCCGGCCCGGGTTCCTTGTCACCGTCAGCACGTCGCTCCACGAGCGCGTGGGCGACAAGGTCCTCGAGCGCTACAGCCACCGTCGATGTCGGGTGGTTGAGCAGCTGTCCGACCCGAGCTGTACGCAGGGGCACGGTGCTCCGGTTGAGGGTGTCGAGCGCAGCCCGACGGAGGGCTGGCATGCTGGACAAAGCCACCTCGCGGCAGATTTCCCATGCCCGGCGGCGATCGACGCCGATTGCGACCATCCCACCGAACAGCCGGTGTAGCGCCTGCGCCATCCGCGCCGGGCCTTCCGGAGGGGGAACGAAGAGGATTTCCCGGCTGGCCCCGTAAGCCCGCTCCACGGCCGAGCGCCCTCGTACGGCGAGCCGTGCGATTGTCACCAGAAAGTCCGTCTCCTGGCCATCCAGTGGCGGTGGCGCCGCCGGTGCTTGCGTGTTCAAGAGCAGGCCGGCCACGGCCTCGCCCAAGGCCGCGCGCCGGGCCTCGGCCTGCTCGTCGTCCTGGCTGATGGCAGCGCGAGCACTCTCTTCCTCGCCCACGCCGCCCCAGCGGTAGAGGAGGAAGCGCTCACCCAGGCCCGCCATCACTGCGTGGGCGCTATCGATAGCCGGCGTGCTGCCGCCCACGAGCCCGACCTTCCCCTCCCATTCGAGCGCGCGCCCGCCGTCAACGCCGACCAGGCGCGCCCATCGCCCGTCGTAGACCTCGCGCAGGGCCGCCAACACGGTGGAGCGCGAGTCCTTATTCATCGCTATCACCGACGTGAAATCCTTCAGGAGCATGCAGCCGCCTCGCGGGATCTGGCGTAACAGTCCACCGGTGGCATCGCTCGCCCTATCCTTCGTCGCGGTGCCGCTGAGCAGGGCGGCCTCCGTCAGCGTCGATACCAGATGTACTCCCGGGATGCCCACGAGGCCGCTGAGGATCTCGGTCTTCCCGGATGAAGGGGCAGCCACCAACAGCAACCACACCGGTGGCCCGGCGAACCGGTTGGCCACCACCGCCCCAAGCATCGCCAGCAGCGGCGCCTCGTCCGGGAGGTACATCCATCGCCGATACACATCGACGACCTCGGCGAGCGCCCGCGCCGGTGGCTTTACCGGTGCGGACGGGGCCTTCGGTTTCCCCGGTGCCCGCCGGATTTCGCTGGTCGCATGGCTGAGAAGGTCTTCGACGGCGTGGTCGAAGAGGAAGTCGTCGAGGCCCACCTTCGCGCCCGATGGGCCGGGTGGAAGGTAGACCAGGCGGATGGTGGCGCCCCGGTGTTCGATGAAGGAGCGGAGACGGATCAACGCTTGATGAACGGCGGGCTTCTCCATCACATCCGAGTCGAAGGCGATGTAGACCTTGCGGTCCTTTACGGGGATGTATTCCCAGTCCGGGAGTGCCCCGTCCCCGTCCCGCCAGTTCCAGACCCCTAGAAGAGCCACCGTGCACAGCCCCTTGCTGACGCCCGCGTCCGCCTTCCGCGAACCCTCGGTGATGAAGAGGGGCCGGTCGCGGTCTCGGAGCCATTCGCGAGCGGCCGGCGGGACATCGACCACGACCTTGGATCGTGCGCGGGTTTCGTACTTGATCACCTTCCCGTCCCCGTTCAGCCGGGGGTGATCGGGGCGATGCTGGTAGGTGGCGAGGTCGCCCTTGACGTCATACACAGGGATCAACAACGTGGGCACCAACTGCTGCGAGGCCGGGAATCCGCGTTCCAGCAATCCCCGCTTCGCCTCGATCGTCTGGTAGCCGCGGGCGGCGGCAACCTCGGGGGAGATCCCGCTCGCCTCGATTATCCGCCGGTGAGAATCGCTGAGGGAGACGGCGGTCATCGCGCCACCGCCAGAGTCGCGTCGAGCAAGAGTTGAGGCACGAGGCGCTCGGGCACTGGCAGCCGGGCAAGCCAGTCCCGCGCGTCATCGCTGGTCAGGCCACGTACCACGAGGTCAGTGAGAAGCTCCGCCTCCGCCGCGTCAATGCGCGCCCGGCCTTCCTTGGCCAAGGCTTCGAGGTGACGCTCAGCGGCCTTGCGGAGTTCGGTGCGGCGATCCTTGATCGCGTTCTCGCCGCGCCAACTCCAACTGACCGACGCGGCGGGTCGGAACGCCGCGGGCACCCCGCGCTGGTCGCATTCGGCGACGATCGTGGCGTTCATCTGGGCGATCACAACGTCAGCACGGGCTCGCGCATCCGCCCACGCGGCGTCGTACGGCTGAAAGCGTAGCGAGAGCGCGGCTTCGAACTCGGCGAGGCGTTGCGAGCGGAGGGCTTCGATTTGGTTACGGGCGACTCGGGTCCGGGCACGGAGAACTTTGCCTAGTTCCTCGCGCTCGCTCCTCGTCATCGGGGTGGCCGCGAGGTGCTCGGTGTTGATGGCATCGGCGAGGGCGTCAATGGTAGGATGAGGGTGCCCCGGTTCGAAGGAACTACCCGAAGCCCTCCGCTCCAACGGCGGGTCTTCTTCTGTGCTCATTGCGCACCACCAGCGCCCGAACGCTGGCGCCGGGCCTGTGCGCTCTTCATGGCCAGCCTTGCGAAGTAGGCTCGCTTGGCCAGCCCCGCCCTCCGGGCGCGTTCAGCGGGGGCGAGGAGGCCGTCGGGATCAACTTCGAGTTCGAAGCGCTGGTCGAAGCCGGCCCGGGCGCGGGCGGCGATGGTGTCCGGCCCGTAACGGGCCTGAACGACGAGGCCGCCGACGCGGCCGGCCAAGGACTTCGCGGGGTTCTGGGAAGGCACGGGTCACCCTTGGTGGCTCCTCCCGGGGCTGCTTCCAGAGAAACGAACGTGCCGGAGTGCCGGGCTTCCCGCCGATCGGGCTAGTTGCGAGTGGTCTACCGCTCACCGATACGGTACCACGACGGTAGGGCACGTCAATTGTGAATCGCGGGAGTTATTGATCCATGGGCGGTGGTGAACGCGGAAGATATTGAGCCAGGCGATCACGGAGGTTATTGAGCCGGATCGCGGGAGTCATTGAGCCACCCAGACGCACGTTCTGCACC
>JBJXGC010000073.1:0-6947 GCA_046154545.1 Dehalococcoidia bacterium | reverse complement strand
TCGATGTGCGCGGCGAGCGCGCTGAGCAGACCGCCGGCCTCATCCGCGAGGCTGGCGGCAAGGCCACCGCCTTCCTCTGCGACGTCCGCAGCCAGGATGGGGTGGAGGCGACCGTCGGTGAAGTCCTGGCGGCGATGGGCCGGATCGACGCCATCTTCAACAACGCCGGAACGACCCGCCCCGGCGACGTGGTCACCGTCAGTCTCGCCGACTGGGAGATGGTCATGGACGTAAACCTTCGAGGCACCTTCCTCGTCTCCCGCACCGTGCTGCCGCACATGCTCGAGCGGGGCAACGGCGCGATCATCAACATGGGATCGGTCGACGGCCTCGCCGGCGACGCCCGGATGGCCGCTTACAACGCCGCGAAGGCCGCCGTCGTCAACCTCAGCCGCTCGATGGCCATCGACTTTGGCCCGCGCGGTATCCGCACCAATTGCATCTGCCCGGGCGCGATCGGCACGCCGGCCGTCCTCAAGATGTTCTCGGACGAGCATCGCGCGGCGATGGAGGCCGTGACCCCGATGGGCCGCATCGGCCGCCCGGGGGACATCGCCTCCCTCGCCGTCTTCCTCGCCAGCGACGACGCATCGTTCATTAACGGCACCACGGTAGTCGCGGACGGCGGGCTTATGGCGCGTACCGGGATGCCGATCTGAATCTCGGGTATCGAGGGTCGATTGTAAATTGACAATCGGATTCTCACATGGGCCTTTTTTTTTTCCGCGGGGATTGACCTAGAGTGGTCACTGCTCCAATCCAATCCCGCCCACAGGAGAAGAACCATCATGCTCGTTCCCGCCCAAAGCAGGCTAGTGGCTTGGACTCACGCCGTCGCCCGCCGCATTCCCAACATCCCTCGAGTCGATGCACCGCGACGGCGCTTAGGCACGGGGCTGGCAGCGGGATCGGCGGTGTTGGCGGCCCTGGTGCTCGTTGCCGTCGCGAGTATGAACGGGCGTACGGCCGAAGCCCACACTGGCGATCTCGGCTTCAAATGGTTCTCCAGCGCGGCGGCCGATCAGCGAGTTGCCACCTACGCGTCCTCTGCCTGGACAACGGCGGTGACGAACGCGGTTTCGAACTGGGATTCCGCAACCGTTCTGAGCACCTACAACTACCAGTCGACCACCGCGCAGATCAAGTACTATAGCGGTAACTATGGTAATACCGGCTGGGCCGGAGCGGCGAACATCTACTCTGGGAGTACTACATGCGGCACACCGCAAACGGAACCTCCAGGGGGATGCAACAAGACGACCGTCAAGGCGAACTCTGCCATACTGAACCTAAACGACTACTACTGGAATCCGTGGGTTGGACTGTATTCGGCCTCCTATCAACGACAGCGCACTGCAGCGCACGAATTAGGGCATGTTTTTGGCCTTAGTCATGCCGAATGCTCCAGCGGTGCTCTCATGGCCCCCACGGGCTGCTGGTATCCTTCGACAATGCCGCCTTCCAACGGCGTGATCCCGCACGATGCCACCCATGCGAGTTCGAACGCGCCTTAGGTCGCGGTAGCTGTCGTGTCGAGGAGATAAAGTTCCAACAGGGAGGATTACTGTGGTTATCAAGATTTCCGACATGCTCGCGAGCAAGCGCGCCGCTGGAGCCGTAGCGGCGTTGACACTCGCGGCGTCCGCCGCTGTGGCGTTAGTCTTTGCAGATGGACAAGTTCCATCTGGAGCCGCCGTACCTGATTCCGAGTTCTCGACCCCGTCTGTCGAGGACCTGCTTCCAATTCCTGTGTCCAGTATGCGGGGCGAGGACCTGCTCGATTGGGTGGGCCCAATGGCGAGCCTTGAACAGATCGCGAAGACGGCGGACGTTGTGGCGGCGGGCCGATTCATCGGTATCAAGGGGTCGCACGAGATCTTCCCGTCCGCCGGTTCCCCGAGCGACAACGGGCACTCGACAGGCGTGACGTTCACCTTGCTCGTCTTTGAAATCGATGACCTCATCAAGGGCGAGGCGCCCAAGCAGGTCGTTGTCCGCCAGACCGGCGACCTGGCCAAGGGATTGGCCCCCGAAATGTTCCCGGCGCCGAGACAGGGCGAACTGATGTTGGTGTTCTTGACGCGCGAGCCATTTGGCGATGACACCTATGCGTCGATCAACGGGCCGTACGGAAGAATGCGCGTGGAAGGCGGCGTCCTCAAGTACCAGGGTGGCGGCGAGCGGGCGGTCGTCGAATATGTGCAAGCGAAGACCCTTGGCGAGGCCATCGGCGCTGCGAAGAGCGAGGTGGCGCGGCAGAAGGCCCAACCGTAACGGACCCTCAATACACGTCTTGGCGCTCGCCGAACTCGAACTCGAAGGCCCGCTCTTCAACGTCCCCCGGCGCCGCCAGCCCGCTGTCGGCGAGCATGTCCTCCAGGGCGGCGAGCCAGCAGCGATAGTACTCGAACGGTTCCGGCCGCCGCTCGGCCTCGGCGATGCGAGCGATCAGGCGCTGGCGGAACGGCTCCCATTCGAAGACACCCTGCTCATGCAGGCCCACCGCCATCCCGAAGGCGCGCCCATGCCACGGCTCTTCGAAGACGAGTTCCCCGTTCTTCCGGGGGACGGCCGCGACCCCATCCATGGCGGCAACAGCCTTCGCTATCCCGGATTCCTCCCCAGCCGGCACCGTGCAGCCGTAATCCGAGGGCACGAACGCCTCGTCCGGTAGTTCGCAGGCGGCCGTCGGGTCGGGTCTCGAATCGCGACCGCGCCAGGGCCGCAGGTCATCGACGGCAACACCGTCCGGGCGGGGCTGCCAGGTGCTCGCCGTGAACTGGCGTCCCGCAAGTGGGCCAGTTACCGCTGGCACCGCATTCGACGCGAGTGCGCCCTCGATGTAGTCGAACAGCATCGACACGACCGCCTCGTCGTTCATCGAATGAAACCAGAGCGCCTGCCCATCCAGCACCAGCAGCGCGACGTTGGCGAGCGCGCACGGGCCGAGGCAGCCGCCGGCCGTGAGGTGCACGTAGTTGCGCAGGCGCCGGCGCATCCACTCCTCGTGGTAGAGGTCCGCCGGTACTGGCGCGTTCTTCAGGTCCGTCCGGCCGCAACAACAGGCGTTGTCGCAGAAGAAGAGGTTGCCGCGAAAGCGGGCGACGTTGACGACTTTGCCGTCGAGGTGGCGCGACACGAGGTTGCGATTCGGCCGGTAGGTGGTCACGCCGGCGCACGCACGGGCTCGACGCCGATCAGTGCGTCGCGCGTCACGAGCGCGGCCAGTGCGTCTTCGCTCATCCCCTCGCACCCGGCCGGGGGCAGCGGGAGGACCATGTAACGTAGCTCCGCGCTGCTGTCCCACACGCGGAGCTCGCGCGATTCCGGGATCGTCCAGCCCATCTCCGCGAGGAGCTTGCGCGGCTCGAGCACCGCGCGTGAGCGGTAGGGCGGCATCTTGTACCAGACCGGCGGCAGGCCCATCACCGCCCAGGGGTAGCAGCTGCAGAGCGTGCAGACCACCAGGTTGTGCACGTCCGGCGTGTCAGCTACGACGCGGAGTTCGTCGTAACCCGTGAGCCCGAACTCGCGCAGCGCCGCCGTCGAATCATCGGCCAGCGTCCGAGCGTAGGCGGGATTGAGCCAGGCGTGAGCGGCCATCCGCGCCCCAAGCAGCGGGCCCGTGTCGTTCGCATAGCGCGCGACAACACCGTCGATCTTCTCCGGCGCGAGGACGCCCTTTTCGATGAGCAGTGACTCAAGGGCGCGCACGCGCGACACGACGTAGTCGTCAACGTTCGGGTGGTACTTGGCCAAGCGCGCCTCCTCAGGCCGGGAGCAGGTACGGCTCCCAGAGGTCGATGAACACGGACGTGCCGGGTTCGGCCGACTCGCCCCAGAGCTCCGCCGCCGGGAAGCCGACCGAGTAGAGGTGATGTGGCTGTTCGCCGAGGCCGTGGGCGTTGGCGTCGGGGAAGACGTAGGCTCCATGGCGGACGCGGATGGTGCCATGTTTGCCGCGTGCATAGCGGGCGAGTCGCGTGTGCCCTGGAAGCGCCCACGTCTCGGTACGGACACGATCGCCCGCCCGGAACCGTGGCGGTGCTGTGACCTCCCGGCGCACCGTGCCGCCGCCAATGCGGGCTTCGGGCAGCCGAGCGCCGATCGCGTGCGGAGGTGATTCCTGCCCGTCGGCGTACGCGGCTGTGCGGGCATCGAGTTCGGAGGCAGCGACCGCCCCACGCTCGATCAGGACCCGCGTGATGCCATCGAGCCAGTGCTCGAAGTAGGACGAGGCGAGGTAGTGCACCGGCTCCATGCGTTCGATCGCGTGCCGGAACTCGTCGATGTTGTAGAGGCCGGCACGCATAGTGTCGCTTTGAATCGCGATCATGGCGGCTTCCCATGGTTCGAGCGTAGGAGGACCAGCCTCGCGCTCGACCGGGCCAAAGCCATGCATGCCGCCAAGGTCGTGGACGCCGTTCATTGGGCGGAGTCTAGCACCGGTGAGCGCCGTTCGGCGATGGACGTTCCTGGGGCGAGTCGGCTCTTCACTTGCGATGAGCGGCCTCGCGCGTGCCTCAAAGAAGCGGTACCGCGCTTGGGTGAACGGCGACGATCTGGAGGTCATCTGAACTCGTGCGGTAGATCAACCGATGTCTGCCGACGATGACCTCACGCAGGTCGTCGTACTCCCATTCCGGTACGACCCGGCCCGATAGCGGGAACAGGCAAAGACGGTCAATGGCCTCGCCCACGCCACGTGCCAGCCTGTCGGCGGCGGTGGCCGAAAAAGCGCCAAGGCTGGCCAGCTCAGCCGCCAAATCGTCCCGGGCGGCGTCCGACCATGAGACGGTCATCCCTTAAGTTTAAGGTCGCGGACTACGTCGTCGTGGGAGCTTACGCGCCCGGCCTCGATGTCCTCAAGGCCGCGCGCAATGCGCCTCCGGAGTTCGATGACGTCGGCCAGACGTTCCCAGCTCAGGTCGTCCGGGAGGCGGTCGAGAAGCGCGCGAACCTCATCCTTAACGGTCGTTGTCATCGACTCATTGTAACGGAACGGGTGCGCGCCCGCGTCATGCCAGCTCGACCAGCAGGTCGCCCTCACGCACCTGGTCGCGTTCGCGGACGGCGACGCGTTTCACGGTGCCCGACGCGGTCGCCGTAATGCGGTGCTCCATCTTCATCGCCTCCAGCAGGAGCAACAGCTGGCCGGCTTCGACCACGTCACCTTCCGAGACGGCGAGCGAGGCCACGGTGCCGGGAAGCGGCGAGGTGATGGCGGTCGCGCCTTCGGCGGCAGCCTGGGCTCGCCGGGGCAGGGGCGGGGGCGGCACCAGCTGAAAGACATAATAGCGGCCCGCCAGGTCGAAGTTGTCCTCGCCCAACCACACGGTCACCTCGCCATCTGAGACGCTCGCCCCAATGGACTGAGCAATCCCGGGGACGCGAGCGGTGATGATGCCACCGAAGTTGAGTATCCGGACCGGTACGTCCAGGCCATTGATGCCGGCGATCCAGTCCAGAGCCCCGACGGGCCGGACAGTCACAGCTCGCACAGAGACGTTGTCGTCCAGCCAGAACGACGAAGTGCCGGGAACCCGCCCGCCCTCGCGGCGAGACACCAGGCCGGCGCGGGCTACCGCCGCCACAGCGACCAACTCCGGCGGGGCTGACGCCGCGGTGTTCAATGCGGGGAACGAGCGGTCAAGCCAGTCGATCGTGGCGCGCCCGGCGCGAAAGCCGGCGCTCTCGAGGATCGCCGTGTGAAGGGCCACGTTCGTTCTCAGGCCAACAATCCCGCAGTCGCTGAGTTCGCGAAGTGCCTCCGCGAGCGCTTCGTCCCGGGAGACTCCATGCGTGATCCACTTCGCCAACAGCGAATCGAATTGACTGGGGACAGTATCGGCCGCCGCAAAGCCCGCATCGACGCGGCCGGCGGTGAACGCGAAGCCCGCGTGCCTGATCCGCCCGCTGCTCGGCCGGAAGTCGTCCCACGGATCCTCGGCGTTGATCCGGAACTCGATCGCGTGGCCGGTGAACGTCGCCTCCTCCTGCGTGAACGGCAGAGGCTCGCCGGCGGCCACCCGCAGCTGCAGCTCCACCAGGTCCAGCCCCGTCACCATCTCGGTCACCGGGTGCTCTACCTGGAGGCGCGGGTTCACCTCGAGGAAGTAGAACGGACGCGTCCCATCCTCACCCGGCTCGCCCACGAGGAACTCGACGGTGCCCGCGTTCACGTAGTCCGCGGCCCGGGCGAGGCGCAGGGCCGCATCCGTCAGGCGCGCGCGGAGGGCCGGATCGACCACCGGGCTGGGCGTCTCCTCGATCAGCTTCTGGCGGCGGCGCTGCACGGAGCAGTCCCGCTCGCCCAGGTGGACGATGTTGCCGTGGGCGTCGGCCAGCACCTGCACTTCGACGTGATGGGCTTGCGTCACCAGCTTCTCCAGGAGCAGCCCCGGGTCGCCGAAGGCCGACTGCGCTTCGCGGCGGGCACTGGCCAGCGCTTCGGGCAGGTCGGCGAAGTCGTGGACTTCGCGCATTCCCCGGCCGCCCCCGCCGCCGCGGGCCTTCACCATGAGCGGGAGGCCGATGCCGGCAGCCTCACGCAGGAGCATGGCGTCGTCGTCCGGGCCGTCATACCCGGGGACGACGGGTACGCCGTTCGCCACGGCCAGCTGGCGGGCGGACGACTTGTCCCCGAGCGCCCGCAACACGGCCGGCGGCGGCCCAATGAAGGTGATGCCCTCGGCCGCGCAGCGCTCGGCGAATTCCGCCCGCTCGCTGAGGAAGCCGTAGCCGGGGTGGATCGCGTCGCAGCCCTTCTCCTTTGCTGCGGCGATGATGGCGTCGATGTCGAGGTAGCTCTCCGCGGCGGAGTAGCCTTCGAGCAGCACCCAGTCGTCGGCCGTCCGTACGGCCAGGCTCCGCCGGTCAGGGATGGACGCGGCCACCACGGACCGGATGCCCATCGTCCGCAGCGTCCGGCAGATGCGGACGGCGAT
>JBJXGC010000070.1:0-2755 GCA_046154545.1 Dehalococcoidia bacterium | reverse complement strand
GGACCTCGCGGTCACGGTCCGCGCCAGGCCCTCGGACATCTGGCCGTGGCTCGCGCAGATGGGGTACCAGCGGGGCGGCTTCTACGGCTACGACCGGCTTGACCGGCTCTTCGGCTTCCCCAGCCGTCCCAGCGCCGACGTAGTCCTCCCGCAGTTCCAGGACCTGAAAGAGGGCGACATCATCCCTACCGGCAGCTGCCGGGTCTTCCCGGTGAAGCTGGTCGTCAAGGAGCGGGACCTCGTGCTCGCGGGCGAGGACAAGGACACCGACTGGTCGTGGGAGTTCGCGCTCGACCCCTGGGAGGAAGGGACGACGCGGCTGATCTCGCGGAACCGGGTGAACTACCCCCGGACTGTGGCCGGCACCATGAACATGGCGATGATGGAGCCGGTCGCCTTCCTGATGACGCGCCACATGCTCCTCAACATCAAGCAGCGCGCCGAACGGCTGGCCCGCGAACGTGAGCAGGCAGAGGAACTGGACCGCGTGTACGCCACCTGGGACGCCATGCCAACGACCGTCCGCCCTGCGGATGGGCCGTCCTGAGAGCCGGCATGCGCTGACGTGCACCGGCGGTGGGATGGTAGAATCAGACGATGCGAGCTGCGGAGCGTCCCTTCGACATCGGCACGATGCCCGAACTCATCGCCATGGCGGAAGAGGTAGCGCGCACGGGCGTCCCCCGTCTGCTCCGGTCCGCTGGCCGCGACTTGGCTGTGATCGTGCCGCCCCCGCGCAAGAACCGCGGTCGCCGCACGCGGACGGCGGCTGACTTCGAAGCCTTCCGAGCCGCTGCCGGGAGCTGGGCCGGTGTGGACACCGACGCTCTCCTGGACACCATCCGCGCCGATCGTGCTCGTTCGTCCCGGCCGCCCGTCACGTTGTGAGCTACCTCGTCGATACGGACCGTGTCGCGGACTACCTGAAAGGGAGACCCGACGCCGTCGATCAGCTCACCGCCCTCGCGCCCGAGGGCATGTCAATTAGCCTGGTGACGTACGGCGAGATCTACGAAGGAATCTATTTCGGACGGGATCCGGCCCATCAGGAAGCCTCGTTCAGGGCGTTCCTCCGATTCACGGACAGACTGGGACTCACACGTGCTGTCATGAAGCGGTTCGCCAGGGTGAGAGGTGAGCTGCGCGCACTGGGACAGCTCATTGGCGACCCGGACCTCATCATCGCCGCCACTGCTCTCCACCATGATTTGACGCTGGTAACGCGGAATTACGGCACTTCGAGCGTGTGCCCGGCCTGAGGTACGTCGATGACCGATGACGGTCGCGCCCTGAACCGGGCTGGTGTTCGAGTGGTCGCGCGCGGCCCCGAACAGCGATTCGGCTGCTCAGCCCTCGCTATGCAAGCCCCAGCCGGACGAACTGGTCGTCCGGCGCCTCCAGCTCCTGGAGCGCCTGGCGCAGTTTGTCGGCCATTTCGCCCTCGATCGCTTCGCCCCGGCGGTTCTCGTCTTCTGCCGGGTCGAGGTCGAGGCGGTAGAGGTGGTTGCCGCTGAAGCGGGTCATCGCCCAGTAGGGCACGGCGTCGCCCCGGACGAAGGGCTGACGGATGACCGGGATGGTGGAGCCGGGCATGTGGTCGAGGACGGCGCGCCCGTCCGGCACGGGGAAGCGGTAGCCAAGGATGGCGTGGTGCACCGGCATGGTCGACCAGCGGTTCGACCACATCGAGAGCGGGAAGTTCTCGCCCTCCGGGGCGCGGGCGTACTTCGTCGTCTCATCGACGAGGTGCACCTCGCGGCCCCAGACGCCGGTGAGCGCCCAGTCCCGGACCGAGGTGGCCTCGCCGGTGATGACGGGCACGAGCGAGCGGCCATGGGTCGTGTGCTCCGGGGTGACGCCGAAGATGTCACAGAGCGTCGAGAAGATATCGACGCTGGTCGTAAGCGCCTGGGTCGTGCTCGCTTCGACGCCCGGCCAGCGGACCATCAACGGGATATGGCCGAGGGTTTCGTAGACGGGCACGCCTGGCTTCCCCCAGACGTCCTTCTCGCCGAGGTAGTGGCCGTGGTCGGTGCAGACGATGACGGCGGTCGTCTCGAGCAGCCCCTGGGCCTCGATCGCCGCCATGAGCTTGCCAAACCAGTGGTCGATCATGGTGAGCTTGGCGCCGTAGCAGGAGCGCACCTGGCGCGCCTGACGCTCGGTCATGATGCCGCGTTCGACCGCCCCGACGGCGTAGGGCGGCCAGATAAGATGCGGGCCGTCCCAGTCCGCGTCGTAGAGCCGCATGTACTCCTCGGGCGTGTCGAACGGCTCGTGCGGGTCAAACTCGTCCACGAAGAGCATGAAGCGGTCGTGGTGCGTGGCCGAGGTCTCGACCCAGCGGGCGGCCGCCGACATCGTGCGGGGGCCAGGGAACTCCTCCTCGCCGCGGAAGTAGCCGCGTGAGAGTTCGTAGAGCGCGTGCGAAGGGACCAGGTTGCCCTGGGCGTCCCAGCGGGGAGCGCCTGCCCAGCTCGGGTCGGGGCGCGTCTTCCAGGGGTCGTTTTCATGGCCCCGTTCGTACTCCCAGGCGCTGAAGTCGGTGTGATAGTTTTCGCCGCCTGACTCGAAGAGGTGGGGGTGGTCGGAGCAGAGCATCGTCGTCACGCCTGCCTCGCGCAGGTAGGCGGTGAGGGGCCGCTCCCAGAGTTCGATCGAACCCCAGGGCCGCCAGAGGAAATCGAGCGACCCGCAGAGGATGTCGTGGCGCGCCGGCATGCAGGGCAGCGAACCGGCGTAGTGCTTCTCGAAC
>JBJXGC010000060.1:0-6351 GCA_046154545.1 Dehalococcoidia bacterium | reverse complement strand
GCCGGCGAGTGAGACACGCGACTGACCCCTCGCTATGGGGTTGGCGATGTCGCGCCCGTGGCGCCGCCGTACAGGTTGGCCAGGCGCATCCGGCTTGAGTCATCGGGGCCGAGAATGTCGTCCAGCCAGCGCAAGGCGTAGGCGATGTCGAACCTCGTGCCCTGCACCTGGAACAGCCGTTCGATGTCCGCCCAATCCCGCGTCCGGTTGAATATCGTCTTGAACACAACGAGGTCTTCAGCGGACAGCACAGCGACATCGCCATCACCGAACGGCCGTCGCGTTGCCCGTTCGCGGCACGACTGGTGAAACGGGTGGTATGCGAAGAAGAGATCGACGAAGCGGCCATCGAGGTCAACGCGGACCTGCCACTCGCGGTCGAGCTGTGCAAGGACGGGAGGTGACACGCTGATGCCGAGGTCGGTGAGGCACTCCAGCGTGCGGCGGCCATCCTCAACGGATAGGAAGACATTGAAATCCACGTCTCCCGTGGCCCGAGGTACGCCGTAGTAGTTGTAGGCGAGCGCACCGCCGAGGGCGTGCGGGATGCCGCACTCGTCCAATCGGCGAGCCACCGCCAGGGCCGTCGCCTCGACATCGATGAAGCGGCCGTTCACTTGCGAAGCTTGAGGCGGTCGAAGCGAGGATAGGCCAGAGGCTCGCGTTCCGGCCGGATGCCGCTCGCTCGCGCAATCGACTCGGCGGCCCGTAGCAACGACGTCACTTCGCGGGCCCGCTCGGCATCCGAGGCGTCGCGCCAGCGTGCCGCGTCGATCGCGTCCCACGCGCGGGCGGCCGCCACGTTCGCCAGCAGGCGGGCGTTCGCTTCGTCTTTGGACAACGGTGCTCGCGGATCCACCCGGCCATTGTACGCCAGGCGATGACGCGGCCCTTGCAAGCTATACTGGGCAGCGCCGTGGCGGCCCGATGCGTCGAGCGCCTCCTGGCGAATCTCATGCCCGCGAGGCGCCACCATGGCCTTTCTCCAGTTTCCCGAAGGCTTCCAGTGGGGCGCCGCCGCCGCCTCCTACCAGGTCGAAGGCGCGTACAACGAGGACGACCGTGGCCTCTCGATCTGGGACACCTACGCCCACCAGCCCGGGCGCGTCCAGGACGGCGACACCGGCGACGTGGCCTGCGACCACTACCACCGCTACAAAGACGACGTCGCCCTGATGGCCCGTCTCGGCCTCCAGACCTATCGCTTTTCCGTCTCTTGGTCGCGCATCTTCCCCTACGGCCGCGGGCCCGTGAACGAGAAGGGCCTCGCCTTCTACGACCGTCTGATCGACGAACTGCTCGCCCACAACATCCAGCCGGCCCTGACGCTCTACCACTGGGACCTCCCGCAGGCCCTCCAGGACCTCGGCGGATGGGCGAACCGCGACATCGCCGGCTACTTCACCGACTACGCCGAGGTGATGTACCGCCGCTTCGGCGACCGGGTGAGCCGCTGGATCACGCTCAATGAGCCGTACATCTTCACCATGTTCGGCCATCGCCACGCGTTCATGGCGCCGGGGATCAAGGACATCGGCATCACGGCCCGGGCCATCCACCACGCCCTCCTCGCCCACGGCCAGGCGGTCCAGGCCTTCCGCGCGAGCGGCGTCAAGGGCGAGATCGGCATCACCAACTCGAACAGCAGCTACGAACCGGCGGACGACTCGCCGGAGACCGCGGTGGCCGTCGAACTGGCGCGCGACTTCGATTCGCGCCTCTTCCACGGCCCGGTCTTCGGCAAGGGCTACCCCGCCTCGGTGCTCAAGTACTACGCCGAACGGGGCGCGCCCCTGCCGATCGAACGGGGGGATATGGACGCCATCGCCTCGCCTACTGACTTCCTCGGCGTCAACCTCTACTCCCGCCAGCGGGTCATGGCCGACCCATCGAGCGGCACCGGCTTCCGGGACGCGCCGCCCACCCTGCCCCTCCTCCCCATGGGCTACGAGATGGCCCCACACTCGCTCGGCGACTTCGTCCGCTGGGTGACGAAGGAGTACGACCGTCCGAAGATCTACATCACGGAGAACGGCGTCTGCGACAACACCGTGCCCGAAGACGGCGTCATCAACGACGACACCCGCATCGACCTCCTCGGCGGCTTCCTCGCCGGGCTCTACGGCGCCATCCGCGACGGCTGCGACGTGCGCGCTTACTACCAGTGGTCGCTGATGGACAACTTCGAGTGGTCGTACGGCTTCAGCAAGCGGTTCGGGATGGTTTACACCGACTTCGCCACCCAGGAGCGCATCCTCAAGGCGAGCGCCGCCATGTACTCCGAGGTTATCCGCCGCAACGGGCTCGACGCCGCTGAAGAGCTGACCCGGCCCGGCCCCGCGCCGCGGGGCGCCTGGTCCCGCATCGGCGGCTGACGCCTCGCGCGGCCCTCGTCCCGCGGGTTGATCCGTTAACGCATGGGCCATACCGTCGCCCGGTGCGACCCCAGCCCCGCCTCGCCCCCTTCCTCGCCGAGGCCATCGGGACGTTCGCCCTCGTCTTTGCCGGCCCCGGTGCGGCAGCGGTGAACGCCGCGAGCGGGGGGGCCGTCTCGGGCGTGGGCGTGGGGATGTCGTTCGGCCTGATCGTGATGGTCATGATCTTCTCGCTCGGACACATCTCTGGCTGCCACATCAACCCGGCGATGACGATCGCCTTCCGGGCACTGGGCCGGATCAGCACCGGCCGGGCACTAGGCTACATCGCCGCCCAGCTGGCCGGCGCCGTCCTCGCCGCCCTCGCCATCGTCGCCATCGTCGGCGATGCAGGGGACGCCGGGGCGACCGCGCCCCGCATCAACGGCGCCGATGCGGCCTTCTGGTCCGAGGTGATCCTGACCTTCTTCCTCGCCTTCGTGGTCTTCGCGGTGGCGACGGATGCCCGCGCCCAGGGCGCCTTCGCCGCGATCGCCATTGGCGGCTACGTCGGCTTCGCCGCTACCGGCTGGGGGCCGGTCGCGAACGCCTCCCTGAACCCGGCCCGCACGTTTGGGCCAGCCGTGGCCGCGAACGTCTGGGACGCGCACTGGGTCTACTGGGCCGGCCCCATCGCCGGGGCGCTGCTCGCCGCCGCCGTCTACGAACTGCTGCGCGAGCCAAAGTTCGAGGAGCCCCCGCGTTGAGCACTGAGGCGACCGCTGGCCATGCCCCCGAGGTCCTCTTCGTCTGTGTCCACAACGCCGGGAGGTCGCAGATGGCGGCGGGACTGCTGGCGAAGCTCTCGGACGGCCGCGTCATGGTCCGCTCGGCGGGGTCGGCCCCGGCCGACACGATCAACCCGGCGGTCGTCCAGGCCATGGCTGAGCTGGAGATCGACCTCTCGCACGAGTTCCCCAAACCGCTCACCGGCGACGCGGTGCGCGCGGCCGACGTGGTCGTCATGATGGGCTGCGGCGACGCCTGTCCTCTCTACCCCGGCAAACGCTACCTCGATTGGGAGCTCGAAGACCCCGCGGGGAAGCCGATCGAGGCCGTGCGCCGGGTACGGGACGAGATCCGGGCGCGGGTGGAAGGGTTACTCGCCGAACTTGGCGTCGGCGAAGCCTGACCCGGCTCGCTCCTGACCGGCCTCCCGGGCCATCATCCTCCGCGCGATCCGTTCGGCCGCCACCCTGTCGCCTGGCGCCATATCGCCATCAAGCACCATCTCGCTCAGCCGCCGTTTGATCGGTTTGATCCAGGGTCCCGGCGGCCGCCCGGCGAGACGCACGAGATCGTCGCCGGTGAGAGGGCTCTCGGCCCGCAGGGCGGCCGCCTCCTCTTCCTCGGCCCGGGCGCAGGCCGTTGCGAGCTGGTCGTGGTAGGCCGTGTCGTCGTACGTATGGCTGGCGTTGTCGGCCCGCTTGAGGGCGACGAGGTCGCGCCAGTGGCCTTCGCAGCGCGAGATGAAGCGGCGCACGGAACGGCGGTCGGCCGGGTCGGGCCGGTCCATGTGGCGGCGCACCAGGAGTTCGACGAGCGCCGTGTCCTGGCGGCCAAACTTCAGCCGTTCCAGCAGTGGCCCCACGAGGAGCGCGCCCACCGTCTCGTGGCGGTAGAAGCCCCACTCACCGTTCGGCTTGATGTGGCGCACCCCGGGCTTGCCAAGGTCATGCAGGAGCGCTGCCCAGCGGCGGACACGGCCGTCCCCGCCGCCCATCGCCATCGCATCGACTGTGGCGACGGTGTGCCCCCAGACGTCGAGGCGGTGGAAGCGGTTCTGTTCGCAGCCAACCATGCCGGCGAATTCAGGGAGGATCACCGGGAGGGCGCCGCACTCGCGTAAAAGATCCAGGCCGCGGCCGGGGGCGCGGCCCTGGAGGAGCTTGTCGAGTTCGGCCGTCACCCGCTCCTGTGAGAGCGTGGCCAGGAGCGGCGCCGTCTCCGCCATCCCGGCCAGGGTCGCTGGGTCGACCGCGAAGGCGAGCTGGCTGGCGAAGCGCAGGCCCCGGAGGATGCGGAGCGGGTCTTCGCGGAAGCGCAAGACCGGTTCGCCAACCGCCCGGATCAGGCCACCTGCGAGGTCTTCCCGGCCGCCGAAAAGGTCGAGTTCGCGGCCCGAGGCGGTGTCGCGGGCGAGGGCGTTGACGGTGAAGTCGCGGCGGGCGAGGTCCTCTTCGATCGATGTCCCGAAGGTGACCTCGGGCCAGCGGGTGCCCGCGGTATACGAATCGCCCCGGAAGGTGGTGACCTCCGACCAGCGCCCGTCGAGGAGCACGCCGATCGTCCCGAAGCGCTGCCCGACCGTCGTCACCTGGCGGCCGAGCCCCCGGGCGATGGTTTCGATCACATCCGGGAGGGCGTCGGTCGCGAAGTCTTCATCCACCCCGCCCCGGCCGAGGAGCTGATCGCGCAAGGCGCCGCCCACCACCCACAGCTGGTGGCCCGACCCGGCGAAGGCATCCACGAACGCGGCACGTTCCGGCATGGAGTCAAGTGTAGGACACTCATGCCTCATGCCTCATGCCTCATGCCTCATGCCTCGCTACACGCGCACGAAACACTCTCGCGCTATCCTTGGGTGCGAGCAGCCAGCGGCTAGCAGCTAGCAGCTCTCCAGGAGTCGCGCCATGACGAACGAATCGGCCAGCTACGTCATCTCCGCCTGCCGCGAGAACGACGTCAAGTTCATCCGCCTCTGGTTCACCGACATCGTCGGCAGCCTCAAGAGCTTCGCCATCACCGTCGAAGAGCTCGAGAAAGCGCTGGACGAGGGCATGGGCTTCGACGGCTCGAGCATCGAAGGCTTCGCCCGCATCGACGAGTCCGACATGCTCGCGGTCCCCGACCCCACGACCTTCCAGCTCGTCCCCTGGCGTCCGAAAGAGTCCGGCGTCGCCCGCATGTTCTGCGACATCATCACGCCAGACGGACGGCCGTTCGAAGGTGACCCCCGCTACGTCCTGAAGCGCCAGCTCAAGCGCGCCGCCGACCTCGGCTACACGTTCTATGTCAGCCCGGAGATGGAGTACTTCTACTTCAGGGACTCCGCGACGACGGTCCCGCTCGACCGCGGCGGCTATTTCGACCAGACGGCCGACGCCGCCCACGACCTCCGGCGCGACACCGTCCTCACGCTCGAACAGATGGGCATCGAGGTCGAGTACAGCCACCATGAGGTGGCGCCCAGCCAACATGAGATCGCCCTCCGGTACACCGACGCCCTGACGATGGCCGACAACGCCATGACCTATCGCCTCGTGGTGAAGGAGATCGCGCTCGCCAACAACGTCTACGCGACCTTCATGCCGAAGCCGATCGAGGGCGTCAACGGCAGCGGGATGCACGTCCACCAGTCGCTCTTCAAGGGCGAACGGAACGCCTTCTTCGACCAGGAGGACCCCTATCACCTGAGCGCCATCGCCCGCGGCTACATCGCCGGAATGCTCCACAACTCGCGCGCCATGACGCTCGTCTGCAACCAGTGGGTGAATAGCTACAAGCGGCTGCTGCCTGGTTTCGAAGCGCCGGTCTACTTGAGCTGGGCGCGCCGTAACCGCAGCGACCTCATCCGCATCCCGGAGTACAAGCCCGGCCGTGAGACGCACACGCGCATCGAGTACCGCAGCCCCGACCCGGCCTGCAACCCATACCTCGCCTTCGCGGCGATGCTCGCGGCCGGCCTCGACGGCATCGAGAACGAACGCCCGTTGCCAGAGCCGGTCGAAGAGAACGTCTTCGAGATGTCCCCCGCGGACCGCGCGGCCCGGGGCATCGAAATGCTCCCCGGCAGCCTGATCGAGGCGATCGAGGAGGCTGAGGCATCACCCTTCCTGCGCAAGGCCCTGGGCGACCACGTCTTCGAGAGCTTGATCGCGAACAAGCGGATCGAATGGGAGCGCTTCCGCCGCCACATCAGCGAGTTCGAACTGCG
>JBJXGC010000039.1:0-18150 GCA_046154545.1 Dehalococcoidia bacterium | reverse complement strand
CAGGTCACCGGCGTTTGCAGCACCGCCAAGGTCGACCTCGTCCGCTCCCTGGGCGCCGACCACGTTATCGACTACACCAGAGAAGACTATGCCAGCGAGGCTTCACGCTACGACCTCAACCTCGATATTGGAGGCGGTTCTTCGCTGTCGCGGCTCCGCCGCGCGCTTACCCCGTGCGGCACCCTCGTCATGGTCGGCGACGAAGGAGGCGACGCGTGGACGGGCATGGGCCGCCAGCTTCGAGCGGTGGCGCTCTCACCCTTCGTCCGGCAACGGCTGACCCTGAAGTTGCCGAACGAGAACCACGCCGACCTGGAGAGGCTGGCGCAACTCATTGAGTCCGGCGCGGTCACCCCGCACGTCGGCCGTGCCTTTCCACTGGACGAGGTGGCCGACGCCATGCGCCACCTTGAAGCCGGACGAGCGCGAGGCAAGATCGCAGTCACGATCTAAGCCTCTCGACCGGTCGTACGGCATAGAAGATTCAGAGTGGTCAATCCCCTGACTCGCTCCGGATCCTCCCGGCGGGCACCCCAACCGCGTGGCCTTCGGCATGCTGGGCGGAAGCGGTCCATTGCGGGTACCTTGCCAGCGCCGAATGGACCGACATCAGGATTTCGGCGAGCTGCGGGACGACGAACCGCTGCAGCTTGCCCAGCCGTTCGACCTCGTGCACTTTCTCTGTGATCGACCCGAACGCCTGCCGGAGCCAGAGTTCGGCTGCACCGCTTGCCCGGTCCGCGGCGGGCAGCGCGCTGACGCGTCGCCGCACCGGTGCTACGCGCCGGGTCCGGGTTCGCTCCCCTCCAACCAGGCATTGAAGCGCGGCGACCGGCGCTCCACGAACGACGCGCGGCCTTCGTGCGCGTCTGGGTGGTAGTCCGAAACCGCCGTGCGCACGGCGATGTCCTCCATCGCCTGTTCCATACTCATCGACGTCGCGTTCTGGAGGCTGCGCTTGAGCAGCCGCATCGCCACCTGAGGGCCCGAGGCCAGCTCGCGTGCGAGGTCCAACGTGCGGTCCTGCAGCTGCTCCGGCGCGACCACCTCGTTGACGAGGCCGAGCGCGAGCGCGTCGTCCGCGGGGACGATGCGGTTCCGCATCAGGAACTCCGTGGCCCTGGCCAGGCCGATGAGCCGGACGAGGAGGAAATGGCCCCCTTCGTCGGGCTGGTAGCCAAACCGGAGCGTCGCGCTCCCCAGCCTGGCGTCCGTCGAAGCGAGACGGAAGTCGCAGGAGAGGGCCAGCGAGAGGCCGGACTGAATGGCCACACCATTGATCGCCGCGATAGTCGGCTTGCTGATGTTCGCGACCATCCAGTTGAGCTGCGCAGACCGGAACTTCAGGGAGGAGATCCGCTCGATCGCCGGACCGCCCGCAGGGAGGTCCGGCATGAGCCGTCTTGCGTTCGCCGGCGCATACGTCCGGCCCGTGATGTCATCACCCGCGCAGAACGCCCGGCCCGTGCCCGTAAAGACGATCACGCGGACGGCCTGGTCGAATTCGAGTTGCAGCACGGCTTCGGCGAGCTCTCGCTTGATGACCTGGGTCAGGCCGTTCAGCCGCTCCGGCGAGTTGAAGGTGAGCACGGCCACGCCTCCATCCAGAAGCGTGTAGTCGAATCCCACATACGTACCTGGTTCCACAGGCCCCTCCGCGCACCGACGGCGAATTCCCGTTTCGACGGCCGGCCGCGGCCGAGTCTAGGCTGCGCGGCCCGGCCCCCGCAAGCGGCCGGGTCGGCTGCGCCATGGCCCACACGGGCGCCGTTGACTGGACAGGGCTCATCCCCGGTCGCACTATTGCGGCCGTCGCCGGGTGCGGCAGGGAGACATCGTGGCCGCAGAGTTCGAGGGACAGGTCGCCATCGTCACCGGAGCGGGCCGCGGCCTGGGCCGTGCCTACGCGATGGAACTCGCGCGGCTTGGGGCCCGGGTCGTTGTGAACGACGTCGGTGTGAGCCTGGCCGGCGAGCACCAGGACACGGCTCCCGCCCAATCGGTCTGCGACGAAATCACGGCGCTGGGTGGCCAGGCCGTCCCCAGCTTCTCCTCGGTGGCGTCGCTGGCGGGTGGCGAAGCGATCGTTCAGGCGGCACTCTCGGCCTGGGGCCGCGTGGATGGGGTGGTGTGCAACGCCGGGATCATGCGCAGCCGGGCCTTCCAGAACATGACCGAGGACGAGTGGAACTCGGTCGTCCAGGTTCACCTTGGCGGGGCTTACGCTGTGCTGCGGGCCGCCTGGCCCGTGTTCCGCCAGCAAGAGTATGGCCGGGCCGTCGTCATCAGTTCGAGCGTCGGCCTCTACGGGGCGTTTGGCGGCGCGAACTATGGGGCCGCCAAGGCGGGCATGCTCGGCCTGATGAACGTGCTCAACATCGAGGGCGCGCGCTACAACATCAAAGTCAACGCCGTCGCTCCGGTCGCGGCCACGCGGATGAGCGCCCACGTCCGCGGAGTCCAGGAATTGTCATCGGAAGACATGGAACTCGGCGGACCGGAACATGTAGCCCCGATGGTTGCCTACCTGCTTTCGCGCGAGTGCCCCGAGGCCGGGCTCTGCGTGGAAGTGTCGTCCCGGCACGTGAACGCGGCGCGGATCGTCGCTTCGCCGGGGATCGACCGCGATCCCCAGGCCGGCCCCCCCGATCTTGCCTGGATCCGTCAGAACTGGTCGCAGATCGTCGGCGCCCCCGACTGACGGCGGCGCCCTGCCGGGGTGTGTCCGGTCATCACCACGAGACGCGAGAAGCAGACGCACATGCACGACTACTCTGTCTACGAGGACATCGTCTGCACGGTCGAAGGCCGCCTGCTGACGGTGATGTTCAACCGGCCCGAACGGCGCAACGCCATGAGTGCGCGCATGGGACGGGAATTTCGCGACATCGTCGCGAAGCTGTACACGGACGGCGACGTCGGCGCCGTCATCCTCAGCGGGGCGGGGGACCGCGGGTTCTGCGCCGGGCTCGATATCAAGGAGGCGGACAGCCGGGCCGCCGGTGAGAGCGGCGCCCGCAGCGCGATGCACGACTACGCGGGTCCGAAAGAGCTGATGGAGACGCTTATCAACCTGCCCCAACCGGTTGTCTGTGCGTTGAACGGCGACGCGGCGGGGATGGGCGCGAGCATCGCCCTCTGTTGCGACATCATCGTGGCCAATGAGACGGCGAGGTTCTCGGACCCGCACATCAAGAACCTTGCCGTCGTCGCCGGAGACGGTGGGACGATCCACTGGCCGCTGATGATGAGCATCTACAAGGCGAAGGAGTTCCTCCTCACGGGCGACTTCCTCCTCGCGAAGGATGCGGCGGCGACGGGCATGATCAACTACGCGCTCCCCTACGAGGAGATGATGCCCAAAGCGCGAGAGATTGCGCAGAAGCTGGCTGACGGTCCGCAGTGGGCGGTCCGCTGGACCAAGGTCGCGTTGAACCGGATCGTCAAGAGCAGGATGGAGCTGACGATGGACCTCGCTGCCGCGCTCGAGATGATCACGCTCGCCTCAGACGACCACCGCGAAGCCATGTCCGCGTTTGTGGAGAAGCGGCCACCGAAGTTCACCGGGCACTAAACCGGTCAGCCGGTTGGGGGACGCCCCTCGCGACGCGAGGCCCCGGTGGGCAGGCTGCCGGCCCCCTGGCCTGAGCCTTCTTATCGGGCGGCCAGCGGCACCGTGCCGATAACGTCATCGCGCTCCAGCTCCGCGAGCAACTCGTGTCCGAGGCCCAGGCGCTCACTCAGCACTTCCGCTGTGTGCTCCCCGAGGAGCGGCGCACGCCGCTCCGGCGGAGAGGTAGCGAATCGGAAGCGGTACGGCTGAGCCGGGTAGTGTTTCACGCCGACGTCCGGCCGGTCCTGCGCGATAAAGCCTTCGCGGGCGGCGAGCTGGGGGTCGTCCAGCAGTTCGGGGCCGGACATGACGGCGCCAGCGGGCACACCAAGCGACTGCAGCTTATCCATGAGTTCGAGATGATGCTGCGGACGGGTCCACGCCGCTACGGCGGCGTCAATTTCGTCGCGCACCCCCAGCCGCCCCGCGGCCGTGGCGAGTGCGTTGCCGTCGAGCCCCCACTCCGGTCGTCCGATCAACCGGGAAAGCGTTGTCCACTGTTCGCCGGTCTGGCACGCAATCGCGATCCAGCCGTCGTCGCGGCACGGGTAGATGCCGTGCGGGGCCCAGGCCGCGTGGGCGTTCCCCGTCCGTCCCGGGTCAACTCCCGCGAGCGTCCAACCGGTTACGGCGTCACCGACGAAGAGCGTGCAGGCCTCGACCTGGCTCAAGTCGATGTGCTGGCCCTCGCCCGTCCGCTCACGGTGATGGAGAGCGGCGAAGAGCGCGGTTGCCGCGATTACCCCGACAAATGGGTCTCCGCCGTTCATGCCCGTGAAGATCGGGGGGCCACCCGCGTACCCGGTGAGATGGCTTATGCCTGACATCTGCTCCGTCGACATCCCGAACGCGACGTAGTCGCGCCAGGACGTATCGCCGCCAAACCCCGGCATCGAGATCATAATCAGCCGCGGGTTGACCTCGCGAAGCGCCTCATATTCGAGGCCGAAGTTCCCCATCACCCGCGGCGTGTAGTTCTCGATCAGGACATCCGCCCCGGCTACAAGACGTTTGAGAAGGCCCGCGCCACGGGAGTCCGCGAGGTTGAGCGTGATGCCGCGCTTGCTTCTATTCACCCAGTTGAAGTTGGGCACGCGCTCCCAGGGCCGTTCGATGTTGGTGACCGCCGCCCCCCGCCAGCCGTCGATCCGTTGGACCGATTCGACCTTGATGACATTCGCACCCGCGTCCCCCGCGAGCTGGGTCGCAAGCGGGCCAGAAAAGAACATCGTGAGGTCGATGATGGTCAGCCCTTCGAGCGGCGAAGGCACGTGCCCATCCGCCCGATCGTCCGTCTGGGCAACCGTCGGGCTTTCAACGTCGGTGAGCGCCGCGAACACCTCGTCATTGTGTTCGCCCAGGAGGGGCGGTCGATACGGCCGCGAATCCGTCGCGGTGGACTTGAACGGCACGCCCGGGACGGAGACGGTGCCGGCGAGCGGGTGAGCGAGGTCCACGATGAACCCGCGTTCCCGGTGCGGCGTGAGCTCCACGATCCCGGCCATGTTTGGCACCAGTCCGAAGGGCACTCGCCACGCCTCGCCCTCGTGAAAGAGATCCTCCGCGGTCCGGTCGCGTACCGCGTCCTCGAACGCTTCGCGGATCTCGTCAGCGAAGAGCATCCGCCCACGCCCGGCATAGCGGGGATTGGTCGCGATATCGGGCCTGCCGAGGAACTCGCAGAGCATCGACCATTGCGGTCCCGTGAGCACGTTGACGCCGGCATAGCCCTGGCGCGCCGGGAGGATGAACGACGGGCCTGGCCCGTAGCTCGAATCCCGGGCGGGGATCTCGCCCGAGTATTCGTACCGGAGCGAAGGAAACAGCGCCCCGGCAAGGGTCGCCTGCTGGCCGCTCACATCGACGTGTTCACCGTGACCGTGGACGCCCCTCCCCAGGACGGCCAGCAGCGTGGCGGCCGCGGCAAACGCCCCGGTCAAGGTTTCGGTGATTGCGCCGCCGGCCTGAAGCGGCTCGCGGTCGGGCAGCCCGCAGGTCCGGGCCCAGCCGCCGACCGCGCAGGCGATCAGGTGAGACCATTCGTAACCAGCGCGAGGCCCTTCCGACCCGAAGCCCGTGACCGTTGTGAGGATGACGCGGTCGTTCCATCTACGCAGTTGCTCGAAGCCCAGTCCCCGTCCCGCGAGCTGGCCCTCGGTCTCGCTGGCGATCACGACATCGTAGGTAAGGACGAGGCGTCCGAGCTGAGCGAGGCCGTCCGCGCGTGAGAGGTCGAGGGTCACCCCCCGTTTGCTGGTGTTGAAGTAGAAGAAGGCTGCGCTCTGCTCGGGATCAGGGCGGGCGCCGGGGAATGGGCCCAACGACCGGGTGACGTCCCCGCGGCCAGGGGACTCCACTTTGACGACGTCGGCGCCGAGGTCACCAAGCAGCTTGGCGCAGAAAGGGGCTGCGATCCCCTCGGCGATGTCCAGCACCCGTAACCCAGCAAGCGGTCCAGCCATAGATCGGACTCCGTCCGGGCCATACTACGCGGGCGATGGGGCTGTCGCCCACTGCTGCACATTCGCCTCGAACCCTCTCCGGGTACACCCGCCCCGAGCGCGCGGCCGTGCTTCGCGTAGACTTGGGCGCGTTCAGCCATTCCGGCCTGCCGAGGAGCGCCAGATGCCAATCGACCCAAAACGCGAGAGCTGGAAGCCCGGGATGCCGTTTGACGTTGCCGTTGAGGAGATCGAGTACATCAAGGGACTCGCCGCCGAAATGGGCGGACCCGAGCGCGTCAAACGTCAGCATGATGGCGGGCGCTACACCATCCGCGAGCGTATCGAAAAGTTCGTGGACACAGGCAGTTTCATCGAAGCTGGCCCGCTGGTGGGTGCCGCCGAGTACGACGGCGAAGGGAATCTCACCGGCTTCACACCGGGCGCCTACGTGATGGGCCTGGCGAATGTGAACGGCCGTCCCGTGGCGATCGGTGGGGACGACTTCACCATCTCCGGCGGGAGCCCGCACAACGTCCACAAGGGCGCTTCGCAATTCACGCAACCGCTGGCGCTGCAGTACGGCATCCCCTACATCCAGCTGATCGAGGGCGTCGGCCACAGCTCCAAGTCCGACGAGGCCGAGGGCCATATGGGGCTTCCGGGCGGCGCGCAGTGGTACCGGCACGCGCGGCTGCTCGCGCGCGTCCCGGTCGCCGCCGGGATCATGGGCTCCGTCGCCGGCGCTCCCGCCGCCTATGCCCTGATGTCCCATTTCACGGTGATGGTGAAGGGCCAGTCACAGATCTTCCCCTCCGGACCGCCGGTCGTGAAGCGGGCCATTGGCGAGGAGATCAGCAAGGACGATCTTGGCGGCGCAAAGATGCACGTCCACGACAGCGGCCAGGTGGACAATGAGGCAGAGGACGAAGACGACGCGTTCGCGCAGATCAAGGCGTTCCTTTCCTTCCTGCCCAACACAACCAACGAGGTCGCCCCTCGCGTCGAAACCGGGGACGACCCCAATCGGCGGGTTGAGGAACTGCTGACCATCATCCCGACCAACCGGAAGCGCGCGTATGACCCGCGCAAGCTCATCCGGCTGGTCGTCGATAACGGCGACTTCTTTGAGATGCGGCGCCATTGGGGCGGCTCGCTGATTACCGGCTTCGCCCGGCTTGATGGCTACAGCGTTGGCGTCATGGGGAGCGACCCCCTCGTGATAGCAGGTGCGATGGATGGCGATGCGGCAGACAAGTACGCCCATTTCGTCGATCTCTGCGACGCCTTCAACCTGCCGGTGGTCATCTTCCTGGACATGCCCGGGTTCATGCTCGGGTCGTGGGCGGAGCGTAAGGCCACCATGCGGCGTGGCGTCCGGGCGTTGATCGCGAGCGCAGAGGCGCAGGTACCGAAGGTCGAGTTCAACGTCCGCAAGTCGTACGGCGTTGCCGCCGACGCCCCGAATAGCCTCGGTCACCCGGACGGGCTCAACCTCCGCTTCGGCTGGCCCGCGGGCGAGTGGGGTGGCATCCCGATCGAAGGAGGCGTGGCCGCTGCGTATCGGCGGGAGATCGAGGCTGCCGAGGATCCTGAGGCGCACCGGGAGATGATCGAAGAGCGGTTGCTGCGCCTGCGCTCGCCGATGAAGGCCGCACACCACTTCGATGTCATCGACCTGATCGACCCGCGCGATACGCGCCGCCTTGCCTGCACCTTCGTGAAGCTCGCCCAACCGATGCTGCAGGAACTCGCAAAGCGCCCCAAGCGGGCCGTCCGGCCGTAGCCTTCGGGCTGCGGCCGCAACAACCCGCTGGCCCGGGCTGAATCCTCCTATCGCCCTTTGTCCCTTTTGATCCTTTGCGTCTCATCGATGTCGCCACCGCAGGGCTCTGCACCCACCCCTACCGCCCGGCGCAACGCCCGAATCGCATAAACTCTCCGCCATACCCGACGCCAAGGAGTTCGCGTTGACACGACCGATAGAGATACCCGCAATCGACCTGATGATGATGCTCCCCACCAGCCGGACCAACGCCGTCACCCCGGGCGTCGGCACCCTCGCCCGGCGAGCGCCAGGGGAAGGCGAGGGCACCAGCCCGATCGGCTACATGTTCAAGGGCCAGGGCGATTACGAGGTCGCCCGCGACCCCGCGCAAGTCGTTGCACTCATGGACCGGCACAACGTCGCCATCGCCCAGGTTTCGGTCAATCCGGCCGATCCCAAGGGCGCGCTGGAGCTGTTCGACCGCTACCCGAGGCGATTCATCGGCGATGTCAGCGTGGACCCCAACCACGGGATGGACGCCGTCCGGGCGCTGGAAGCGACGGTGAAGCTCCATCAGAACGTGAAGTCCTGCACGGTTGCGGCGAGCTTCATTAACCCCCAGGTGCCTTTGGACGACAAGAAGTGGTACCCCATCTACGCGAAGTGCGTCGAGCTCGGGGTCCCGATCAATGTGTTCGTCGGCGTACCCGGTCCGCGGGTGCCGTACAAAGGACAGCACCCGGGCCTCCTCGACGAGATAGCCTGGTTCTTCCCCGAGCTGAAGATCGTGATGCGGCACGGCGGCGAGCCCTGGACGGCGCTTTGCTGCAAGCTGATGCTGAAATGGCCGAATCTCTACTACTGCACCTCGGCCTTCGCCCCGAAGTACTACCCCCGGGATGTCCTCGAGTTCGCGAACACGCGGGGCAGGGAGAAGGTGATGTTCACCGGCTATTTCCCAACGCTTTCCTACGAACGGATCTTCTCCGAACTCGACGATCTCCCGCTGCGGGACGAGACCTGGCAGCCGTTCCTCTCGGGGAATGCGGCCAGGGTCTACGGGCTGGAGGATATGCTCGGCTAATGGGCTCCCGGCCGAGCAGGCATTCCGTCTCGGCTGCCACCAGCAAGGTGAGCATGCCGCCGTCCATCCAGTCAGGGTAAACGGACAGCTCGTGCCCGGAGTGCTGCTGCTCCGCATGGCAGTGTTGGGCCGCAGCCCCGAACCGGACTTCGAGAAGGCCCGTCCCCAAGGAGGGGGTTTTCTTTGCGTCCGGAGTGCCACCTCAGCGGCCCGCTGGCGTAAGATTCGCTCCCGGAGGTTCAGATGCGCGAGCCCCTCGCCCCCGTGGTTCGGCGCCGCTCCTCGCTCGGACCGCTCGCGGCTGCCTCGTGCATGGCGGCGCACCGGGATTCCTACCCATGAGCGGCCCCCTCCAGGGCTATCGCGTGGTCGAACTCGGCCAGGGCATCCCGGCCGCGGTCGCCGGCATGCACCTGGGCGATGGCGGCGCCGATGTCATCAAGGTCGAGACCGGCGCCGGCGACATCGCCCGGGGGATGCCCCCGTTCTTCCCGACCGGCGAAAGTGGCACCTTCGTGGCGCTCAATCGCAACAAGCGCGCCCTCCGCATCGACCTCGGGTCGGAAGCGGGCCGCGGCATCCTCGGGCAGCTCATCGCCGGCGCCGACGCCCTCATCGAGGACGCGGACTTCACGCGCGAACTCGGGCTGGATGTGCCCGGTCTCGCCGCCGGCCACGGCCGCCTGGTCCATTGCCGCATCAGTGGATGGGGGGCGAAGGGGCCACTCGCGGACCTCCCGGGCGGTGAGCTCCCTGCCCAGCTGGCGGCCGAGGCCACGACCTCGCTCGGCTCGCTCTCCGACCCCCCGGTCCGGCTCGGGACGGACGCCGCCAGCACCTACGCCGGCATCTACGCCGCCCAGGGAGTTCTCGCCGCGCTCTACCGCCGCCTCCAGGATGGCGAGGGCCAGCGCGTCGAAGTCTCGCTCTTCGGTTCGCTCCTCGTCACCCGGGCTACGCTCTGGGCGGCCCTCAGCAACCCCGATGACTGGTTCGGCTTCCACACCGATAGCTACGTGAAACCGCCCGACTACGGCTATCAGGCCAGCGACGGCGCCCTCACCGTCGTCGTCGGCCGCATGTCAGACGCCCAGTGGCAGGCCCTCTTCGCCGACCTCGGTCTCGATTGCCTGGACGATGAGGAACAGCGCCTGCTCCGCACGGAAGGCGGCTCGACCTCGCGCTTCAGCCACATCACCCGGCCTCTCTGGGAGCGCGGCCTCGCCACCTTCACCGTCGAGGAGGCGATCGGCATCTTCGCCCGCCACGGGGCCAACGCCTACCGCGTCAACGACTATCCGCACCTCTTCGACGACCCGCAGGTGCGGCATCTCGACATCCTCACCGAGGTCGCGGGGGCGAACGGGCCACTACCGGTTATGCGCCCGCCCTGGCGGTTCAGCGAGGACCCGGTGGGCGTCCGCCTCCCGCCGCCCGGCCTCGGTGCGCACACGGACGAGGTGCTCCGGGAGCTCGGGTTCAGCGAGGGACAGATAGCGGACCTGCGCGCGGCCGGGGTAGCCGGGTGACCGGCCCCGACCGCGCCACGCCACTGGTCACTGACCTCACCCGCCCGTTTTGGGATGCGGCCAACGAGGGCGTCCTCGCCATCCAGCGCTGCACCGACTGCCGCTCCTTCAACCACCCGCCCCGCCTCGCCTGCGACCGCTGCCTTTCGGACGAACTCGCCTTCGAACCGGTCAGCGGTCTCGGCACCGTCTGGAGCTTCACCGTCACCCACCAGAAGAGCGTCGCCGGATTCGAAGCGAGCGTCCCCTACGTCACGGCCCTCGTCGAGCTCGACGAACAGCCGCTGCTCCTGCTCACTACCAACTTCCCCGGGGCCGCCGGCCGCTCCGTCCGCATCGGCCAGCGTGTCTCGGTGACGTTCGAACGGGTCGAGTCGCCAGGTGGAGGGTTCGTCCTCCCCCAGTTCGTCCTGGCCGCTGAGACCCCGGGAGTGGCCCCCGCTGCCGGGCGTCCGTCATGACCTGGGCCGGGAAGGGCAAGGTCGCCGTCGCCGGGGTCGGCTTCTCGGAGCTGCGGCGGAGCCCCGGGAAGAGCCTCGGCCGCCTGGCCTTCGACGCCGCACACGCCGCCCTCGCCGACGCCGGTCTCGAAGCGGCGGCCATCGACGGCATCGCCACCTACCCCGACCCGCCCTTCTACGGCGCCGGCCGCCGCGATGGCATCGACCTCGTCAGCGTCGAGTACTTCCTCAAGCACTTCCCCCTCGCCCCGGAGGTGCGCTGGTACGCCCAGGTCGACCAGGGCCTCATCGCCAGCGCCGTCATCGAGGCAGCCAACGCCATCATCGCGGGCATGGCCGACTACGTCCTCGTCTGGCGGGCGATGCATTCGCCCACGGGAACCTATACCCGCGTGGTTACGAACCAGGCCGCCGGTGACGCCCAGTTCTCGCTGCCCTACGGCCAGGCCGCCATCTACCAGTGGCACGCCATGGCCTACCAGCGCTACCTGCACCTTTACGGTGCAACGCGTGAAGCGATGGCCACCCTCGCCGTCAACCAGCGCCGGAACGCGAACCGCAACGAGAACGCCTACTTCCGCGACACACCGCTGACGGCCGAGGACTACCTCAACGCCCGCTTCATCGCCGAGCCGATCTGCCTGTTCGATTGCGACATCCCGGTCGAAGGCTGCGCCGCCTTCGTCCTCACCAGCGCCGAGCGCGCCCGCGACCTGCGCAACCCGCCCGCCTACATCGCCGCCATGGCCCAGAACACGAGCGGCCGGCCCGCCCTCATCAGCTACATCCTCGACGACTACATGGCCTGCGGCGGCACCCTAGCCGGCCAGCTCTGGAAAGACGCCGGCCTTGGCCCGCGGGATATGCAAGCGGCGCAGCTCTACGACGGCTTCAGCCCCTCCGTCTACTACTGGCTGGAAGCGGCCGGGTTCTGCGGCCTCGGCGAGGCCCACTCCTTCATCCAGGATGGGCGCATCGCCCTCGAAGGCGAGCTCCCGGTGAACACCTTCGGCGGCAGCCTGAGCGAGGGCCGCCTCCACGGCATGGGTCACCTCGCCGAGGCCGTCCGCCAGGTCAGCGGCCGCGCAGGCCCGCGCCAGGTCCCCGGCGCCGCCGCGGTCTGCGCGATCGACGGCTCGCCCCTGCTCCGCGGTAGCGGCATCATCTTCACGGCAGAGCCATAGGAGGCGGCATTTTGACCGGAAAGCCTGATGCGACCGCCATCGTCGGCGTCGGCAACACCTCGTTTGCTGACCTCTACCGCAACCTCGACCGCGACCGCAGCGCCTTCGCCCTCGGCGCCGAAGCCTTCGTCGCGGCGTTGGCGGATAGTGGCCTGGCGAAGGACGAAATCGACGGCGTCCTCGTCTGCCGCATCCCCGACTACGCGAGGATGTGCGACATCCTCGGCATCCGCTACCCGCGCTTCGTCAACGTCATGGCGGCGGAGGGCCGCCAGGCCAGCCTCACCGTCCAGTACGCCTCGATGGCCATCCAGGCCGGCCTCGCGAACACGGTCGCCTGCATCTACGGCAACAACGGGCGCTCCGTTGGCGCCCGCTACGGCGGGGAAGGCGGGGGCGGCTCCGATTCGGGCATCAGCGACGCGGCCTACGGCATGACCTCACCCGGCGCCTCGGTGGCCCACATGTTCCGCCGCCACCAGTACCTTTACGGCACCCCCGCCGAGACGCTGGGCCACATCGCCATCAACAGCCGCTTGAACGCAGCCCTCAACCCCAACGCCGTCATGCGCGACCCGCTCACGATGGACCAGTACATGGCCTCCCGCTTCATCGCCGAACCGCTCCGCCTGAACGATTACTGCCTGATCAACGACGGCGCGGTCTGTCTCATCGTCACCTCCGCCGAGCGGGCGAAGGACCTTCGCAAGCCCCCGGTCTATCTCCACGCCTCCGCTGTCGCCGGCGACTTCGACCACCAGTACACGGTGGACGACTGCTTCTACGGCGCCCTCCTGATGATCGGCCGCGACCTCTTCGCCCGCTCAGGCGTCCAGCGAGAAGACCTCGGCGTCGCCCAGATCTACGACAACTTCACGCCCACCGTCCTCTTCACGCTCGAAGGGCTCGGCTTCTGTGGCCGGGGCGAAAGCGGCGCCTGGGTGACCCCGGAGCGGATCGCCCGCGACGGCGAACTGCCGCTCAACACCTCCGGCGGGCACACGAGCGAGAGCTATATGCAGGGCTGGGGCCTCCTCGCCGAGGCGGTCCGCCAGGTGCGTGGCGAGTGCGGCGAGCGCCAGGTGTCGGGCTGCCAGACGGCCCTCTACGCCTGCGCCGCGCCCATCTCTAGCGCGATGATCTTCCGCCGGTAGAAAGGAACGCCTGCTATGGCCGATGGCTACTCCAAACCACTCCCGCGCATCAACCGGCTCAGCCGCCCGTTCTGGGACGGCGCCAAGCGCCACGAGCTGCTCCTTCAGCGCTGTACGGACTGCGGCCGCTACCGCTTCCCTCCCTCCGAGCGCTGCCCGGGCTGTCTCGGTACGGCGACGGATTGGGTCCCCGCCAGTGGCCGCGGCAAAGTCTGGTCCTGGATCCGGATCTGGCAGCCCTACTTCCCCGCCTTCGACGGCGACCGGCCCTACGTCGTCGCCTACGTCGAACTTGACGAGGGCCCCCGCCTGATGACCACGATCGTCGATTGCCCACCAGACCAGATCACCTGCGACATGCCCGTCGAAGCCGTCTTCGACGACATCACCGCCGAGGTCACGCTCCCGAAGTTCCGGCCGCTGCCGGGCGTCGGCGGCTGAGGTTGGCTGGCACCGCAGGCAGATTACCCGACATAACATCGAGGTCCTGACGCGCGTCCGATAGCGGGCCGCTCCCGATGCCACGTCGCGCGCTAACGATGTAAAGTTCCCGTACCAATCCGGAGGATCCTATGGCCGTCACCTACCTGGACCCGGCTGCCGAGGAGAGCGTCCCGGCCGAGCCCTACGAGCTTTTCGTTGATCTCGCCCGCCGCCCCCTGACGCTCGGCCTTATCGCCAATTCCTTCCCCGACGCAACGAATTTCATGGACGCCATCGAGCGAGAAGTGGCCGCGGCGCTCCCCGGCGTCACCGTGAAGCGCTACCAGAAGCCGACCGTCGATCCCCTCAGCGACGACATGTTGGCCGAGATCGCGATGGAGTGCGACGGCCTCCTGGCCGCCTGGGGCCACTGAGGGGCCTGCACATCCGGCACCGTGCGTGACGGAGTGTTCGCGGCCCGTGTGGGCGTCCCCGCCGTGGCTATCCTTACCGAAGAGTTCGTCACCCAGGGGGACTTCGTCGCCAGGGCGGTCGGCATGCCTGCCATCCCCCGTGTCGTGATCGAGCATCCGGTCTCCGGCAGCGGCAGCGCGAACATCAATCGCGTCGCCGCCGAGGTCACCCCACGCCTGCTCCGCGCGCTCGCCGGGGAGCGCCGGTGAAGGCGCGCCTCCACCACGCCCCGGACGAGGCGATCGCCCTCGAAGCCTTCCACGAACGCGGCTGGACCGACGGCCTGCCCGTCGTCATTCCGACTCCCGAGCGGGTCGATCAGATGATCCTCGGTGGCGGCCTCGACCCTGACCTCGTCCTCGGCTCCGTCGGCCCCGGCTTCGGCGATGCAACCGTCGAGAAGGTGGCCGTGAACGCCGTCATGGCCGGTTGCCTGCCGGACCACTTCCCCGTCGTGATCGCCGCCGTCAGGGCCGTCTGCGACGAGCGGTTCGACCTTGGCGTCCTCCAGAGCACGACCCACGCCCTCGGCCCCGTCGTCATCGTGAACGGCCCGGCGCGTGAGATCTGCGGCGACATCGCCTCCGGCTGGGGCGCGCTCGGGCCCGGCCATCGCGCCAACATGAGCATCGGCCGCGCCCTCCGGCTGGTGATGACGAACGTCGGTGGCGCCCGGCCGGGCGTCTCGGATATGGCTGTCCTCGGCCAGGCCGGCAAGCTCAGCGCCTGCTTCGCCGAAGCCGAGGAGTCGAGCCCCTTTCCGCCATTCCACACCACCCGAGGGCTGCGCCCCGACCAGAGCGCCGTCACCGTCGTGGGTGTCGAAGCGCCGCACTCCGTCATCTGCACACCCGATGGAGATGACCCCGGCGGGGCCGAGCGCATCCTCCGCACCCTCGCGGGCGCCATCGCCAATGCGGGTTCGAACAACACCTACGGAGGCATCGGCACGACCCTCGTCGTCCTCAACCCGAACCACGCCCGTATGATCGCGAAGTGGGGCTACACCCGCGAGGACGTGCAGGACTTCCTCTGCGAGCTGGCCGTCACGCCGAAACGGACGCTCAACGGCTATGCCCCCATGCGCCAGTACCCGCCGGAGGCTGGCGACCAGCTCGTACGCGCCATCGGGTCACCCGAGAAGGTGGTCGTCGCCGTCGCCGGGGGTGAGGGCATCTACTCCGCGGTCTTCAACTGCTGGGGCGGGGGCGCCCACGGCGTAACCCCGGTGACGGTCGAAATCGAAATCGGCCAGTCCTGCGAGCTGCCCGGCTTCCCCGCGGCCGCTGAGGTGAGCCCGCGCCTCAGCGTACGGTGAAGTCAGCCATTTCCGGTTCGCGCGTCCACTTCCAGTAGTCGAGCGTGCCCCAGGCCGTGTTCGTGGCGACCCGGCCGAAGTCGTTGCGATAATACGAGCGCTGTTCGGGCGTCATCCAGATCGAGTGCGAGAGGACCTCGTCCATGCGATCCTGGTACTCATCGTAGACCTCGCGCTTCACATCGACAGACTTCTTTCCCGTCGACAGGATCTCCTTGATGCAGCCCAGGGCATAGCGCGTCTGCATCTCTCCCCACATCACGGGGCCGCCAGTCTTCTGGTTCGTATTCGGGCCGTAGAGGCACCAGAGGTTCGGAAATCCGGGCATCATCATGCCGAGGTAGGCCCGGGCGCCGTCTTTGCTCCAGAGCTCGCGGAGGGTGAGGCCGCCGCGGCCTTCGAAGTCGATCGGCCAGAGGAACTCGTTCGGACGGAAGCCGCTGGCGAGGACGAGGAGGTCGAATTCGTACTCCTGGCCAGATTCCATCAGGACGCCCTTCGGCGTGATCCGCCGGATGCGGTCCGTCGTCAGTTCGACGTTCGGCCGCTTGAGCGCGTCGAACCACCCGTTATCGAGAATGATGCGCTTCGCCATGGGCGGATAGTTCGGGATGCACTTCTCCGCCAGCGCCGGGTCGTCCCCGACCTTGCTCATGAGGTAGCTTATGAGGCGTTCGCGCAGCGCGTGGTTTTTGCGGTTGATGGACCCGGGTTCGGGCCACTCGGGGTCGATGTCGTACGCGTCGTAGAGCATGTCGTCGCCCGCGTTGTAGATCATCCGCAGGCGGAACCAGTTCACATAATACGGCACGTGGCGGTAAAGCCAGCGCGTCTCGGGGGTCACTGGATCGCGGTATCCCGGCACCGGCACCACCCACCCGGCCGACCGCTGGAAGATGACCAGCTTCTCCACGTCGGGGGCGACGTCGGGGACGAGCTGCATCCCCGTGGCGCCGGTGCCGATGACGCCGACGCGCTTGCCTTTGTAGTCGTAGCTGTGGTCCCAGCGGGCGGTGTGGAACATCTTGCCTTCGAAGGTGTCCCGCCCTTCGATGTCTGGCAGCCGCGGCCGGTCGAGCAGGCCGACGCCGCTGATGATCGCGTTCGCCCGGATCACCTGATCGACATCGAACGGCGTCCGGACCCGCACCTCCCAGACCCCGGCTTCGTCGTCCCACTTTGCCGAGGTCACCTCCGTGTTGAAACGGATCTGGTCGCGGATGCCGTATTTCGTCGCGATGTATTCGATGTAGGCGTGGATCTCCGCCCGTGGCGCAAACGTGTGTCCCCACTCGTAGTCCGCTTCGAACGTATACGAATACACGCGGCTGGCCACGTCCACGCGGAACCCCGGGTAGGTGTTCTGCCACCAGGTGCCGCCAACGCCCCCGTTCTTGTCGACGACGGTATACGGGATGCCCGCCTCCTTGAGTTGAATGGCCGCGTTCAAGCCGCCGAAGCCAGCCCCGATGACGAGCACGTGGAACTGGCCGCGTTCCTCCGGGGAGGGGCCGCCCGACCAGTCGAAGCGCCGCGGCATCGGGTCGAGGGCGAGCTCTTCGAGGTAGAAGCCGAGCTTCTCCTCCGGGATGTCGCGGCAGACCGCGAGGTTTATCAGCCGGTGCAGTTCCGCCCCGGCGGGCGGTGCCGGCACCTCTCGCTGGCCGTCACGGATCCCGGTCAACAGGGCGAACGTTCGCTCCCGGATGTCGGCCTCGTCCGCCCGGTCCGCCACCACGGCCACTTCGGCCTGGCCGCGCGGAGCTGTCGCGGTCTTGATCGCCGTGAGCGTCTCGTCGCCGGTTAGCTGGTACAGCACCGCGCGGAGCGCGAGCGGGTCAGCCTGCTCAAGCGCCGAGCGGATGATGCTATCTTCAGTCGTCCTGGGGATGGGCTGTGCCATGTGTGTGTCCTCGTGCCGGTCTTCGTACTCCGGAGTTCGTCCGGGCAAGCGCTCGAAGTATAGGTCAGGCGGCCCGTGCCCTCAGTCCGCGGCCCGATAGAGCTCCCGCAAACCACGAGATATGGGCTGATTCCCGGTGGTCGTGAAGAACACCTCCTGCGGTTCCGCGGCGACCGGCAGGAGGGCATCACCATGCGCCCGCGCGAGGGAAACGACCGCGGCGAAGCGAGCCGACCCGAGGAACGCCTCCAGGTGCATTACATCGCGGAAGTAGTACTCGCACACCCGGTCATACGTCTCGACGCCGGAGGGCGGCCATTCGCTCGCGCGTCCCAGCACGACGCGGCGGTCGAGCCTCTTCGACAAGACATGAGGGCCAAGGCCGGCAGCCTTGCCGAGGTCCGCGGCCATCGCCGCATAGCCCAGATCGAATGCCCTCTCGTGGTCAGCCAGGAGCCGGACAAAGAGGAACAGTTTCGTGGGCGCGGGTTCGACATAGCGGCCGTGGAAGATGTCGAACTGCAGCCGGGACTCGGTCTCGAACTCCTCCTCCTCCGCGAAGAAGACGGGCTGAGGCCCCCGCGGGACCCGTGGCGATGCGTTCAACATCCCGTCAGCGAGGGCGGCCATCCCATGTGGCGAGCGGTAGCACTCCTCGATCTCTTCGAAACTGTCCCAGTAGCCTTCGGAGAACCGGAAGCTGCCCGGCTCGTCCGTTCCCGTGAGGTCGCACACGACCCTCGGCTGCGGATACAGCGCCCGGTTGATGCGGAACCTCCGAAGGTTCTCTTGGCGCAT
>JBJXGC010000037.1:0-5055 GCA_046154545.1 Dehalococcoidia bacterium | reverse complement strand
CCGCGGGGGAAGGGCTGCGCGCGGCCTTCAGCGGTCGGCTGGTATTCGAAGCCCCAGTCGTGGTCGCGGTAGGAGTTGTTGTGGCTGTTGACCAGGTCGAAGGGGGTGGAGGCGGTGTCGGCGTAGTCCGGGCCGGCCTCGATGAGGCAGACGGAGTTGCGGGGGTCCTCACTCGCCCGGGCGGCAATGACGGCGCCGGAAGAGCCAGCACCGATGACGACGATGTCGAAGGTCTCACTGCTGGCCATGTTGTCCCTCCGGCGCGAAGCCTAGTGCGGGGGCGCGGTTATACCAAGTGCGCTGCGCGCGCCTCCCCGGTCTCCGGGGCCTGACCGCCTCCTTCGCTGCTCGGCGTGGACGGCCAGAGGATGCCGCAGGGCCGCGGGTTCTTGCGGCGTTAGAATCCGCCGGGTGCCCATCCTGACTTCAAGCGCGTCCGTCATCGGAGGACTGGTGTTTTGGCTGGCCGCCGCTGTTGTCGGCGCCCCGGCACTGCTGCTGCTCCTGCGCCGGCGCGACGACCGTGAGCGTGACGGCCGGAGCGCGCGCGCTCTCGTCGGGTGCTTCGTCGCGTTCCTCCTCCTCCTTGCACTTGGCCTGTTTCTCCTCGGTGTTGCGCTGATGCGTTTCGAACCGAACTGACGGGTTGCGCATGACCCGGACTCCGTGACTCCGCGGGTATCTGGCCCGTAGAATTCGGGGCGCTATCCACCGTGGGGCCCCAGCATTGGGAGCGACCCGGAAGATCGAGGATTACATGACGTTTGCAGAAACAGTCGCCCGGGCGCGGGCCGAGGGGCGGACGCTCCTGTCTGAAGTCGAAGCGAAGGATGCGTTGCGGGATGCGGGCGTGCCGGTGACGCTCACGACACTCGCGAAGAGCGCCGACGAGGCGGTCGTCCAGTCCGAGAAGGCGGGGTATCCGGTCGTGCTGAAGGTGGTTTCGCCGGACATCTCGCATAAGAGCGATGCGGGCGGCGTGAAGCTGAACCTGAAGGACGCGGGCGACGTGCGGGCAGCGCATGCGGCGATCATCGAGAGCTGCACGAAGCATGTGCCTGGCGCGAAGATCACGGGCGTCGCCGTGCAGCACATGGCGCCCCAGGGCACGGAGGTTATCGTCGGGATGACGACCGACCCGCAGTTCGGACCGGTGATGATGTTCGGCCTCGGCGGGATCATGGTGGAAGTACTGAAGGACGTGTCGTTCCGGCTCGTGCCCCTGACGGATCGCGACGCCGGCCAGATGATCGGCGAGATCAAGGGCAAGCCCGTGCTCGACGGCGTGCGCGGCCAGCCGGCGGCGGACATTGGGGCGCTCAAGAGCGCGATCCTGAAGGTCTCAGCGTTCGTTCAGGCCCACCCCGAAGTGCAGGAGTTGGACCTGAACCCGATGTTCGCCTACGCCGACGGGGCGATCGCGGTAGACGCGCGAATCGTCATCAGCGGGGCCTGAGTGGCGAAAACGCAAAGGTTCAAAGGGACAAAGACGACGGATGAAGACCTGACCCGAGGGGCTCCTACGGGACGCCGTGGGCGGACGTAGAAGCCGGAGATCATGGAGGCGTAGTCATGTCAGTACCCGGCCATAAGCTCGACCGGATGTTCAACCCGAAGACGGTGGCAGTGGTGGGGGACAAGGGCCCCGGCTACATGTGGCTGAATAACAACCTGCCGTTCAAAGAGAAGGGTGGCAAGCTGTACTCCGTCCAGCTCGACCCGAAGGAGATCGAGGGGATCGAGAAGCTCGGTATCCAGAACTTCACCTCGATGGCGGATATCCCTGAGCCGATCGACTACGCGGTCGTGGCGGTGCCGCGCCAGGTCTCGCCCTACGTCCTGAAGGACCTGATCGCGAACAAGGCGAACGGGGCCGGGTTCTTCACGTCAGGATTCGCGGAGACAGGCGAGGAGCTGGGGATCACGCTCCAGAACCAGCTGGTGGAGATGGCGAAGGCGGCCAACTTCAACCTGGTGGGCCCGAACTGCATGGGCCTCTACCTGCCGAAGGTGGGCGTGCGCTTCAACAACGACGCGCCGGTGGCGGACGACGGGCGGATCGGGTTCCTCTCTCAGTCGGGCACGCACGGGATTATGTTCAGCCTGGTGGCGAACGCGAACGGCATGCACCTGAGCCGCTGCGCGAGCTTCGGGAACGCCGTCGTGCTCGACGTTAGCGATTATGTCGACTACTTGATGCAGGACGACGAGACCGAGGTCATCGGCATGTACGTGGAGGGGGCGCGGGATGGCAAGCGCTTCTTCAACACCTTGCGTGAGGCATGCAAGCGCAAGCCGGTGGTGGTCTGGAAGGGCGGCCAGACGGCTGAAGGCGCGCGGGCCACGGCTTCGCATACGGGCTCGCTTGCGGCGCCGCAGGCGATCTTCGAGGGGATGCTGCGCCAGTGCGGGGCGATCGCGACGAACAATCTCGACGAGACGATCGACGTGATGAAAGCGCTGACCCTGGCGAAGCGGCCTAAGGGCCCGGGGATGGCGCTCCTTGCCCAGACTGGTGGCCAGAGCGTTTCGATCACGGACGCCTTCGCGAAGGCCGGGTTCACGGTGCCGCGCTTCAGCGACGGGACGTACGCAACGCTGAGCGAGTTTTTCAACATCATCGGGGGGAGCTACCAGAACCCGCTGGACATGGGCGGGACCATCCAGGGCAAGGTCGAGACCCTGCAGCGCATTCTCGACATCGTGGACGCAGACCCGAACGTCGATAACGTGGCGATGGAACTCTCAGCGATGTTCGCGGCCCGCCAATGGAAGTCGAAGCCGGAGACCCTCGACGAGATGCTCGATACGCTCAAGGCCCACGGGGAGAAAAGCGCGAAGCCGCTGGTCACCATCCTCCACCCGGCGCACGAGGCCGAGTACGTCGCCACGGTCCAGCCGAAGTTTCACGAGCGCGGGCTGCCGGTGTTCCAGAGCTTCGAGCGGGCGGCGGCGGCCCTGAAGCGGGTTTACGACTTCGACCAGAACGGATGACCGGCCCGACGGCGGCCAGCGGGCGGGAGCGTATGTATAATTCATACTGATGACGGCGAAAGAAGCACTCCGTGATCGGGTAAGGGACCTCACGGAAGACGAGGCCGCCCACTGGCTGCGCTTGATGGGCGGCGAGGCGGATGCGCGGTCATGGCGCGAGAGGGCCGAGCCGCCGTCCGTGGATGAGATGTTGCGGATGCCGCTCGAAGAGCGGGATGCTGTATTCCGCCGATGGCCGCCGGCCACGGACGTTGACGAACTCCACGAGTGGGAGGAAGCGACAGCCGGGGATGGGCTCGACCTGATCGATGAGTGACGTTTTTCCGGAGCGGGGCGAAATCTGGTGGGTGAACCTCGACCCGACGGTGGGGCGGAGCTGCGAAAGTCCCGTCCCGCCCTCGTTGTCAGCGCCGACGGAGTCGGCAATCTTCCGGTGCGGATGGTGGTCCCCTTCACAACCTCGCAGCCGCGGTTCGACGTGCAGCGAAACAAGGTTCGGATCGCGGCAACTGAGTCGAACGGCCTGGCACGGGATTCGGCCGCCGACGTACTCCAAGCGCGGGCGGTGTCGCTCGAGCGGTTCGCGTCGAGGGTGGGGTTTTTGGAGCAGCGGAGCCTGATCGATGTCGTGACGGCGCTTGCGGTCCTGATCGGGTTCGAGATACGCTCCCCGGACACATGAGAGAAGTGGGCGACGCACACAAGACCGCGACCGTGCAGCCGAAGTTTCACGAGCGCGGGCTGCCGGTGTTGCAGAGCTTCGAGCGGGCGGCGGCCCTGAAGCGGGTGTACGACTTCGACCAGAACGCATGAGAGTCAACCTCGCCACTGAGCTCACGAAGCTGCCCGGGAGGCCGAGTCCCGAGTGGCCGGCGGGTGTGCCGTTCAGGGCACCATTCGCGCACGGTTCGATGCGCCTGGTGGTCTTCGCGCCGCGTGGGAGCGATGTCCAGACACCGCACGGCCAGGACGAGGTATACATCGTCGTCTCCGGGCGAGGGACGCTGGTGATCGAGTCCGAAGCGTTCCCCTTCGAGCGCGGGGACGCACTGTTCGTGGGGGCCGGGAAAGAGCACCGGTTCGTCGATTTCAGTGACGACCTTGTCACCTGGGCTATCTTCTGGGGGCCCGAAGGTGGGGAGCCGGCCGGGAGCGGATAGCCACACATCTTCGACTGGCGGGCGCCAGAGAAGGGCGCGATGGTTTGTACGCTATGATCGTTGGGCCGGGTTCGACCGTGCACCTCGGGTAGGCCACCAGCCTCGGGCCGCGCCGAGTACGCCCCACTAACCCTCCAGTTATAGAGAGCAACAGTTATGACGTATATCTTCGCTGTCCCAATCATCATCGCCCTCGCCGTGATCGCCAGCCTCGTGTCCTCGCAGTTTCGGCGGCGACAAGCGGAGGGCGAAGGAGGACATTCCGGGGCGATGCTCGGCGTGTACAAGAACACGTCCCGCGCGATTGCCGCCGGCCTCATCGTGATCCTGCTCATCGTCACGGCTGCGAGGTCACTGAATAAGGCGGACAGCGGCGAGGTGGCGATCGTCTACAACTTCGGGGCGATCACGAGCCAGCGTGACGAAGGACTGTTCCTTGTCTGGCCGTGGCAGGATGTGAAGACGCTCAATTTGCGCACGCAGACCTACACCAATGCCCAGCAGGGAAACGACGGCCAGTTCGCGGCCGGCGGAATCGGCGCATTCACGGCCGAAGGCCAAGACGTGTTTCTGCGCCTCACCATCAACTACGTGGTGCAGGCGACCAACGTCCAGAAATTGGTCCGGGAGCACGGGATCAACTACTACGACCGCGTCCGTGTCGAAGCGCGCATCCTGCAGACAGTGAAGGAGATCACGCCCGAGTACACCACGATCGACATCAAGGACTCGCGCCTGGCCATCGCCGACAAGATCAAGGTCAGGCTCAGTCAACAGTTCGCGCCCCTCTACCTGGACGTCACCTCGGTCGCCATCGATAACTTCTTCTTCTCGGACGATTACCAGGCTGCGATCAACCGGAAGGCGATCGTGGAGCAGGAAGCGTTGGCGGCGATCAACC
>JBJXGC010000034.1:0-3891 GCA_046154545.1 Dehalococcoidia bacterium | reverse complement strand
ATTCTGCCCCGTGGGCCCCTTCTGGGTGAACGACCTCGCCTACGGCAACCCCGGTGGCGGCTTCTACTGGGACAACGTGAGCGGCCTCGTCTGGACGCCGGCCCGCGGCTGGCACGCCTTCGCTCCCCAGCCCCCGCGCGCCCGCCCGCAGCCCCTCTGGGCCGACGCCCTCACCTACGGCAGCCGCGGCGAAGGCTTCTACTGGGACCCGGTCAGCGGCCAGGTCTGGACTGCCGAACGCGGCTGGCACCTCTATAGCCCCCAGGGCTGCATCCCGCGGTAGTCGCACGCCCTCATCCCCGTCCCCTCCTCCTCCTGCGCAACGAGGAGGAGGGGGAGAGCAAGGTGCAAGGAAGCGATTCGCCGGGGAAGTGCGAGTGGCGGGCGTTTGGTGAGCACAGTGCGGGATGGGGTGCGTGCATGAAAAGACGTGCGGTCTGGGTGCGGTGACCGCTCGGAGATGTGCGGTTAGGGATGCGGTTGGCGCGCGTTTAGGAAGCGGTGTGGACGGGGTGTGGCATGGCAGTGGGGAGGGAGTGCGGACCCAGTGGCAGTTGTGAGGCGCGGGTGTGGCAGACCGCGCGCGGCCGGCGGTGGATGCAAGGGGCGTGGCGGGCATGGGGACAGCGTCCGTTGGAGGGGTGCCAGCGCGAAGGGGCGGGTGGCAGGGAGCGTGGCTGCGCCCGGTCCTCCGGTGCCGGGTGCTCAAACCCGGTAGATCACGATCCGCCGACAGCCGGCGCCTCCTCCCTCCTCCCTCCTCCCTCCTGGTCTGAAAAGACGTCCTCAGGGGGCATGCTCGGGCTCCGTTGGGCTCCGCGTGGCCGCTGGGGCCCTCACCCCGGCCCTCTCCCGCTGCAGCGGGCGAGGGAGTGCGGCGGTCCGGAACTCGCCTTTTCATCCCTCACTCTGGCCGCTGGCCATACTTGCCTCCCTTCTCCTCCTCCCTCCTCCCTCGCCCCATCCCCTATACTCCCCGCCATCCACCCACCGGAGGCGCTTTCCATGGCCGACCATCCCCTTCCTTCCGAGGACGAGGTCCTCTCCTACTTCAAGACCTGCAGCAACTGGGGCCGCTGGGGCGCCGATGACAACGCCGGCACCATCAACCTCATCACCCCCGAGGTCCGCAAGGCCGCGGCCGGGCTCGTCAAGAGCGGGCGGGCCGTCTCCCTTTCCCGCCCCTGGAACACTGTCGGCGGCCCGGGCAACTGGAACCCTGCCCAGCACTACCTCCGCTACAACGACGCCTTCTCCGTCGATTTCATCGGCATCCTCTTCCACGGCTACGCCACCACCCACGTCGATGCCCTCTGCCACATCCTCTGGGAGGGCAAGATGTACAACGGCAAGCCCGCTTCCGAACTCACCTCGATGGGCGCGAAGTCCGGCTCGGTCGATGCCTGGAGCAACGGCATTACCACCCGCGGCGTGCTCATCGACATCCCCCGTTTCCGCGGCACCGAGTACGTCACCATCGACTCGCCCGTCCGCGGCTGGGAGATCGAAGCGGCGGCCAAGGCCCAGGGCCTCTCGCCGAAGTCCGGCGACGCCGTCCTCGTCTATAGCGGCCGCGAGAAGTTCTACGCCGCGAACCCGACCGCCGTGCCGGGCGCCCGGCCAACGCCGGGCCTGCACGCCGACGTCTGCCCCGTGCTCAAGCAGCACGACGCCGCCCTCCTCGGCTGGGACTGCCTCGATGCCAGCCCCGGCGGCTACAAGACCTTCGAAACCGCGCCCGGCGGTCCGGTCCACGTCTTTACCATCGTTTATATGGGTATGCCCCTGCTCGACAACGCCCTCCTCCAGCCCCTGGCCGAGGCCTGCGCCGAAGAGGGCCGCTGGGAGTTCCTCCTGACCGTGAACCCGCTCCACATCCGGGGCGGCACGGGCAGTCCGGTGAACCCGATCGCCGTCTTCTAACGGGGAGCCTGGGTGGGCTGAAACGCCAAGGCGCCAAGGACGCCAAGAACCGCCAAGGGGACGATCTGGGACCAGTCCCGGAGCCTCGACCCGGCGGATCTTGGCGTCTCCTTGGCGATCTTTGCGCCTTGGCGGTGAACCCGATCTCCGTCTTTCTCAGGGGTGCCTGGGTGGGCTCAAACGCCAAGGCGCCAAGGACGCCAAGAACCGCCAAGGAGTCGCGATTTGGAATGACCCTTTTCGCGTCCTTGGCGATCTTGGCGCTTTGGCGGTGAACCTCTGAAGGCCGTGCCACCCCTGCTTCTGGCTAGCGCCGCCGCCGCGTAGACTCGCCGGGTGCCCGACGAACCCGCTGCCGCCCCACTCCCCACGCTGGTCGCGGTCGCCGTCGAACAGGTCGAGAGCCTCATCTACCAGGTGCGCAGCCAGCGTGTCATCCTCGATGAAGACCTCGCCGCCCTCTACGGCGTCGAGACGCGGATCATCGTCCGGGCCGTCACCCGCCACCAGGACCGCTTCCCGGCGGACTTCATGTTCCGGCTCAGCGGCGATGAGGCGCGCCGTTTGAGATCCCACCGTGGGATCTCAAACACCGGCCGCGGCGGCCGCCGGTACGCGCCCTATGTCTTCACGGAGCAGGGTGTGGCCATGCTTTCGAGCGTGCTCAGTAGCCCCCGCGCCGTCCAGGTGAACATCGAAGTCATGCGGACGTTCGTCAAGCTACGCGCCTTGCTCGCCTCGAACGGCGTCCTCAGCCGCCGCCTGGACGAGCTCGAAGCGAAATACGACGACCAGTTCCGGGTGGTCTTCGACGCCATCCGCGAACTGATGACGCCGCCGCCAAAGGCGGCGCGGCCGCTGGGATTCCCGAGGATAGTCAGAGAATGAACGTGCACGAGACCCCCTTCAGCTCCCGCCCCAGCCTCCGCATCGGCCTCATCTCCGATACGCACATCCCCGAAGCGCGCGATGAACTCTGGCCCCAGGTGTTCGACGTCTTCCGCGACGTCGATTGCATCCTTCACGCCGGCGACATCCACGACCTCGTCGTGATCGACCAGCTCCACGATATCGCGCCCGTCTTCGCGGCCCGGGGCAACGGCGAAGACGGCTCCGGTGGGCGCCCCATCCAGCCCGACCATCCGCGCCTGCGCGAGTCCTGGCTGCTCGACCTCGCCGGCCTGAAAGTCGGCCTCACCCACGACGTCCCCATCCCCGAGTACCCGCCGCACCTCACGCTCGAACGGGCGATGAGCCGCTACTTCGGCCGGACGGACCTCGACGTGCTGATCTACGGCGACACCCACGTCGAGGCGATCGACACCTTCAACGGCACGCTCTGCGTGAACCCCGGCTCGCCGACCTACCCCCACAACCTGAACACCCAGCTCGGCACGGTTGGCTTCCTGGAGATCAGCGGCGGCAAAGCGGAGGCCACGGTCTGGCAGCTGACGGAAGAGGGCATAGCACCGTTCGACTGGTCGAAGCAGCGCAAGCGCTGGTAGAGCCACGGCCGATGGCCGCCCACGGCGAGGACAAAGGTATGAGGCGCAATGCGGTAGTAAGGCGAACATATGCGGGTGCAGCGGCATGAATTGCCCATGAGCGCGAGGAAGACGAAGTGGATCGCCGTGAGGACTCTCACGCTCCATGGCGACGTTCAACGGACGGTCACCGTCAAGCTCGGAAGACCACGTCCCGGCAAGAAGAAACATGGTTCCTGGTTCTGCCAGTTTCAGATCGCCGGTGTCGGCAGGGAGAAGGTCCACCAGATCTACGGAGTCGATCCCATTTCCGCGCTCATTTACGCCCTGGGAGTCATCGCCATCCACTTACGGACGTACCAAAACACCAACACGTTGACCTGGCTTGGGACGGGTGACCTCGGGTTCCCGATACTCTTCGGCCCGCGGGAGGAGCGCGATTTCCTTAAATGGCCACCTGAGGCGGATAGGCCACAACCGTGAG
>JBJXGC010000019.1:0-18115 GCA_046154545.1 Dehalococcoidia bacterium | reverse complement strand
GCCTTCGAACGGCTCCAGAGCGGCCCCTGGACGCAACCCACGCCCGAAATAGCCGATCTTGGCGCCCTGACCCCACCGCCCAGCCTCGCCCACCCATCCGGCGCGAATAAACCGGCAGGCTCCTAGACGGTCTGCCGCTTCATGCCGGACATTAACTCTGGCGATTCACAGGCCGCGAGCGTGTATCCGAGGGACGCAAGTCACGAGAGCGTCGAGCCTGCTCGCATCACCCGTACTGCCGTCGGTTCGGTCTTGCCTTTCAGCGGAAGGGCCCGCGACTCGCATCCGGCGAGTTCCAGGCCTGCGGCCAAACAGGTGGCGCTGCTAACGAGCGCTTCTCCAGCTGCCGCGGCTGCCCCCAGTCGCGCGGCCACATTGACCGCGTCTCCGAGCGCGGTCCAGTCGGTGAAGGTGCCATCGACGCCCTTGACCGTTCCGAAATAACAATTCCCGGTGTTCACGCCCACACCGACGGGAAGCGCGTCTTGTGATCCGGATTTGGCGGTTGCCTCGAGCAATTCGTGCGCACTGTCCACAGCTGCGCGTGCGTGGTTCGGACCGCAAAAGACAGGTAGGAAGACAGCCATCACTTCGTCTCCGACGAACTTGTCGATGAACGCTTCAGTGCGCACGAGGACGCGGGTGACGTCCTCATAGAAACGGTTGATGAGCCTCGCATACTCGCCCGCACTCATGCCTTCCGCCAGGGGAGTGGACCCGCGAATGTCGATGAAGAGAAAGGAAAGGTCGATGACGGCACCACCCGGGTGCTCCGTGAGGTTGTGCAGTCAGAAGTTGCAGAACGTCGGGTTTCGGTTGTACTGCCCGCGACCGCGAAGCCGCATGGCCCAGCTGGCCGGACCGTCGAAGGGGGCGCGGCAGTTCTTGCAGCGCTCCCGGCCCGGAAGCATCTCGCGGAAACGGCGGCCCTTGCGCAGCTGCGGATCCTCGCCCATCAGGATGTAGTGGATGGCGGTGTTGACGCGGCTGCCCGGATCCCACATCCGGTCCAGGGACTCTCGTTCGGAGTCAACGTCGCTCATGCGGATCCTTCCTCTCTGGCTGATCCACTCACGGCGCCAGTACCGGGACGGCCGGCAAGAACCATGAGTTCCTGCTGGCCGTCACACGCATTCTGGGGGCGAAGGTCCGACCAGGACCGGACTCAAGAGTCCGATGCCATTTACCTCGAAGACGCCTTCGCCCATCGTTCGTTGACAGCGTCTGCGATAGAATCATCGCCCTTTCTTTCGCACCTCCTCGACCACCTTCCGGATCGCGTCGATGACAAGCTGAGGCTCATCGACCTGGACGAAGTGGCCAGCTTTGGCTGCAACAACATGAGTGCTGTTCGTCGAAAGCGTTGTTAAGTCCACCTGCAACTCTTGCCACGCTTGTTCCGCCGCCCGGACGAATTCTGGTGGCAGATCGCTAGCCACTTCGGCTCCGAAGGCCCTGGTGATCACGACAAGTGGAATGTCCCCCATTGGTCCAGTATTTCGCACCTCGTCGGCGCTGGCATCAACATCTATTCCTTCAGGATGATCATCTCCGTCATCAAACAACACATTTCTCATCTCGCTCAGGGCCAAGGATTCATCTGAGTCCTCGGGAGGAATCGCGTTTCGTAGTCTTGTCCAGTAATCAGGGTGGGATGCGTCCACGAGAACCATGCCGACCACTTCGTCGGGATACGTTGCTGAGTATAAACGAACATTGAATCCGCCTATGGAGTGTCCCACGAGCACATATGGTGGCTCGATATTCGCGTTGTTGAGCAGCGCATGCAAGTCCGCCACCATATCCTGGCTTGTGCGAGGAATTGGCGCCTCGTCGCTAAGTCCGAGGCCGGCTCGCGAATAACGGCAAATCTTTGTATCCGGTCTGATTTCGGGAAACACTTTCGCCCACGAGTGGTCGGTACTGTCGCCGGCTCCAGCTTCGATGATGACCGTTGGCGTGCCTTTGCCTCCGCAAACGTAGTACAGGCTGTATCCGCCAACATCTATGTTGCCGATGCTCAACGGCCCTGCGTTATCGCCACCGCACGCCGCCAACGAGCATACGAGGGTGCCGATGAGCGAGGCTTTCATGGTACCCGGATGACGAAACAGCATCAGGTGTTCCTTCGTCTGAATGACCGGAGCGCCACCCACTCTATCACCGATCGCGGCCATCGCCGGCCATCACATTCGCAGTTGTTGTTCCTCGGCCCAGGCATTTCGCGATGCTCGCTGGGGACGGCCGGTAAGAACCACGAGGCCCAGCGCGGCGGCCACCAGCAGGCGCGGCATCTTCAATGTTGGGATTGCCGCGAAAGCTGACTTTTGGCGGGATGAGCCTCCCGCGGCGTTGGCGCGCCCCGCGACGCACGGGTCTGACCCGAGTGCGCCGCGGGAGCCTCAACGCGCTACCCAACGCAGGCGACGACGGTGATTGCGTTGGGATTAGCGGCGGGGTTCAGCGAATTGGACATCGTGAAGGTGATCACGATCTGGGCATTGATCGTGGAGCCCTTGCTGACCAGGGTGTTCCTGAAGGTGTCGTTGAACGGGAACAGGTTGCCCAGCGGGTCGAAATAGGAGAAGTGCTCCATGTGCCGCTGGAAATTCAGGACGTAGCCCGTGCCGTCGGAGTCCACGCCGGTCAGGTGGCCCCGGATGTTCATCTTGAGGCCGCCCTCTGGGCTCGTGTACCAGACGTGGTGGACCTTGCCCTGCAGCGCTATGGCGGTAACGCCTGGTTCGCAGGGGTTATCTGTAGCGAATCCAACTGCCATCCATTCTTGGCGCAGCACCTCGGCGGATGCGCCCTTGCTTCCAGCGCCGAGGCCGGCAACGCCGAGTATGCCCACTGCAAGGGCGCCGATGAGTAGTTTGCCGATCATGTCGTTTCTCCTGGCGGGACTACCCTCCCGCGGGGGCTTGGGGCACGGCCTGAGCCGCAGTAGAGGGCGCAGCCGCCGAGCGGCTGCAGCCCGATGTGCCAACTGCCCGCCGGGCACCGGGGCTTGTGGCCTCGGCGTCCGGCGAGCCAGCAGGCGCCTAGAACCGTAGCCCTCCGGGGACAGCCGCCGCTTCCGTAGAACTGCGTAACTTAACGAGAGCGCCATGACTCCATCCGCAGCGCGCCTACATATTTCTGCAGGACTTGCAGGTCGATGGAAAACCTAGACTTCGGCCGAACCGAGACCGTGAGCCACCGCGTATGCGGTCACCTGGGCACGCCCATGCGTGCCGGTCTTCAGGTAGATATTGGCGACGTGGCGTTCAACTGTCCGGACGCTCAGCACGAGGTCCATGCCAATTTCGCGGCTGCTGCGTCCCGCCGCCACAAGCCGCAGCACCTCGCCCTCCCGCGCTGTCAGGCCATCCGGGAGTGGTTCGCCTCCGGTGTGGCTGCCCCCCACCGAAAGGAGGCGCACTTCCTCTTCGAGCCGGTCGAGCCACGGCTGTCCCGCGCCAATGCGTTCGTAGACCGCGCGAGCCTCACCCAGCTTCTCCGCGATGAACGTCCGCCGGCCAGCCCCTCGATGGAACCGGCGCCCGAAGCGCGCCCACAGTTCGAAAGCCTCCGCCGCGTCCCACGGCAGCGATAGATCGCGGAATACCGCCAGGGCGCGCTCGAATTCTGTCTCTGCCGGGCCGATGTCCCCACGCGCCGCCGCCACGACCGCCTCGGCCAGCGCGAGCCGTCCCCCCACGCCGCGCCAGTCCTCACCGTCGGCCAGGATCTCGCGGCACCGGACCAGGTTCTCTTCCGCCTCCGCCAGCCGGCCGGCTTCGCCCAGGATGAGCGCGAACTCTGCCCGGAAGATGAACTCGTACTTCACGGCTCCGCTGCGAAGCGCCATCGCCACGGCGTCCAAGGCAAGCGATTCCGCAGCCGCCGCTTCCCCGGTGGCCCGCATTCCGCGAAGCAACCAACGGCCGGTCGTAAGCGAGAGACTGTTGCTTCCCGCGGCCCGCGCCTTCCTCGCCCTTTCCTCGGTGGCACTACGGACGTCTGTCCAACGCCCTTCGGCCAGGGCCTGCATTGTCCGCGCGAGCGGCACGGCGTCCGGGTTAGTCGTGCTAAGGGCTGAGGTCCCGGCATCCGCCAAATTCTTGAGCGTCGCGAGATCTCCGCAGAGATAGAGGTCGCCCAGCAGGAACGGCGTAATGAACCGGCCCTGCCCGTCGCGAATGCGCTCGTGTTTTTCTCTTGCCCGGACCGGGTCGCTCAGGTCAAGGCTTTGCCAGCCGCAACAGTTGGTCGTGAAATTCGCCAGTCCGGTCCGGCTGGTCACGTGGGAGAGATGTGGAGAACCCGCAGCGTTGGCATTCGCTGGTTCATCCTCGCTGCTGTACATCAACAGGAACTCGTGCCACCGTTCCGGCCAGTCTCCTACTTGGCCCGGTTTGTCCCTCATGGCGGTAGCTTCGGCACAGGCGCGTTCCTCCAGGGCGAGGCCCCTCGCGAGGTGACCCTGGAGCCCGAGGTAATGCCCCTCCAGGTGAAGCGACTGGATTCGCAGGAAGTCCCGGAGGAAGTCGCTTTCCAACTGCTGTGCTGTCTCCCCAACGAGACGCATGGCCTTCAGCATTTCTTCTGGCCCCTGTAACAATGCGTGAGACTCAGAATGGGCAAGCGCCGCGTAAAGTTCGCCCAGCTCGACACTCGGTGGTTCATTCCTCAGCACTGCTTCAGCGGCGTGCAGGTGTTCGACCGCGGCCGGGTAGTCGAATCCCGAGGTGGGGAACGCCAGGCTCCGCCCGGCGCGCGAGCGTGCCCGCGCACCACCAACGGCATCGCCGATGCGCTCGTAGATGGCAGCGGCCTGGAGGTAACGTTCCACGGACGGGTGGGCCTGGAACGTGCTAAGGAAATAGAGGTCGCCGAGTCCTTCGAGCAGGCGTGCGCGGCGGGGTGGGGCGTCTCGCGCCTGCTCCATACACTCAAGCGCCCTCTCCCAGTATTGCGTCGCTTCGTCCCAGGCCGTCACCGCAATGGCGGCGTCTCCAGCCCTTAGCAGATACTCGGTCGCACGTTCGGGATGGCCGCTGAGCCGCCAGTGCTGCGCGACGACTGCGCGACCGGTTTCGAGATCGCCCAATCCGATAGATTCCATGGCCTCTGCCGCGCGAAGGTGGTTTCGGCGCCGACGCGGCAGGCTCAACGCGTCATAAATAGTGCGGCGGATAAGCCCGTGGGCGAACGTATAGCCGTCGCCGTGCTCGCGGAGCATACCGGCCCGCTCAGCCTCCTCCACGGCATCGATGAGCGCAGGCGCTTCCAGCTCGCTGGCTGCTGAGAGCAGGTCGAAGGTGAAGGAGTCGCCCAGGACGGCGGCGGTTTGGAGAGCCGTGTTGGTAGATTTCGCAAGGCGGGACAGCCGCTGGTGGATCACCTGGCGGACGCCCTCCGGGATGCCGTTCACCGCGGCGGTGGCAGCCGAGAGCTTGGAGTCGCGTTCAAGAAGATGCCGGACAAGCTCCTCTTCAAAGAACGGATTGCCGGCGGTCTCCTTGTGGATGTTCAGAGCGAGCGCGTGGTCTGTGGCGGCACCTGCCAGGCTCTCAATCAGCCTCGCCGTCTCACCCTCCGTCAGCGGAGGAAGGGCCAGCTGTTTTCCGCCGTGCTCGCGCGCCAGGTCGGCCGCAACGCCAGAGAGCGGGTGGTCGAGTGCAATCTCGGTGGTCCGATAGGCAGCGGCGAAGAGGAGGGGCACGCCGCTCAGCTTCCGTGCGATGTGCTGGAGGAGAAGGACGGACGTCCTATCAGCCCAGTGCAAGTCGTCCATGACGACGAGCAAACCCTTGATCCCCGTTTGGCGGGAGATGCCAATGAGGAATCCGGCGACAGCTTCGAACAGGCGGAAGCGTTCAGCCTCCGGCCCGAGGCCGGCAGCGTGGGGAAGGCCGGGGCCCCCATGTGCGCGGAGCTCTGGAAGAAGCGCGCTAAGTTCCGGCGCGCCTAATGCCAGCTCCGCCAGCGATTTGTCCGAAGCATGACGTAGTTGATCGCGCAACACTTCGATAAACGGGAGATAGGGTGGCATGCCATCCATGTCGTAGGCGCGGCCCCGCAGGACGATCCAGCCTCCCGTCTGGGCCTCGGTCGCGAATTCCTCCAGTAGCCGGCTCTTGCCGATGCCAGGCTCGCCGCGGATGAACACGACACCGCCGTCTCCGCGTTCGGCGGCGTTCAGGCGCTCTTCAAGAACAGTTAGCTCAGTCTCGCGGCCAACAAACGGAGCGACCAATCGGTTGCTCGACCGCCGCTGGGCCGGACTTCGCGTGCCGACGGCGTTGGTGGGTGATTCGCCTTCGCCGGCCTGGAAAGTCGTCGTCATTACCTATAACTCGCCCATGGACTGGATCCGATCATAAGCCCGGGCGTCAAGGCGGTGTCGGCGGCCTTCTGTGGGGCATCGCCACAACGTAGAACACGGCCCAGGAGCTGCCTTCGAGGTTCGCCTCTTTGACCCCTGCGACGAGGTCGTCCCAGCCCGACGCATCGGCGCGGAGCTTCAGATGGACATCGACCGGCGGCAGAAGAAGGTGCTCGATGTCGAGGTCCAGGTCGTTCGCCGCAGCCTGGTCGATTTTGAGCGGAGTCGCCCGAAGTCTCGGACGGACGTGCGATCGCCCGCTCGCAATCGGCCGCCGATCGCGCGTCCGCGGCGAGGAAGCGGCTGTGCCTCCCGCCACGGCGACAAGGCGTACGGTCTCGTCGCCATTGCTCGCCGTCCGGGTGCTCCCGGGTCGAGGGGAAGACCTTGCGCAGGGCGGCCCAGAAGCCGAGGGCGCCGTCGCCCACCGCCAGCTTCGGCGGGATGGCCAGTCCCTGCTTCCCGAGGCCGATAGGCAGCTCGTGCCAGCTCTGTTCGCTTTCGCGGTAACCATCCTGGATGGCCAGCAGCTCCTTGCGCCCCTCCGAGCTGTGAGTTCGTCACCCACAGGGTACGCGCTCCTGCTCGCCGGCGTCCTTGCAGATGACCGTCACCCCGAATCGCTCGTGGTAGGGGAACTCGTCCTCCGCGTCGCCAACGCCTACGCCGACCTCATCGAGTAGCTTGGCCAGCTCCTTCTTGGTGAAGCCGAGCACCTCGAGGTCGGCGCCGTCGGAGCGGAGCCCGAACATCAGCTCGCCGAGCTGCTCGTCCTGCCAGTCACCCCACTGGTGGTTGTCGCGGAGCGCTCGCTCCTTTGCCAGCAGCTCTGGGATGTCCTCGACAATCGCCGGGACCGTAGGCAGGCCCAGGTTGCTGCGCCGCCCGGTAGCGCATGTTGCCGGCATAGATGGTGCCGTCCGCTGCGGCGAGGATAGGGCGGCGCCGGATCGGCCTGGATGCTGCGGACGAGGTTCTGGAAGCGCTCGTCCCTGATGATGCGCGGGTTCCATGGCGCCGGGTGCAGCCGGCCGAGCGGCACGGCCTCGACGGCAGGCTCCCCAACTTTTCGCGTCATCTTGCGCGCGCGAGAAACAGGGAGGATCGACGGTTCCGCGGCCTGCTCCGGTAGAGATTTCGCCCGCCCTTCCTCCACCTTCCTTTGTCGCGAACCTAACACACGGGCTTTCGGATGGTGGGTGCACCAAGGGTGGGTCTATCCTCGGCCTATCTTGGGCAGCACGCTTCGAATCAGTCGTAGGAGTCCATCAAGGCGAGGGAAATCGGCCACGTCGAGCATGAAGTAATCCACGCCCAGCTCGATGAAGGCGTGCATCTGTTCAACGATGTCTCGCGCGGTGCCCACAAACCCAAAATCGAAGTCATCCGATAACGAGAACCGGCCGGCGGCCTGTGCCTCCGCCTCACTGCGGGTCGGGGCACACGACACACCCCCGCACCACGTGCGACGAACCGTGGTGGGGTCCCGCCCCAGTGCTTCGCAGGCCCGGCCCAGCGTCGAGCTCATCGATGCATAGCGTCCAGGCCCGGTCGAAGAGGCGTTCCACCAGTCCGCCTGCCTCGCGACCAGCCGCAGCATCTGTGGTCCGAACGCGCCCACCATCAGGGGCGGAACAGGCTCGGGCCGAGGATCACAGGAAGCAGTGCTGACTCGGTAGAACTCGCCTTTGAAGGTCATGGTTGGATGAGACCACAAGCCCTTCACGATCTGGATGGCCTCGTCTAGCTGCCGAACCCTCGTCGCGCCATCGGGGAACTCATATCCATAGGCAAGGTGTTCTTCTTCATCACACCCACACCCCATTCCGAGGATGAAGCGCCCGCCGCTCAGCATCTGGAGGGTGGCTGCCATCTTCGCCAGGAGTGCCGGGTTCCTGAACGCGTGACACAGAACGGAGTTGCCGAACCGGAACTGCGGGTGGCGGGCCGCGAGATAGGTGAGGGTCGTGAAGCCCTCGAGGCGGTGGATGTTCCCTGCCTGCAGGTGGTCGACTACCCAGGCCGAATCGAAATGGCCAGCGGCCAGTTTGAGCACCCGGTCCGCATCCGCTACCAGTCGAGTCGGGCCGGCAGGGTCTGTGAACTCGGAGGGAATGACCAGGCCGAACTGAACCGACGGCATGGGGCGGGATTCTAGCACTCCTATTGGGAGATGCGCGCTGCTCGGTGGAGCGGTCGGCGTCGTGGCGCCGAGAACGATGGCAGGCAAACGCAGAGCGCCGGAAGGTTGGGATTAGTCGGGGGGCGGCGTCGATTGTGAATCGCCAAGAGTATGGATCCAGCTGGGGCTCGGATCGCCGTGAGCTTTGAGCCAGGTGATCGCCACCGGCTTGGAGCCAGATCGCCACGAGCATTGAGCCACCCGGACGCACGTTTGGCACCATGTCGGCCAGGAAATCGCCGTGGCATTTCGGGAGGTTCATCGCATGGAAGTCATTGAGGTCGTCCGCCGCTGCCAGGCGCGGCCATGAATGCTTCGGCATCGGAGCACGGATTTCATCTAACATGTTAGAGGCGTGCCCGGTCAGATCTCTTGCCCGGCACCATCCCGCCGATTGCCAACCTCCTGTCTGGTAAACAGATGGCTGCGGAGACCAGCCGCCGTTCAGACACCAGGAGATCTGACTCCTAACAGACCGGGCTCAGCACGGCGAGCAAAACGTGCGAGCCTGATCCGCGGACGCTACGGCAACCAGCGCTCAACGTTCGGACACCCGACGGCGTATGACTATAACGCAGCCCCAATGCTTCCATCGAGCGAGTCGGCTCCGGAACGACATTCCGCGATCCCGGTCCCACCAGCTCCAATGCATCGGGGCGACTACGACAACGCCTGAGCGCTCGTGTCGACTTAAGTGCGGGACGGGCTGCGTCGTGAGCTTGCGTCGACGCGGCGGGGCGCCCGTCAGGAGAAAGGCAGCGAGGGCCCGAGTTCCATGGCTCGGCCACTGATCATGAGTACGGCGCGACGCGCGTCCGAGGCCAGTCTTTGGTTGGCGAGTCCGAGCGCGTCGCGATACCAGCGGGATAGTGGGTCTCCGGGCACGATGCCCATACCGACTTCGTTCGAGACCACGATCAGGTGTCCCGCGCGATCATCTTGAGCCGCGACGAGGCGGTCGACGCTGGAGAGGCAGAAGTCCACGAGGTCTTCCCATGCGCTCGTGGGCGCGTCGTCCACGGGAAGCGCGGAGAAGAAGAGGTTGCTGACCCAGAGGCTCAGGCAGTCCAACAGCACGGTCGCCGCCGAGTCGACTGCTTCAATCGCCGCTGGCACGGCAACCGGCACTTCGAGAGTGCGCCACGCAGTCGGCCGCCGCTCACGATGGCGCCGGATGCGCGTCCTCAGCTCGTCGTCGGCGGGCTCCATCGTCGCCAGGTACACCACTGGCTCGCCTGAGTTGGCGGCGATGCTCTCGGCGAAGTTGCTCTTCCCGCTGCGCGCGCCTCCCGTGACAAACGTTATCGCGCCCACTGACCGGATCCTTGTTCGAGCAGAGCGAAGATCGCAGGCAGATTGAGCGACGAGCGAAGGACGTCAGCCACCCGGTCGAATGGGTCTCCAGGCGGCAGGACGCGTGGAGTGAATCGCTTCCCCCGGCGACGCGCGATGTTCTCCAGGACTCGCTGGCGCAGGGCATCGTTGGCGAACAGCCCGTGTAGATAGCAGGCGAAAGTCCACCCGCCTTCGTCGGTGACGCCGATCGGCCCTCCCTGTTCCAGCCATGCGACCGCCTGCCCCGGCGGAATCTCGGTCTGGCCCGCGTGGATTTCGTAGCCCGTGAGCGAGGTCAGCGGCAATCCCTCCAGCAGGCCAGGCCACGCGCTGAGCGACACGACGCTCTGGCGTGTGGTCTTCTCGAGCCGAAAGCGCGTGGTGACGGGCAGCAGGCCGAGGCCTGTGACGGAGGGCTCCTGGCTCTCGATCCCCTCGGGGTCGTCGATGCGCTCGCCCAGCATTTGCAGGCCGCCGCAGATGCCGATTACGGCGGCCCCGGGAGCCGCGGCGGCACCGATGGCAGACTCGAACCTGCGCTGCCGCAACCATGCCATGTCGGCGATCGTGGCATTTGTCCCGGGCAGAATGACGACGTCGGCCCCTTCCAGCTCCGCAGGTGAGGTGACGTAGCGCAGGCGCACATCCGGCTCCACTTCGAGCGGGTCGAAGTCGTCGAAGTTCGCTATGCGCGGCAGCCTGATGACCGCGATGTCGATGCCCGGGAAGGGGCCGGCGCTGGCGGGCGGGCGGCGCTCGAGCGCGACCGCGTCCTCCTCCGGCAGACCGTGGTCGTGGATCCAGGGCACGACGCCCACGACGGGAACGCCCGTCAGCCGCTCGATATCGCGTAACCCCGGCTCAAGGAGCGAGGGGTCGCCGCGCAGCCGGTTGATGATGAAGCCGCGGACCAGAGCCTGTTCGTCCGGGTCGAGCAGGTGGTAGGTGCCATAGAGATGCGCGAAGACGCCGCCGCGGTCGATGTCGCCGACGACCAGGACCGGCGCGCGGACGGCCTTTGCGACGCGCATGTTCGAGATGTCACGCGCCTTCAGGTTGATCTCGGCGGGGCTACCAGCGCCTTCGATGACGACGACGTCGTAGGAAGCGCGCAGCCGTCCGAGCGCGCCGAGGACTTCGTGCCAGACCTGCTCCTTCACCTCCTGGTAGGCTGCGGCATGGAGGGTGGCGAACGGCCTTCCCATGACGATCACCTGGGAGCGCTGGTCCGCCTCGGGTTTCAGGAGCACGGGGTTCATGTCGACGTGGGGCCGCACGCGCGCGGCCTGGGCCTGGGTCGCCTGGGCACGCCCGATTTCGTGGCCTTCGACGGTGACGAAGGCGTTGTTCGACATGTTCTGCGCCTTAAACGGCGCCACCCGCAGGCCTTCCTGCGTGAGGAGCCTGCAGAGCCCGGCAACGAGAAAACTCTTGCCGGCAGACGAGGACGTGCCCTGGATCATGATGACCGAACCGATGGGGCTCATACTCCCACCTCTTCAATCGCCCTCAGCAGGGCCGGGAGCTGGTCGTCGCGGGGGACGGCGATGCGAACGTGGCCCGGGAGCTGGAAGGAGGTGCAGTCGCGGACGGCGAACCCGCGCTTGAGCAAGGCAGCGCGGAAGGCGGCACCCTCGCCAACGTGGACGAGGACGAAGTTCGCGGATCCGGGGACGACGTCGAGGCCGATGCGGCGTAGCCCTTCCTCCAGCGCCATGCGCGTCTCCCCGGTCCGCCGAACGCTCTCGGCGACGAACCGGGCCTCGCGGAGCGCAGCGAGACCGGCCGCGGTAGCCGGGCCGCTCACCGACCACGGCTGCAGCAGCTGCACGGCGCGGATGTCCTCGTTGCATCCCGAAAGGAAACCGAGCCGCAGCCCGGGGACCCGGTGCAGCTTCGTGAGGCTGCGAAGGACGAGGACGCCCGGGCGAGGGTGCCCGGGTTCGGCCTCTGCGAAGTCCATATATGCCTCGTCGATGACCAGCCGGCCGCCGTTCGCGTGGAGTGCCGTTGCGAGGGCCTCAACGGACTCGGGAGCAACGAGCTGGCCGGTTGGGTTGTTCGGGTTGCAGAGGAAGAGCAGGCCCGGACGAGTCCGGCTCACAAGATCGAGCAGGTCGCCGAGCCGGAGTCGGAAGCCGTCACCCGCGGTGCTCCGAACTTCAGTCACGGAGGCGTCGGCTGCGCGGGCGGCGGCAGCGTACTCGCCGAAGGTCGGGCCCACTACGAGGCAACGGCCGGCGCTCGCGAAGGCGCGAGCAACGAGATAAATCAGCTCGCTGGAGCCGTTGGCGGCGAGCACCTGCGCCGGGTAGAGGCCGTGCGCGCTCGCCCAGGCCGCGCGGAGCGTGTCCGCGGCCGCCTCGGGATAGCGATCAAGCGGCGCGGAGCGTGCGGCCCTGAGCACGGCTGGGTGCGGCCCGTATGGGTTGAGGCTCGCGCTGAGGTCGACGAGCTCGATGCCACCAGCGGCGGCCGCCGCGCGCTCCGCGGCCGTGACCCCACCGTGGACGACCCTTTGGATGGTCACGTCGTCCTCCACGTGCGAGTGGTGCAGACGAACGCGAACGCGAGCACGGCCAAGGCCTCGGCGACCAGGATCTGCACGCGCCGAATGTCGCCCGCTTCCGGTTCGGCTCCGCTGGCATTGAGTACGTGGTGGCGTCGCTTCTCGAGGCGCACCCCAAGCGCGTGCGCGGCGGCTGCCATGGGCCAGCCGGAGTTCGGGCTGAGGGTCCGGCCGGCGTCCCGCAGCGTCCCCAGTGCCGTTGCCGGCCGGCAAGACGCGATCGTGATTGCGAGGGCAGTGAGGCGGGCGGGGACGAAGTTCGCGATGTCGTCGAGTCGTGCGGAGGGCATGCCGAAGAGCCCGAAGTGGCGGTAACCGACCATCGCGTCGAGCGTGTTAACCGCGCGATACGCGAACGCTGCCGGCAGCCCGGCAACCGCATACCACGCGAGAGGCGCGACGACGCTATCGGACGCGTTCTCGGCAAGAGATTCGATCGCAGCAGAGGCCAGGGCTATGGCGGGGAGGCCGGCTGTGTCGCGACTGACGATGCGGGCAGCCGCCAACCGTGTCGCCGCGATGTCCTCCGTTGCGAGTGGCCTGCGGACACGCTCGACGTGAGCGAAGAGGGCGCGCAGAGCGAAGGCCTGCTTCAGGAGGAACGCCTCGACAACGAGGCCTACCGTTCCGTGACGTCTCGCGGTCCGGGACGCGGCGGCGCCGAGGAGACCCGCGGCAGACGGGATCGCGACTGCCAGGAAGACCCCGGAAGCGAGCGCGCTGCGGGGCGTCGAGTGAGGAAGCCGTACGACGAGGGCGTTGGTCGCGCGGCCGAGACCCGCGACCGGGTGAAAGCGGTTTGGGAGTTCGGCGAGCGCGAGGTCGAGCAAGGTGGCGATCGCCGCCACCTTGACGCGGCGCTTCATATGGCGCCTCGCCAGGGGAAGGGGGTTGCGTCGTGTACGAGCATAGCGCTGCCCGCGAGAAGCGTTGCCAGCTCCGCGATTTCGATCAGGGCGCCGTAACTGTCGCCACCAAGCCCACCGAGACGCCCCGTGAGCATGGTCGCGGCGACGCCCGCGGCGAGCATGGCCGCACCCACGATGGCCAGGCCGGGCCATCCGAAGGCCACCAGCGCCACGGCAATACAGCACACCGTAGCGGCGCAGATCGCCCGCCAGGAGGCTCCCGCCCGCGCCGCACTTCCCAGCCCGGGATGGCTGGCCGGGCAGAGGCGCATCAGGGCCACGATGCACGCGCGGCCGGACACCGGCGCGGTGAGCAGGAGCGCCGCAGTATCCGCGCGGGCGGGCTCAGCAAGGACAGCGACGCGGAGGAGCAGCGTAATCGTGATCGCGGCAACGCCGAACGTCCCGTGATGGATATCCCTGAGGATCTCGATGCGGCGGGCGCGTGGAAGCGGTGCGAGGGCGGCGTCGGCGGTGTCGGCAAGCCCATCGAGGTGCAGGAACCCGCTGAGACCGGCCCACGCGGCGCAAAGCATCGCGGCGCAGACCAGCGGCGGCCAGACCTCCCACAGCGCGAACGCGAGCCCGCAGAGGATGCCGCCGATGGCCACGCCGACCACGGGATACCACGGCACGGTCGCGCCGGGAGACCAGTCTCTCGGCGCCGGCACTGGCAGCACCGTGAGGAAGGCGAACGCGGCCCGCAGCCCCGAAATGTTCATACGGCCTCCGAAACACCGGCTTCCGCGAACGTCGCCATCTCGTCGCGGATTGCGATGGCCGCATCGACCAGGTGGAAGGCGAGCGCGGCGCCCGTCCCCTCGCCGAGCCTGAGGTGAAGATCGAAGAGCGGTTCGAGGCCGAGGGACTGGAGGACGGCGGCGTGGCCGGCTTCGACCGAGCGGTGCGCCGCGATGAGCGAGTCACGGACGGACGGGCAGAGCCGTGTGGCAAGCAGCGCACCTGCGCCCGAGATGAACCCGTCGATCACGGCGGGCAGACGGCGCTCGGCCGCCCCGAGCACGAAGCCGGCGATGGCTCCGATCTCGAAACCGCCCACCTTGCTGAGCACGTCGATCGCGTCAGCCGGGTCCGGGCCGTTTCGGGCGAGGGCGCGCTCAATGACCGTCACCTTGCGCTCATAGACGGCGTCATCGATACCGGTGCCGCGTCCCGTGGCCTGGCGCACGGACACGCCAGTGAGCGCCGCGATGATCGCGGCCGAGGCGGTTGTGTTCGCTATGCCCATGTCGCCGGCGGCGACGAGTTCGATGCCATCGTCGGCCGCATCATGGGCGAGGGTGCGGCCAATTTGGAGCGCGGAGATGGCTTGTCCCCTGCTCATAGCGGGGCCAAGTGCGATGTTCGCCGTCCCCTGTCCGAGCGGGCAACGCACAAGCGAAGGGATGTCGGGCAGCCGGGCGGCAACGCCCATGTCGACAACCATCACGTCGGCCTGAACCTGGCGGGCGAGGACGTTGATGGCGGCGCCTCCGGCGAGGAAGTTCGAGACCATCTGTGCGGTCACAGACTGGGGGTAGGCGGAGACGCCCTCATCCGCCACGCCGTGGTCGGCCGCGAAGACGGCGATGCGCCGCCTCCGGAAGGTGCGGCTGGTCTCGGCGCTGATGCCGGCGAGTTGGACGGCGAGCGCCTCCAGTCGGCCGAGGCTGCCGGGCGGTTTGGTGAGTGAATCTAGGCGGCGCTGTACGGCGGCCATCACCGTGGCGTCGAGCGGCGGGATGGCAATCGGCGGTAGTGACATCATGGCGTACCCCCCTGGGCGGAGCAGGCGCCCACGAAGCGGCCTGCAGCGCCCGGGAAGGCGCCAAAGTGAAGATGCAGGTAAGAGCCGACGAGGTTGCCGCGCGCGAACCCGGAAAGTCCGATCGCGGGTTCGATCACCTCCCAGGCGGCGTCGGGGTGCGCCGCCTGGGAGGTTGCGGACAGATGAAACTCGTGGGCCCGGAACGATTCGCCGGCTGCGAAGAGCGGGCCGTCTCGCAATGCCCGGGCGACCCGGTAGCCCAATGTCAGGCGGGTGCCCTGCATGGTGCTGCGCACGGGCGTGAGGCCGGCCATGGCGTGGGCACGACCGGCGACGTCGATGAGCTCTTCACCCAGGTACATGTGGCCCCCGCACTCAGCGACGATCGGATGGCCTGCCGCGGCAAATGACCGGAGGGCGTGCTGCATGGCGGCGTTGGCGGCGAGTTCGACGGCGAACACCTCCGGGAAGCCCCCACCGATGTAGAGGCCGCGAGCGCCGCAGGGCAGTGAGGTGTCCGCTAGGGGCGAGAACGGCAGTACCTCGGCGCCTGCGTCACGCAGGGCGTCGAGGCCGTCCTCGTAGTAGAACGAGAAGGCACGGTCCACCGCCACGGCGATCGGGACGCGTTGTTCGGGCGCCGGCAACGGCTCCGCCACTACGCTGGTGGGAAGCTCGGCCGCGAGGGCAAGAAGGGCATCGATATCAACGCCACGGGCCACGGCGGCCGCCGCCGCGGACAAGGCCTCCTCGGGCGGGCGCTCGACGGCCGGGATCAGGCCGAGGTGGCGTTCGGGCAGCGCGAGAGCGGTGTCGCGGTAGAGACCGCCAAGGACACGGACATGCGCCTGGCGCTCGATACCGTTGCGTACGATGGCGAAGTGGCCCTCGCTGCCGAGGTTGTTGAGGATGACCCCGGCGAGCTGGACGCCCGGGTCGAACTGGCGGTAGCCGAGGACCATCGCCGCGGCGCTCCGGCCCATCGCCGCCGCGTCGACCACTAGCACGACCGGTAGTCCCAGCAGCTTCGCGAGGTGGGCGGTGCTGCCGGCGTCGTCCTCGCCAGTGCGCCCGTCGAAGAGGCCCATGACCCCTTCGATGACCGCCAGGTCGGCACGCGAAGCCGCGCGGGACAACGAGCGCCGCACGGCCGCGACGGGCATCATCCAGGTGTCGAGGTTGCGCGAAGGGACGCCGGCAGCGGCGGCGTGGTAGGTGGGGTCGATGTAGTCCGGCCCGGCTTTGAAGGGCGCGACACTTACTCCCCGCTCGCGCAGGACGCCGATGAGGCCGACGGTCACGGTAGTCTTGCCGACGCCGCTCTGGGTGCCTGCGATGATGAGGCCCTTCATGGTCGTAGCTCCCTTCGTGCGCGCTCAACTGCGGCTGGCAGACCGCGGCCGACCGCCTCGCGGACCGCCTGGCCGACCAGGTAGCCGGCGAGGCTGACCGTGCCGGCATAGCGCTCGCGACGCCCCTCGCCCGTGCAGGCGATCGCGTACGCATCGGTGCTCGTGCCCGTCGCCGGTAGGCCGGAAGCGGTCCGCACTCCCCCTTCGAGGACAGCGAGAGCCTTGGCCTCGGCCGCCGTCGTCAGGGCTTCGTGGAGCGCGCCGGGAGAGAGATCACCATCGACGACGACCACCAGGTTGATCGTCCCCGGCACGAAGCTGGCCGCGAGCTGCTCTCCGGGCCGGGCGGCGTTGGTTACGCCGACCGTCGCGACCACGGTGACGGTGAGGCTCTCGGCCGTGCGGCTGACAACCGTCGCGTTCGTGAGCTTGACGGCCGTGACGAAGCCAACGAACGGCTCCACGATGCCGAGCCGCCCTGCGGCCGCGCTGAGCAGGCCGGATGGTTCGAAGCAGGAGAGGCCAGGCGGGGCGGGCACCGAAAGGAAGACAGGGGTCTCCCGCAGGTCGCCTCCTACCGGCGCGGTCGTGACGACGCGCAGCGGCCGGGCGGAGCGGACGAGCAAGTGGCCGGGCGTCACCTCCATCGTGAGCCCCGGTATCGGGATCGCGTCGCGCAACAACTCGCTCAAAAGTCGACTCCTTGCTGGGCAGCGAGGCCGTGTTCGTGGAAAGGGTGGCGGACCTCGCGCATCTCGGTGACCAGGTCGGCGGCCGCGATGAGCGCCTCCGGGGCGGCCCGGCCGGTGATGACGACGTGCACGTGCGGCGGGCGCGCGGCGAGCGTCCGCACCACCTCTGCGACGTCCAACCAGAGGAACTGCAACGGGTAAGTCAGCTCATCGAGGACGACGATGTGGTACTCGCCACCGGTGACGACTGCGGCGGCGCGCGACCACGCGTCGCGGGCCAGTTCTCGCGAGTGGTCGAGGTCCGGGGAGCGCCAGGTGAAGCCATCACCGAGCGCGAGGACTTCGATGCCGAGGCGCTCGGCGGCCAGCCGTTCACCCGTGATCCGGTCGGCGGACTTGATGAACTGGAGGACAATCACGCGCTGGCCATGCCCCCAGGCGCGGAGAGCGATACCGAGGGCGGCGGTGGTCTTCCCCTTGCCATTGCCGGTATTGACGATCACCAGTCCACGCTGCTTGCTCACGACGCCTCCTGCTGTTCGCCGTGCACGACGACGCTGGGCAACCGCTTTGCCCGGCCGCCGGAGGCCTTTGACCATCGTCAGCGGCACCTGACCGAGGCGGCGGGATGAGCCTCGAAGCGGACCTCGTTGCCCTCCTCCGCCGCCTCAAGCTCGGCAAGACGATCCCGACTCTGCCCGACCGTCTCGCCCTGGCCCGTGCCCAGAAGCTCGACTACGCCGCCTTCCTCACCCTCATCCTCGCCGACGAAGTCCAGCGGCGCGATAACCTCGCCCTCGAACGCCGGTTGCTCTCGGCCGGCTTCGAAGAGCGCGTCACCCTCGACCACTTCGACTGGAACACGCCCATCCAGGTCGACCGGCGCCATCTCAACGAACTCTTCTCGCTCCAGTTTCTCGAACGCAAGGAGCACGT
>JBJXGC010000015.1:0-2911 GCA_046154545.1 Dehalococcoidia bacterium | reverse complement strand
ACGTCGCGCTCTTCCATGATGTTGAGCAGGCCGACCTGGATGCGCTCGGCGAGGTCGGGGAGTTCGTTGATGCAGAAGATGCCGCGGTTGGTGCGAGGGATGAGCCCGTAGTGGATCGTCAGCTCGTCGGAGAGGTACTTCCCTTCGGCGACCTTGATCGGGTCCACTTCGCCGATGAGGTCGGCGATGGTGATGTCCGGGGTGGCGAGCTTTTCGCCGTACCGCTCGTCCCGGCCGAGCCAGGAGATCTCGGCCGCATCACCCTTCGCTTCGATGATGTCGCGGCCGGCGCGGGTGATGGGCGCATAGGGGTCTTCGGGGATCTCGCAGTTCGCCAGGACGGGACTGAACTCGTCGAGGAGCGAGACCATGGAGCGGATCATCCGCGATTTGGCCTGGCCGCGTTCGCCCAGGAAGATGATGTCCTGGCCGGCGAGGATCGCGTTGACCACATGGGGCACGACCGTTTCGTCGTAGCCGTGGACGCCGGGGAAGATGTCTTCCCCCGCCCGGATCTTGGCGATGAGGTTCTTCCGCATCTCCTCGCGGACCGGGAGGACTTTGTATCCGGAAGCTTTGAGCTCGCCAAGCGTCCGTGGCCGTTCAAGAGTTGTCACGCGTTCCCACTCCTCCTCCCGCACACCCTCGGGGGCGGGCGACGGGGCTTGCACCGGCGGCGGAGGCGCGAGCGCCGCGGGAAAGACGAACTCTGCACCTTCCGGATCGCAAGTGACCTTGCGTGGGCGTGATAGCCCCCGGCGCGGTACGCCTGCCAAGAATCATAGGGTGGGAGCTTTGCCTGTCAACCGCGCCTGGTGGAGCGGGACCCTATGAGCGTTTACCCCGATGAAGGAACGCCCCGGGAAGGCCGATATATCCGGTGAAACCCCGAGGAGTAACACCGTGGCCGAGCCCGCGATCGACCCCCAGGAAAGCGAAGCCGCGGACAACGTCGTCCAGATGCCCGGGACAGAAACCGGCCTCGGGCTCGCGCGCAAGGCTGAAGGCGGCCTCACCTTCCGGTTCGCGGTCGATCTCCCCAAGGTCCCGAGTGTCCTCACCGTGCAGCACTGGACGCACCAGCAGATGATCAACGGTGCGCTGATCGCGGTAGTGGCGCTCCTCGCTCTCTTCATCGCCTACGACCAGGTGTTCGCTGGCGGGGCGGCTCTTCCCGTCGTTGAGCCTGAAGTGGCCGCCGGCCCTCTTCGCCCAAACGTCGAAACCGAGTTCAACCCGACGATCGACACGCCAGTCATTGGCGCCGGGACCTACATCGACCGGCTCGCCTCCGTGATCGGGAACGTCACCCTCGGGGCGCACATCTTCGTCGCCCCGTTCGCCAGCATCCGCGGCGACGAAGGCCAGCCAATCGTCATCCGCGATGGCGCGAACGTCCAGGACGGCGTCGTCATCCACGCCCTGGAGACCCTGAAGAGCGGCAAGCCGGTGGACAAGAACCTCGTCACCGTCGATGGCGAAAAGTACGCAGTCTTCATCGGCGAGGGCGTCTCGCTGGCCCACCAGTCCCAGGTCCATGGGCCTGCCGCCGTGGGTGACCACACGTTCGTGGGCATGCAGGCACTGGTCTTCAAGGCGACCGTCGGCCGGAACGTCGTCATCGAACCGGGCGCGAAGGTGATCGGCGTGAACATCCCCGAGGGGCGCTACGTGCCCGCCGGCTCGGTGGTGGCGACCCAGGAAGTGGCTGACGCGCTGCCGAAGATCACAGACGCCTACCCCTTTGCGAAGCTCAATGCGGGCGTGCTCGAAGTCAACGAAGCGTTCGCGGACAAGTATCTCGAGATGGAGACCGGGGGGGCTGCCGGGCATGAGCCGGCCGCTCCCGGCGCGGCCGCGCCGGAGCCCGCCGCACCGAAGCCCGTGGCTGGTGGGCACTAGGAGTCACTCTCCCCCAGATCCGCAAGGATACGGCCCATCCCCGCGAGGGTCCCGGGCCGGTTCGCGTTCAGAAAGCTGACGAGCCCCGGATCGACCGCGCGCAGCTCACCTTCGCTGACGATGGCGAGGCCCAGCGCGGCGATTGCCCGCGTGAGCGCGCGGTTGCCCTCCGCGAACGACGCCTCCAGCGCCTGGAGGGTGTCGCTGACGCGGTAGACGGCGACCAGCGGCTGCCGGAAGCCATCAACCTCCGCTATCGCCCCGCCGTGGCCCGCTGCCCGCCGGGCGAGCAGTTCGATAACGCCCGGCCGCAGGAGCGGGGCGTCGCACGAGGTGGCGAAGGCCCACTCCGTCCGGCAGGCGCGGAGCCCGGCGATCAGCCCGGCCAGCGGGCCCTCGGCGTCGGCGAAGTCATCGACCACCATTGTCCCCTCCCGGATCAGCGGCAGCACCTGGCCCCTTGCCCTGACGACGACCACCGAGTCGCATACCCGCCCGGTGGCTGAGGTCACCCAATCGAGCAGTGAGCGGCCGGCCAGGAGGGCAGACGCCTTGTCGGAGCCGAAGCGGCGGCTCTGGCCGCCGGCGAGGACGATGCCGGCGAGCCCGGCGGTCACGTTGTCACCATGCCGTGGGCTATCCTATCCCCCGTGTTCAAGCGGAAGCCACGCATCACGAACGACGTGTACGGCAGGCTGATGACCTCGTTCGGGCGGGTCGTCGATCTCGACCGGTTTATCGCGGAGCCGGCCCGGGCGCTGGCGGAGCGGATCATCGCGGAGGAGCCGGCGCTCGTGGCGGCGCTGGACCGGGCGCAGTATGACGGGGCGACGGCCTACCACCTGCGGCTGCTGGCCGGGTCCTGGGTGATGGCCCAGGAGGGCTCCGTGCCTGCCGCGACGGCTGAAGTATTCGAGGAGGCCGTAGCCTGGAGGTTCGGCCCACTGGTGAAAGGCGGCGACCGCCTGGCGCACCGAGTCTCGACGCTCGCCCGGGGCGAACGGCAGCG
>JBJXGC010000009.1:0-12475 GCA_046154545.1 Dehalococcoidia bacterium | reverse complement strand
CCGCATGCGCTTCTCTGTTTGGCCCAACCTCTCACAGCCCTGGGAGGGCACACTCGAACTCGCCCAGCACGCCGAAAAGACCGGCTACGACGGCGTCTGGGTCGCCGACCACTTCATGCCGAACGCCGACGATACGGCCCCACCGGTGAATGAGGCCTGGACGACGATGGCGGCGCTGGCCGCGGTCACGAGCCGCGTCCGCCTGGGGACGCTCGTCACCGGCAACACCTACCGCCACCCCACCGTGCTCGCCAAGATGGCCGCCGGCGTCGATTGCATCAGCAACGGGCGCGTCGTCCTCGGCATCGGCTCGGGCTGGCAGGAGAACGAACACGCGGCCTATGGCATCGAGTTCGACGACGTCGCCGGCCGCCTTCGCCGCCTCGAAGAGGCCTGCAAGGTCATCAAGTCGCTCTTCGAAAACGAGAAGACTACGTTCGCCGGCAGGTACTACCAGCTCAAGGACGCGCCCCTCGCCCCCAAGCCGGTCCAAACGCCGCTCCCTCTTCTCATCGGCGGCGGTGGGGAGAAGCGGACGCTTCGCATCACCGCCCGCTACGCCGACGAGTGGAACGTCTGGGGCGACCCGGCGACGCTGCGCCAGAAGATGGCCATCCTCGACGGGCATTGTAAGGACGTGGGCCGCGACCCGGCCGCCATCCAGCGGTCGGCTGTCGCCCTGCTCGCCCACTCGGATGACCCGGCCTTTGTTGAGCGCGTCAAGGCGGGCGGCCGGCCCGTCATCGGCGGCTCCACCTCTGACATCTGCCAGGTCATCCAGGAGTACAAGGACGCCGGCGTCCAGGAGGTCATCATCCCGGACTTCACCCTCGGCCGCGGGGAGGCCCGCCTGGCCGCTTACGACCGCTTCATGGACGAGGTCGCCAGCCGGTTCAAGTAGCGCTCAGCGGATCGCCAGCGGGACGATCGTCGAGCTGAGGATGCGCGTGTCGCGGGTGAGCAGCCGGATGCCATGGACGATGCTCGTCGCCGCGATGATCTCGTCGGCCGGGTCACTCCGGAAGTCGAGGCTTCCGATCGCCTTGGAGATCTCGCGGGAGATCGGCCAGACCGTCATCCGGTTGAGCAGGCGGTTGAGCTCCGGGTCATCGAGCGAACGCCGGATGCGGCCCTCGCGTGATAACTGGCCGAGTTCCCACAGGACAATGTCTGAAATGCACCAGAAGTCATCTTGCAGGATCGCCAACTCACCTGCACGGAGGCGGCCATCAAGCGCAGACACGAAAATCTGCGTGTCAAGGTTAATCACGGCGCTCCCACTTCCCCGCCTCCCAGGCCGAGGCCGTTGACAGGTCGTCGTCGGGATCAACGATGATCCGGCCTTCGAGCGCGCCGATCAGGTCGCCGTCGTTCGTACGCGCGGGCATGAGGCGTGCGACCGGTTTTCCTCGCTTTGTGATCAGGATCCCCTCCGGACCGACTTCATCCAGGAGCTGGAGACATCTCTGCTTGAACTCCGCGGCACCGATTGTTTCCATCCTCACACGGTACTAGTGGACAGGTGAGGTGTCTATGATTCGCTTCCGCCACTGTTGAGGTCGCCCCATTCGTCGGAGTCCCATGCGCCCGTGGAAAAGAGGTCGTCATCGGGATCGGCGAGCACCCGTCCCTTCATGATACCGATCAGGTCCGCGTTATTGGTGCGCGCCGGCACGAGGCGGGCGACTGGTTTTCCTCGCTTCGTGATCAGGATCCCCTCCGGACCGACTTCATCCAGGATCTGGAGACACTTCTGCTTGAACTCCGCGGCGCCGATCGTTTCCATGGTTACAGCGTACGAGTGGACGGGTGAGGTGTCCATGAGCTGCCTGCTCACGGCCGACCGACCTCTCCGGGCGCGCGCACGACCGTCTACCGGGCGGTAAACTGTCGAGGCGGCCGCGCTGGTCGAGGGGTTACACATCATGGACTTCAAGTTCACCGCCGAACACGACGCGCTGCGCGCGGAGGTCCGCGAGTTCGCGCGGGATGCGCTCAAGGACTACCACGGTGCCTCTCGCCCGACCAGCCAGGAGGACTGGCCCGGCCAGCTCACCTTCCTGAAGCGGCTGGCCGAGAAGAAGTGGGTCGCCCCGGCCTGGCCCGCGCCCTACGGCGGGCAGGGCTGGAAGCACATCAAGCAGATGGTCTTCAGCGAGGAGCTCTCCTACGCCGGTGCGCCGGATGCCGGCCGCGTCTTCAGCGTCGGGATGATCGGCCCCACCCTGATCGTCCACGGCAGCGAGGAGCAGAAGCGCCAGCATCTCCCCCGGATTACCAGTGGCGACGCCATCTGGTGCCAGGGGTACAGCGAGCCCGGCGCCGGGAGCGACCTCGCCAGCCTTCAGACCCTGGCTGTCCGCGATGGCGACGACTACCTGGTGAACGGCCAGAAGATCTGGACGACCGGCGCCCACCACGCCGATTGGTGCTTCCTCGTCGTCCGCACGAACCCGGAGCTCCCCAACCACAAGGGGATGAGCTTCCTCCTCGTCGATATGAAGACGCCCGGGATCACGGTCCAGCCGATCGTGAACATGGCGGGGCATCACGAGTTCAACCAGGTCTATTTCGAAGACGTCAGGGTCCCCATCGCCAACCGCGTGGGCGAGGAGAACAACGGCTGGTACGTGGCCATGACGCTGCTCGACTTCGAGCGCTCGAACGTCGCCTCGATCGCCGCCAACCAGCGCGTCCTCGACGAACTGGCCGCTTTCCTGCGGACAACGCAGCCCGGAGGGAGCTACAGCGCCGTCCTCCGCCACCGCCTGGCCGACCTCTACGTGGCGAACGACGTCGGCCGCCTGCTCAGCTACCGCACGGCCTGGATGCAAGAGGCGGGCAAGGTCGTGAACGCCGAGGCCTCGGTCATCAAGGTCTTCGCAACTGAACTGGCGCAGCGGATCAGCAACTTCGGTGTGAACGTCCAGGGCCCGAACGGCGGCCTCATCCCCGGTTCACGCGGCGCCTCCCTCGGCGGCATGATGGCCGAGGACCATATGGAAAACGTTTCACCAACCATCTATTCTGGCTCGAGCGAAGTCCAGCGCAACATCATCGCCACGCGCGGCCTGGGCCTCCCAAGGGACTGATGTGGACCGTGAGCTGTTCGCCCGCCATGCGGCCGTTGTCCGCCACGGATTGGCGTTCGAACTCGGCTGCGAGCCGGCGCACTTCGACACACACGCCCTGACGGTGGTCCCGGCCCCGGAAAGCCGTACCGACGATGGTGCTCTTGTGTTGACATTGGGGACGGGCACGGTCGTCACCGTGGAGGCGCCCTACATGTCGTGGGCCCGCGAGCATGCGCCGACCGTTCACTACAAGGCTATGCAGCCACCGTTCCTGGCCGAGCTCGCCGCGGAGATGTCGTCCGGAGGGAGGGCGATCCGCGCCAAGGCAAGTTCACTGGGCTACACGCTGGCGGACATCCCTCCCGCCGTTGAGTTACCGGCCGGGTTTCACATCGAGGAACGGGGCAAGGATTGGATGGCGAGCGACCCGTCCCTCATCTACGAGTACGACAACGCCATCGGCGGTGGGGAACCCAAGGACCTCCCGGAGCGTGCGCTCGTCCTGCTTGACGGCCGCGGCACCGTTGCGGCCGTGACCGGGTTCTGGCCGCACCAGCAAGATCGCTATGAGATTGGGCTCGATGTCGCTCGTGCCTTTCGCGGCCAGGGCCTGGCGCGACTCATCACCAATGCCTCAACGCTCTGGATCCTCGAGCGAGGCCGGGTGCCTCAATACACGTGCCAGGTCTCGAATCTCCGTTCTCACCGCGTGGCCGCATCGTGTGGTTTCGTCCCCTTCTGGGCATATGCGAGCGTCGGAACTGACTTCACTCCTTCGGCCGCCACGGCCGCTCCCTAAGCAGGTGTGTGGCCCGGTTCGCCTGAGCCCGGTCATTGAATCTCGCCCGGAGGCACGGTAGCCTCGAGTCAGCGAGGTGCAAACGCCGCACCATCGGCTCGAACTGTGGCGTCCCGGAGGGAACGACATGGCCAACGACTTTCTTGCGGCCCAATCCCGCGCCGTCCTCGCGGCCTATGCCGGGGGCATGGGCGTGCCTGAGTCAGCTTTCGAGTCAGGCGAGCTGCTCATCGCCGAGCGGCCGGCGCCCGCCCCCTGGCCGTACCTGGCCCTCGCCGTGTCCTGCCCGGGTGGGACGGTCCTCAGCGTCGCCCCGGACCTGGTCACTGCGGCCGAAGACCTCCGCCCGGCGCGGCCAAACCAGGCGGTCCGGCCCGAGTTCCTGCGCCGCATGACCGTCGTCGCCGAACAGTCCGGGAGACGGACGCACCTCGATGGGCCGAACATCTCCTGGGCGCTGGGACGAACTCCCGATGCGCCCGCGCTTCCGGCAGATCTGCGCTTTGAGCTGAAGGACGCTGCCTGGATGAACGAGCTCCTCGGCCCGGGTGAGTTCCCCAACGGCGTCGGCGAGCCGGGTCCGATGTCCCGTGAAGTTCGGAACCGTTACGCCGTCGCGATCCTCGATGCCGCCGATCAGCCGGTTGCCATCGCTGGCGCGTTCTATACCTTCGGCCTCACCGAAGTGGGCATCGATGTCGTGCCCGGGCGGCAGGGCGAAGGGTTGGGCGTTGCCGCGGTCGTCGCCGTCACCCGCGAAATCCTCGCCCGTGGCGAGACGCCGCTGTACGGGTGCGCCACGGACAACATCCGCTCCCAGAGGACTGCCTGGGCCGCCGGCTTCGTGCCGCTCTTCGCGGATGCTGTCATCGATGGTTAAGCGGCCAGCAGCCACAAGAGGTCCGCATGGCAACTGAACTCTTCCAGCGCTGCTCCGCCCACATCCGCGCCGCCCAGGCCGCCGATATGGGCTGCGACGTTGCCGACTACGGCCGCCTCAGCGTTACGGTCGTGACGCGCCCGGAGAAGGTGCTCTACCTGGAGTACGCGGCCCTGGTCACCACGTTCGGGGTCGGAACGGTCATCAGCGTCGAAGAGCCGTACCGCGAATGGGTCCTGGCGAACCAGCCGAAGAAGCCGCAGGGCTGCTTCAACGTCGGATTTCTCGCGTCGCTCGGCGCCGAGGTCGAGGCCCGCGGCATCAAGACCGCACAGCGCAGCATTGCCGTCGGCCTGGCGCCGGCGGAGTGCCAGGAGCAGCCGGACGGACACACCGTCGTGACCCACGGACGAGACTGGATGGACGAATGGCGCTCCACGTCGCTTTTCGAGAACTCAGTGGGCGAGCCAGGGGAAGACGATTGGGCGAACCGGCTGATGCGTGCGTTCGTCATCCATGACGCCGCCGGAGAGCCTCTCGCCTGCGCCGCCCTCGCCGACGACGGCAACGGCTGCGCGGAGATCGGCGTCGATGTCCGCGTCGAGGCACAGGCGCAGGGCCTTGCCCGGCCGGTGGTCATCGCCGCAATGCGCCACGCCTTCGACCAGGGGCTTGTGCCCTACTACACCTTCGGCGCCTGGAACGTCCGCTCACACCGGCTCGGCGAAAGCTGCGGCTTCCGGCCGCTCTGGACGGTTGCAGGCGTGGCGAAGGTCGTTGCCGGGGTCGGCTCGCAGACCGGCTGACTTCAGGGTGCCTCTGAGCGGTCCTCTATCTCCCAGGCGTGGTCGAGGGCGTGCCAGGCGATGTAGCGCAACGCGTACCGCGCCGTCCACTTTCGGCCGATCGGTGAACCGTCGGAGGGCTGCCGGAGGACGCCGAGCATCTGCTCCCGCATGGCGACCACCGCGGGGTGGTCGGTGGCCGCCGGCTCCACGAGCTTCAGGCCGATGTTCCGCGCGTAACCGTGGTCGCAGGAGACCACGTGCTCGATGACCCGGGCGGTGTCGCGGCCGCCGCCGCGGGGGCCCTTCCGAAGCTCCGCCGGGGCCGCATCGGCGACGGCGTCGAAGCGCCGCCACACGGCGTCGAGGATGTCGCTGAGCCTCGCGGCCTCCTCGGCGGTGATTGCGGCCCGGTCCATGTTGGTGATGACGGCAGGGACGCCCCACTCCGTACTACTGGTGCCGGCTACCCGCTCGACGACCTCGAGAGGCCCGGCGGCGTCGAACTCCTGCCCGGCCAGGCGCGCGACCACCGCATACCGTGGTGCAAAGCGCTCCAGCGCGGCGAGCACCATGGCTTCGTCCTTCGCACCCCGGCACCAACCCGGCCAGTCCAGCGCCCAGCCAAAGGCCTTCTTTGAGGCCGCCTCGATCGCGACGCGTGTCATCGCCATGGCACCCTCCACCAGCGCTCACGGCCTGAGACTACCATGCGACTGAGGCCAGGCAACTTTCGCCCGGCGCAGAAGGGTAGGCCGCTAGATCCCTGGCCTACGGACGGCGGAAGGGCATCCCGGAGCCAGGACGCACGCCACCCGGCTTCATGTCGCCGAGCTTCATGTCGAGCGCCTGGTCGATCGCCTTTCCGAGCTCAGCTTTGGCGGTGGCTGCCTTCTCAGCGGTGAGCTTGCCATCGGCGAGGGCCTGGTCGATGGCCTTCGTGGCCTCGGCCAGGATGAACGCTTTGAGGTCCGCACGCGACTTGCCGCGGGCTTCCGCGATCTCGCCGAGGCTCTTGCCAGAGGTCATCTCAGCCATCAGCTCCGGCATGGAGAGGCCGAAGAAGGTCGTGATCGCGCCCATGGAGTTGCCGAACACGCCGAATCCGCCGAATGCGCTGAATCCGGAGCCTGAGCCGCCAAAGGGCATCGCCGGCTTTTCGCCGCCGAAACTGCCGAATCCACGCAGATTGCCGAAGGAGAACCCTTCGGTCGCCCCCGATTCGATCATCGCTTTGATCTTGTCAGCCATCGCCTGGTCGATGTCGCCGTCAGTCACGGCCTGGTCGACCATCTCGAGGCCAGTCTTCTCGAGCGCCTCCCGCACGACCTGCTCGTCCATCCCGAGGTTAGCGGCGAGCCGCTTAACGAACTCATCGGCCATGGCGCTGGCCTGGGCCGGAGCCTGGGCGCTTGCCGTGGACGGCGAACTATCCTGCGCCTGGACGAGGAGCACCCCGCCCGCGAGTCCGAGGGCCGCCAGCGGCACCGCGCCGAGCACGCCAAAGCGGGTCATAGATTTCCGGGTCAGCATCATCGTCATCCCCCCGAGTACTTCGGCGGCAGGGTACCACGCCCGCCGTCAAGGAAACGTTTTGGAAGAGGGTACAGGCCGCCGCCCCCTTGGCTGCCTGCGCGCAAGAAACGGACGCCTACCAAGGGCGCTAACGTGCCGCCCCTTCCGCAGGCGTCCGCGATAGAATGCGCGGATACTCGTGGAGGTCGAAGGAATGTACGACGCGATCATCGTCGGCGCCCGCTGCGCCGGTTCACCGACAGGCATGCTCCTCGCCCAGAAGGGCTACAAGGTCCTGGTCGTCGACCGAATGACCTTCCCCAGCGACATCCTCTCCACGCACGCCTTCGCCGGCGACGCGGCCGAACGGCTGCACAAGTGGGGCCTCCTCGACCGCGTCCTCGCCACCGGGGTCACGCAGTGCAAGGGCGGCCTCAGCATCTGGCTGGACCAGGAGGAGTTCAAGCTCAGCTTCGGCCCGAGTCCCTACCCGAACATCGCGCCGCGCCGGACTGTGCTCGACAAGATCCTGGTCGATGCCGCCCGGGAAGCGGGGGCTGAAGTGCGCGAGGGCTTCTCCATGCAGGAGTTGCTCGTCGAGGACGGGCGCGTCGTCGGCGTCCGCGGCCAGACGGCGGACAACCCGGAGGTGATCGAGCGGGCGCGGGTCGTGATCGGGGCCGACGGCAAGTACTCGCATGTTGCGAAGGCCGTCGCGGCGGTGGAATACAACACCATTCCCCCGCGCAACTGCGCCTATTACTCCTACTACAGCGGCGTGGCCGAGGCCGATGGCATGGAGTTCCACGGCAACACCGGCGGCGGCTTCGCGGCCCTCTTCCCGACGAACGATGGCCAGGTCTGTCTCGCCGCCGGTTGGCCCGTGGAAGAGTGGGAGGAGCGGAAGAAGGACCCCGAGAAGTCGATGGAGGAGAGCTGTGCCCAGCTTCCCGAACTCCAGGAGCGCCTGAAGAACAAGAAGCGCGAGGACCGGATCATGGGCTGGCCCGGCTACACGAGCTATTACCGCAAGCCTTATGGCCCCGGCTGGGCCCTCGTCGGCGACGCAGGCTATCTCAAGGACCCGACCCTCGGCCAGGGCATCAACGACTGCTTCCGCGACGCCGAGTACCTCTCGGAGGCGCTCGACGCCGCCTTCTCGGGCCGCGAAGAGATGGAGGCTGCTATGGCCACCTACCAGAAACGGCGGGACGACGAGACGGGCGCCGTCTACGCGCTGAACGACCTCATGTCCCAGGGTTTCACGAAGGAGAAGCTGCTGATGATGCAGCAGATGATCCAGATGCAGGCCCAGATGCAGCAGGCAGCGGCCGCCGGGGCCTGATATCGACCATCGTCGGACTCAGGACTCAGGACTCAGGACTCAGGACTCAGGACGCTCACCCGGCGTACTCCAGCCGAGGTCACGCACGGTGAAATGGGGACGGGTTTGCGCGCTTTTGCTAGCATGACTTAATTGAAGGTGTATCTGGACATGTGTGTGCTGCAGCGTCCGCTCGACGATCAGGCTCAGGTTCGCATTCGCGTCGAGACCGAAGCGATGTTGGGGTTGCTGCGACTCGTTGAGGCCAACGAACTCGACCTCCTTTGGTCCGGCGCCCTGGATCTTGAGGCGCAGCGCGCTCCGATGGAGCGGCAGCGGATTCTCGGTCCGATTCGAGCGCTGGCAAGGGGCACAAGGCCTAATGCCGCCGGCTGGCGGCGTCGTGCCCTTGAACTTGAGGGGACGGGCGTCCACGGCATGGATGCTCTCCACATCTCGGCGGCGCTGGAACTGGGTGCAGACCGCTTTGCTATCTGCGACGATCGACTCTTGTCCCGGGCTCGCGTGATGGAGCTTGGCGACATGCGGGCGGTTTCGGTGGTCGAGCTATTGATGGAGGTGACGGCATGAACGCACGACTTCGCCCACTGACGGAGGTCACCGACGAGGCCGTGGGCGTGTTGGTCCGCGAATTGGGGGTCACCGACACGCTTCGCTTTCTTTCCCAGTTTGGATACGGTGGCGGTGATTACACCGTCGAGCGCCGAGCGTGGGTGGAACGCAGCTCCGTTTCGGCCTTGCTGGACGCCTACGGCTCGGGCTGAAGCGCGTCATCGCCGGACGCTCAGCCGGCGTACTCCCAGCCGAGGTCCCGCTCGATCAGCATCTCGCCCGCGCGGATTACTTCGCCGTCCGTCACCCTGCCCACCACGATGGTGTGGTCGCCGGTCGTCAGGAACTGCTCGGCGTCGCAGGTGAACCAGCCGAGGGCTTCGTCGAGGACGGGGCAGCCGTTGTCGTGGATGCCGTAGGCGAGGCCTTCGAGCTTGTTGAAGACCAGCGACTGCATCTCCTCCGGCCTCCCCCGCACCTTCTTCGACTCTGAGGGCATGACGACGGCCCGGGCTATCTCCATGCCATCCTTTTCGTGGAGCAGGTTCACGCTGAAGACGCTCGTCTCACGGATGAACCGGAGGGTCCGGGCGTCGTTCTCGATGGCGACGGCCACCAGCCGCGGCTTGAAGGAGACCTGCATCACCCAGTCGGCGATCATCGCGTTCAGGTCGCCCGCCTTGCTGAAGGAGCCGATGACGTGGACGCCGTAGGAGAGTTTGAGCATGGCCTGCTCAGGCCCGGGGATCTCCTTGGGGCTGCCGGGGAGGGATGGGAGTTCGGGGTGGGTCACGGCGGGTTCCTTGGGACGAAGTAGCTCCATGGTGCCACGGCGCCGGTTAAGCGCGCAGCGGCACCACGTGCCGGCTGCTTCCCGGGCCATGGGCGGCGCCCATCGGTGGCGGGCTGTCGCGCCTCATCCGCGTCCGACAGCTGACCGCAACCGCAGGGCGAGCGATCGATAGTCGTCCAGGTCCCGTCGGCCAAAGTGGAAGACTTCGAGGGGGCTGATGTGCTCCTTGCGGAAGAACACGGCGAGGCCGCCCAGTATGGCGACGGTGTAGGCGATGCTGCTCGCAAGGGCCGCACCATTGACCCCCATCACCGGGATAAACGCCACGGCGAGGACCATATCAACGGCGAGGCCGACCGCGGCGACCACCGCGGCAACCCAGGGGAGACCGCGCTGATAGGTGTAGAACCCGGAGTACGACTGGGCGAGGGAGTAGACCAGGACGCCGGGGAGGAGCAAACGCAATGCTGTGGCCATCCCCTCTTGCTTGCTGAAGAACACCGACTCGAGAGTCCCGGCAATGGCGAAAAGCCCCAGGCAGACGAGTGCCGCGAGGACCAGGCTGTGGCGCATCACCCGCGTTGCCAACTGCACGGCCTCGGCCCGGGCGAGCGACCCCATGCGCGCGTACGTTGCCAGTGCAAGAGAACCGCTCACCTGCCAGACAGACTCCGCGAAATAGATCGCCACGACGTAAACGCCAACCCCGGTTTTGCCCTCGAAGTACTTCAGCACGAACGAATCGGCCCGGTAGTTGAGAAACGAGACGCCACTGCTCAACCCGGCGAGGACGGCGAACCGGAGGATCGTGCCCATCACCGGGCGCTCGAGACGGAGGTCGCGGAAGAGTATCGCCCGGCCGCTCGCCCACATCAGGACCAGAGCCAGCCACTGCCCTACGGCGTACGCGGCGAGGCCATCCTCAGGCGTCCGCCGTCCCAGGATCACGAACGTAACCGCGATGGCGGTGAGCGCGAGGAGTGGCGGGGCCACAAGGGCGACGTTGTAGCGGACGAGCGATTCCCGGCCCAGGAAGGCGCCGGCTGTGGCGCTGTTGATGATCACGGCAGTGGCCGCGAGGCCGACCGGGAGGGCGACGAGCTGCAGGTCACCGCTCCCGAATACTGACGCGACAAGGGCGGCTATGATGGCCCCGGCCCCCACACCACAGCCAATCGCCGCGCCGTTGAGGAAGGCGACGCCAGCCGGCTTGCGTTGATTTGCGATCTGGTAGGCCGTTGCAGCCGTAAGTCCGCCAGTGGCCGCATTGGCAATCCCCACGACGATCAGACCGAGTGCGAAGAGGCCGAAGTCGTCTTCAGCGAGCTGATGGGTCGCGAGAAAGATCGTGCCGGCGGCGGCGAGCAGGTTGAGCCCCCGGAAAGCGAACGCGATGATCCCGCCGTACGCGATAGACACCGGTTCTAGAAACGCCCGGCGCGAGGGTAGTCTTGGGGCTGGGGCGCGGCATACGGCTTCGCATCGGTTGCCGCCGTGCGTCCGGCGTCCGGCTGACGCCCGCGTGTGCGTGAGGATGTGAGCCGCCGCATCAGGTTGCGTGAGGGCTGCTCGACCAGTTCATAGGTGAGCACCGCCATCCCCGCCAGGAGCGCGGCGTAGCTGGCCAGCACCAACCCGCGTAGTGCGAGGCTATCCGAAACAAAGTCCGCTGACGGGATGTACTCCCAGGCGAACCGTTGGACCAGGGCATGCGTCATATAGAGCGAGTATGAGGCCTCGCCGAGATAGACGAGTGGCGGCAGCGCCATGAGCCAGCCCACACAGTCACGCTGATAGGCGAGGCCGAGGATGGCGAGCCCGTAGAGGGGCGCCGCCAGCACCGGTGCAATCTCGCCGTACCGCGTTTCGAAAACGAGGGTCGCGGCAACGCTCGCGCCGGCGAGGACGGGCGTCCACATCGCCCATGGGGCGCCGGCGGCCCAGCGGCCGCGCCAGAGCAGGAACAAGAAGCAACCGGCAGCGAATTCGCCGATGATCCGCACCCAGATGATCTGGCCTGTTTGCCCGGCGGCGTCGATGAGCTGGAATGAGACGATGTTGAAGACGAACGCCGCGACCAGGCCTCCCGCCATCGCCCGCTTCGTCCGGAAGCGGGCCAGGACCAGCGCCCCGATCGGGAAGACCAGGTAGGCCAACCACTCAACACTGATTGACCAGGCCGGGTAGTTGAAGGCGTGGTTCCCTGTCGTCCCCCAGCCGTGGGCGAGCAGGAGCTGGCGCCGGAAGTCCTCCAGCCGCAACACGCCGCCGACCTCCGAAAGACTCGCGTCCTGGACGTGGCCCGGGATCACGATGAGGGTGAAGAGGGCGAGCGTGAAGAGGTGCACCGGGTAGAGCCGCGCCAGCCGCAGCCAGAGGAAGCGCCCATAGGCCCTCGGCCGGACGGTCTCGAACTGGCCCAGATAGGTGTAGGCGATGATGAAGCCGCTGAGGATGAAGAAGATATCGACGCCTACGTAGCCGGAGTCGAGGAACGGCCAGGCTGGCTCACTGCCCGGAAACAGCCGTTTCACGTCGTCCCGGAAGTGGTAGAGGACGACCCAGGCCGCCGCGAAGGCGCGGAGGCCGGTCAGGGCTCGGAGCGTGGGGAGGCGAGAAGGCTGTTCGTTCACTCGATCGTTGCCGCCTGGATACCCTGCCGCTGGTTCATAGTGGACTCTTCGGCTGATCGTGGCAACAAAAAGAGAAGGCCGGGTGACGAATGTCACCCG
>JBJXGC010000354.1:0-2913 GCA_046154545.1 Dehalococcoidia bacterium | reverse complement strand
ATGAAAGTCAGCATGTTCTATCTCCCCGGCGTCGGTTCGCGCCAGGATGTGGAGAAGGGGATGGCCGGACTCCGCCGCGACCTCTACCAGGCGATGCTCAGCGAAGTGACGGCCGAGGCCCAGCTCGGCGACGAGCTCGGCTACGACTCGATCTCGTTCACCGAGCACCACTTCCACGTCGAGGGGTTCGAGCTTTCGAATAACCCCGTGATGCTCGACCTCTACATCGCCATGCAGACGAAGCGCATCCGCGTCGGCCAGCTCGGCGTCGTCCTCCCCGCCCAGAACCCCCTGCGTGTGGCCGAAGACATCGCCATGCTCGACCACATGAGCGGCGGCCGGGCCAACGCCGGCTTCGCCCGCGGCTACCAGCGGCGCTGGGTCGATGTCATGGCCCAGCAGCTCCACGGCATCCACGGCGCCACCCCGGGCCAGCACGACGCGATCGACGAGGCGAACCGGGCCGCCTTCGAGGAGCACTTCCGCATCATCAAGCAGGCCTGGACCCAGGACATGATGCGCTACGAAGGGAAGTACTGGCAGGTGCCCGTCGATGGCACGCCCTGGGATATCGAAGCGACCCGCCGCTTCGGCGCCGGCCTCGACGAGAACAACATCGTCCGCGAAATCGGGGTGGTCCCCAAGCCGTTGCAGATGCCCCATCCGCCGATCTTCCAGCCGTTCGCCTCGAGCGAGAACACGATCCGCTGGTGCGCCCGTGAAGAGGTCACGGCCATCCTTCCGACGATGCACGCGAAGCTTCAGAACCGGCTCTACGAGGTCTACCGTGAGGAGGCGACGGCCCGCGGCCGGGCACTGGAGCCGGGCCAGGGCCTCGGCGTCCTCCGCGACGTCATCGTCGCCGACACGGACGAGGAGGCGATCTACCACTGGCGGAACGGGGCCAACTTCTGTGGCGCCGCCTGGTTCGCCCCCTTCCACTTCGGCGATGTGCTCCAGGAGCCGGGCAAGGAGCGGCCCACCCCCGATGAGATGCTCGCCAACGGCATGGTCCTCGTCGGCAGCGTCGATACTGTCCGCCGCCAGATGGAGGCACTCCTCAACACCACGCCGGTAGAGTGGATCTTCGCGTGGTTCTACAACGGCCTCATCCCGCATGAAGTGAACATGAAGTCGATAGACCTCTTCAAGACGAAGGTGCTGCCGGGCTTCGGCGGCTGACCCGGGTGCAAGGCCGCGCCTGACGGCGGATGAAACGCCAAGCCGCCAGGATCGCCAAGGCCCGCCAAGAATCGAATGCTCGTCCGGGTGGAGCAAAGGCCCCGTCGCCGGGTTAGACGACGCCGCGCTCCCGCAGCACCGCCAGTTTGGCCGCGTCGATGCCGATCGTGGCGAGGACCTCGGCAGTGTCCTCGCCGAGGAGGGGGGCGCGGCGGCGGATCGCCCACTCGCCCGCGCCGAAAGCGATCGGTGCGCCGGGGTAGGTGAGCGAGCGGCCCAGTTCGGGGTGCTCGACCTCGGTGGGCCAGCCCCGGGCGACGAAGTGCGGGTCGGTGAAGACCTCTTCGGGGGCATAGACGATCCCAACCTGGAAGCCGCGCTGCTGGCCGCCGCTGAAGAAGTCGTAGGCCGGGATGCGGCTGGCGACGAAGTCGAACGCCTGGCGGCCGGCCCCGAAGATCTCCCGCACCTCCGCGTCCTCGGCGATCCGCGAGAGGTCGATCCGCTCACGCTTGCTCCCCAGTTCGAGCATGGGAATCAGCGGGAACTCGTCCGTGAGGCCGAGCGTCTTCATCCACTCCAGCAGCCGGCCGAACTCCTCCGGGCGCCGGGGCGGGATGCCGGTGTTCACGTAGCGGCCGTCGGCGCAGCGCACCTGCGAGGGCATGCTCGGGGTGACGCCGGCGTGGCGCCCCGTCTGGCGCTGGGTCGTGCCCTGGTTCACGAGCCAGGTGTAGCTCCCGGCTTCGGTCGTCACGTTGGCGGCGGCGTTCATGTTCACGTCGATGTACTGGCCGGTGCCGCCGGCGTCCCGGAAGAGCACGGCCGCGAGGATCGACATGACGGCGAAGTGACAGCCGGTCTGGTAGCCCTGGTTCCCGCCGCCCCGCACCGGGGGCAGGGTGTGGTCGTCGTAGCCGTTCATCCAGGCGAACCCCCCGTTCGCCCCGATCGTCATCTCGGTCGCCGGTTCGTCCCGGCGGGGGCTGTGCTGGCCAAAGGGGGCGATCGAACACATGATGAGGCCCGGGTTCCCGGCCCGGAGCGCCTCGTAGCCCAGCCCGGCGGCGGCCACGTAGCCGGGGGCCATGCTCTCGAGGAAGATGTCCGCTTTCGCCAGTAGCTGCCCGAGGATGGCCCGCCCTTCGGCGCCCTCCGTGTCCAGGGTCAGGCCGCGTTTGCTGGTGTTGTAGTGCCAGAAGTAGAGGCTGCGTTCGAGGCCGGGCTTGTCCTCCAGGAACGGCCCGTAGGTGCGTGTCTTATCGCCCCCGGGCGGTTCGATTTTGACGACCTCGGCGCCGAGGTCGGCGAGGAGCTTGCCCGCGAAGGCGCCCCGTTCGTCGCACAGTTCGATGACCCGGAGTCCCGCCAGTGGCCCGCTCATATCACACCCTCCGTCCGAAGCGCCGCGATTTCGGCCGCGCCCAAGCCTAATATGCCGCCGTAGACCTGGTCGTTGTGTTCGCCGAGGCAGCCCGCGCCGCGATTGATCGTCCAGTCCGTCTCGGAGAGGTGGACGGGGATGCCATCGACCCGCACATCGCCCATCTCGGTGTGGTGCACGGTCGGCCAGAGGCCCCAGGCGGCGGTGTCCGGGTCCTGGTCGATGCGCTCGCCGGGCCGTTGGACGGCTGCAGCGGGGATGCCCGCCGTCCGCAACGCCTCGGCGGCCTCGAACTTGTTCCGCGTCGCCGTCCAGGCGCCGACGAGCCCGTCGAGGTCGTCCTCGGC